>JANNTN010000502.1:0-49226 GCA_031394445.1 Anatilimnocola sp.
TACTCAACACCGGCCGCGACAAATGCTTCCGCGTCATGATTCCATCCTCCCTGGGATCGCTGCACACTGAAACTTACCCCCCTTTTGTTCCGGCGATTCCATTGGACTCAATTTCCCACCTACTTTGGAGACGCTCACACTCTAGGAGGGATCTAGATGGTTGGTTGTGGAAAGTGGCTGGGGGGAGCGGTATCATGCCGGGGTTGAAATGCGTCGAGTCGCCAATCCCCTCCCTGTCTTCGGAAGTTGCCATCATGCGCAGTGTCATGTCGTTGGTCTGGTGCGCCGCGGTTGGTCTGTTGTTTGCCTCGACGGCTGTGGCCGAAGTGGGCCTGAAGCAAACGGAGAAGGGCGTTGAAGTGACGCTCGATGGTCAGCCATTCGCGACGTACATTTTTGATTCGGGCTTTAAACCGGTGATTTGGCCGGTGATTGGTCCGACGGGGAAGGAAATGACGCGGGCTTGGCCGCTGCGAGAGCTGCCAACGGGGGATAAAAGCGAGGCGACCGACCACGTTCATCAGAAGTCGTTCTGGTTCGACCATGGCGACATCGACGGCATCGATTTTTGGGCGGAGACGTCGACCGATCCGAATAGCGAGCGGGTGAAACGAGAGGACGCGGCGGCGAAGGCAGCGGGCAAAGAACCGCCGAAGCGGCTGTGGCAGGGGAAGCAAGTTCACACGGCGCTCAAGAAGGCCGAGGGGGGGAAGGTCGGCACGATCCTGACGACGACGGACTGGATCGACCTGCATCACGACAAGGAGAAGATGCTGAGCGATGTGCGCACGGTGCGGTTCGGCGGCGATAAGGAAGCGCGGTGGATCGATTTCGACGCGACGGTAACCGCGGAGAAAGATGGCGTGACTTTTCGCGACACGAAGGAGGGGTCGTTCGGCCTGCGGATTGCCGAATCGATGCGGGCCGACAAAAAGCAAGACAAAGGCACGATCATCAGCAGTGAGGGGCTACAAGACGCGGCGGCCTGGGGCAAGCCGGCCCCGTGGGTCGATTATTACGGCCCAGTGCAAGGCGAGACGCTCGGTATCGCCATCCTCAATCACCCCAGCAGCTTTCGCTATCCCACGCACTGGCACGTGCGTCCGTATGGACTGTTTGCCGCGAACCCCTGGGGCCTGAAGGATTTTTCCAACGGCAAGGAAAGCAGCGAGCACACGATGAAGAAGGGGGATACGTTCACGCTGCGGTATCGCGTCGTGTTTCACAAAGGGGACGAGAAGCAGGGCAAGATTGCCGAAGCGTTTGCGAATTATTCGAAGGAATAGGGGGGGGTGGGCCGGCGCTCGCAAGCGAGCTGGTTCTGCCCTACAGGGCTAAGCATGCATGGCTACGGAGCCGCGGAGGGTGCGGCGGGCGACGGACCACCAGGATTGCTCGTCGAGCGAATGATAAGGCGATTCGGGCGGTAGATTTGCGACCAGATAGCCGTGAGCGGCTTTTAGGTTGTGATAGGGCAAGGTCGGGAAGAGGTGATGGAGGGCGTGGTAGCGAATGGCGAACGGAAACAGCAGCCAGGTGAGAAAATCTCGCCCAGTGAAGTTGCACGAATCCCGAATGTGTTGGTCGAGCTCGCAGGGTTGGCCGTCGCCTTCAAAGTGATGATCGGCCAGCAGCCGCATTTGGTTGAGGACGAACACACCCAGGCCCAGCGAATACAGGAGCGGCAGCCGCGTCCAGTCTGATGCGCCAATTGCCACGGCGATCAGCATGCCTGCCGCTCGTAGACAGCACAGCAATTCCACGGTGGTGATCGCCCAGCGGTCAAAACTACTCACCTTCCGCTCGTAACGATAATTCATCGTGAGGGCCGAGCCGCGGCGCAAAAACCAGTCGCGCACCCGGGGATGAATGAAAGTTAGCGGGGCGAGCAGAAAACGCAAAAACACGAGCAGCGGAAACAGCGCGACCAAAACACAGTAAGCCAGCAAACTGAGGAAGCTGCCGGGCTGGAAGAGATTGACGATGTACTCCGGATCTTCCTTCGTTCCGTACATCCGGGCGCTGTGATGATCCCGGTGGTGGTGCGTGAAAAACGGGGAGGGGGTCAGGGTGAAGACGCCCACGATGAGGTTCCAGGTGACCTTGAACCCCCTCATTTCGTGGTGTCCGAGATGGCAAACTTCGTGAACGAGCGAGCCCAGGCGGTAAATCCAGAAGACGGCGAACGGGAAAGCGACCAATTGCTGGAGTGAACCCAAGGGAGCCATGAGGTAAACGGCACCCAGGCCATAGGCCAAAACCAAGCTCAGCAAAAAATCGATCCAGTAACGGGCGGGGCTGACGCGAAAGAAATCGACCTGTGACTGCTGAAGCTGGGTTCGCGCAACATGAATCCAGCTTTCGTTTTCCACCATGAATTCTCCCTCTTCCGTGTGAACTGATTAACTGTAGCAGCAATGCAGTTCAACTCAGAGGGCGCGGCTTGGAGCAATTCTCCCGTGGCGTAAAAGTCTTCCTAGGTTACTTAGCCTTCCTCCTTAAATCTGCCGTCGCCGCTAGCCGATAGTTACAGTGCCCCCGCTCGCCAATCTGCCTATTCATCGCTCGCGGCAGTTTCTTCCTATCCCCCGCAATCATCCAAAGGAGTTCGGCTGCCGATGTCGGCCCAACCTCTACAAATTGACAACTTGAACGACCTCCGAATTTACGTCCAAACCACGATTTGCGAACAAAATGAATTGCAAGTAGGTGCCTTTACCATTACCGAACGAATGCTGGTCCGCGGCCGCCGTCCTTGTGGCATTTTCTTTTGCTTGCATGGGCCCCGCAGCGTCAAGCTGACCGCCATTTGGGAAACCGACCGCAACACGATCCTGTTTTACAGCTCGAGTGGTGAGCGCGTCGGCAGGACTCAGTTGATCCACGCCCCGGTTTTGGCTCCGTCGCTTGCCTAAGCATTCATTACTTGAAATTAATTGCACCGATTTTCATAAAGGCTGACACCCATGCTTGTCCTCTCACGCAAAGAAGCGGAAAGAATCCGCCTCGGCGATTCGATAGTCATTACGGTTGTTCGCGTCTCCGGCGATAAGGTGCGTCTGGGCATTGAAGCTCCCCCCAATGTGCTCGTTCTGCGCGACGAGCTGAAACCTTTGACGCTGCCGATGGCCGAAGAACCGGTGCGGGAATTAAAAAAGGCGGCCTGACGTCCCCCCCCGACGTCGCCCCCCGCCGATGCCGCCCCGGCTACCTCGCGAGTAGCCGGGGCGAGGTCCTCTATGAGGCTTTTTGGAGGAAGTTTTTCTGGCAGATTTGGACGGTGGCTGGAAGACGCGGTATGATAGGGCGGCACCCCGGCAGCAGCCCTGATGCGATTTAGCTTCATTTCTGAATTCGAGTGGCGGCGTCACTTTCTGACGCTAGGCGTGGCTTTGCTATTTTTGCCAGCCGCCAGGGGCGATCAAGCTGCTGCTGGTGATGTTGGCCAGCTCATCGCCGAGCTGGGAAGTAGCGATTTCTCTGCCCGCCAAGAGGCGACAACGCAGTTGCAGTCGGCCGGGAAGGACGCCATTCCGCAAATTGTGGTGGGGCTGCGTTCGCCCGATGCGGAAATTCGCAGCCGCTTATGGACGATATTGCAGTCGCACGCCCAGTCGCCGCGGGGGGAAGTTCGCGATGCGGCCCGCGAAGCTCTGAGGCAATTGGAAAACCAACCCGGAGTAAATGCGGCGGCAACGCAAGCCGGGCTGGCTCGCATTCGGTCGGCTATTTCAAGCCAGGCGGCGAGTGAGTTACAAAAACTGGGAGCATTGGCCCTGCCGGTTCAAGGAGCTTCGGCTGGCACGTTCAATGTGCAGCTTGGGCAGGCTTGGCTGGGTGGTGACGAGAAGCTGGCACTACTCGCAGACCTGGTGAGCGTACCGTGGCTGTCTATCGAGAATGCGCAGGTTACGGATGCGTGTTTGCTGCACATTGCCCGAATGAATGAACCAGCGCCCGGCATCACCAAGCTGTATCTGGGTTCGAGCGGCATTACGGGCGAGACCTTGCAGCGTCTGGCTCCGCTCAAGCAGTTACAGTATCTCTCACTCAAGCAGTTGCCGATCGACGACCGACGGCTGGCCACGCTGCCCGATTTTCCTTACTTGCAGTATTTGGGTCTCGATGGGACGAAGGTGGGGGATGAGGGGCTGGCGCAGCTCGCACGTTTCCCGCGACTGCAAATGCTGTGGCTGGATCAGACGCGGATTACCGATGCTGGGCTCACGCATCTGAAGCGAATGCCCAACTTGGACACGCTGTATATGCCGGGAACGGCGACGGGCGGAGCAGGGCTGGCCGAATTGCGTGAGGCTCCGCGGCTGAAATCGATTTCGCTAAAGGGGACTCGGCTGCAAGCTGATAGCCTCAAGTATTTGGCACAGATCGAGCAACTGGAGTCGCTGGGCCTGGACAATACGAACGTGAACGACGATCAATTGGCCGATTTGGTGGCTCTCAAGCAATTGCGGATTCTGTGGCTCTCCGGCACAAAAATCAGCGATGGTGGGCTGGAGCATCTTAAGAACGTGCGATCGCTGCAGATCGTGCATTTGAACAATACCGAGGTGACGCGCGAGGGGGCTGCTGAGCTGGAAAGGGCTTTACCTCGATGCCAGATCACGATCGATCACACGCTGCGGTCGGCTCCGAGTCGCAATGTGCCGCGGCTGATTCCTCCTCGCCCGGCGGTGCCCTGAAATCTCGATGTTGTAATTTCTTGATGCCGTATTTTCTCGATGAATGTGCCCGCCGAATTGGCGCGTTTTGGCCCGGATGCGGCCTTTCCGCCGACACCGCTTGACGAGGCGCAGGCCTATTGCCGGCGGCTGGCCCAATCGCACTATGAGAATTTTACGGTTGCCAGCCGGTTGTTTCCGCGGCACTTGGATCAGCATCTGTGCAATGTCTATGCGTATTGCCGGTGGGCTGACGATCTGGCAGACGAGTCGGCCAAAGAGGATGCGTTGCCGTTGCTGGATTGGTGGCAGCGCTTGCTGGATGCGGCCTATGCGGGCGAGGCGTCGCATCCGGTGTTTGTGGCGCTGCGGGAAACGATCTCGCAATTTCAGTTGCCGCGAGAGCCGTTGGCTGATTTGTTGGTAGCGTTTCGCCGCGACCAGACGCAGAATCGCTATGAAACGCTGGGCGATCTGCTGACGTATTGCGATAAGTCGGCCAATCCGGTGGGGCGGATCGTGCTGTACTTGGGCCGGAGCGGCGAGGAGGAGAATTGCCGGCTTTCGGACTCGATTTGCACGGGGCTGCAACTGGCCAATTTTTGGCAGGACGTGAAACGGGATTACGAACGGGGGAGAGTCTATATTCCGCAGGAGAATTGTCGCGCCGCGGGGTGGGATGAGACGCGATTTGCGGCGGGAAAATGCAACGATGCGTTCCGAGCGATGTTGAGGCCGTTGGTGGAGGAGGCGACCGAGCGATTGGCGGTGCGTGAAAGGCTGGCGCAACAGGTCGATCGGGAATTGCGGCTGCCGATACGCGTGTTTGCGGCGGGGGGGGAGGCCATCCTCGCCGCAATTCGCCGGAGCGGTTACGATGTTTGGTCGCGCCGGCCCACTGTCGGGCGATTTTCCAAGCTTAAAATTCTGGCTGCTGCGGCCCTCCGATCTGTTTGGTGGCATGGATGAT
Source organism: Anatilimnocola sp. (assembly GCA_031394445.1). Lineage (GTDB taxonomy): Bacteria > Planctomycetota > Planctomycetia > Pirellulales > Pirellulaceae > CAYLLN01. Next base: position 5,650 of record JANNTN010000502.1, read on the forward strand.
GCCCAACCTTGAAGCCGGTTATCGTGCGTGCGGCGGCGTTGCGCAGCGGTCGGCATCGAATTTTTCGTGCATCAACTGGCTGCTGCCAATTCAACAGCGGCGTGGGATGCAGGCTCTCTACGCCTTTGCCCGCCGCTGCGACGACATCGCCGATAGTCCCGATCCGCTCGACATCCGCCGCGAGCGATTGGCCAAGTGGCGGCGGGAAGTTCGCGATGCGATGGCGGGCCGGGCGGTCGATCCGGTTCTGGTTGCGACAGCGGACACGGTTTCGCGATTTGTCGTGCCGCAACATTTGCTGTGGCGGATCATCGACGGGGTGGAGATGGACCTGCATGGCACCGGGTATGCGACGTATGCCGAACTGCGACGGTATTGCGAGCATGTGGCTTCGGCTGTCGGACTGGCTTGCATGGCGATTTGGGGTTGCCGGGAGGACGAGGCGATTTTGCCGGCAGCCGATTGTGGCGTGGCGTTTCAGCTCACGAATATTTTGCGCGATTTGCAAGAGGATGGCCGGCAGGGGCGGGTTTATATTCCGCGCGAAGAATTGGCCAAGTTTCACACCGCACCGGTCGATTGGCTGGGTGCCGTGGGGACGCAGCCGCTATTGGAGTTGTTGAAATTTCAATGCCAGCGGGCGGCGGCGTTATTTGAGGCGGGATTGCGGACCGAGCGTTATCTCGATCTCGGTCCGAAGCGGGTGTTTCACATCATGTGGACCACGTATCGGGCGATTCTGGCCCGCATCGAGCGCGACCCGCTGGTGGTGTTACGGCGACGAGTCTCGTTATCGCGCCTGCACAAATTGGCGATCGTCGGCAACGCGTTTCTCATTCGTTCGTAGATGCCATGCCACGAATCGCGATCATCGGCGGCGGGTTGGCCGGCATGTCGTGCGCTGTGGGATTGGCCGGCCGCGGATATGACGTGGAGCTGTTCGAAGCGCGGAGGAAATTGGGGGGCCGGGCTGGATCGTTCGTCGATCAAGCGACTGGAGACACGATTGACCATTGCCAGCATGTAGCGATGGGGTGCTGCACAAATTTTCTGGATTTCTGTCGCCGGACGGGGATTGAGGCATTATTCATGCGGCAAAAGACGCTGTACTTTTTTGGCCCGGATGGCCAGCGAAGCGATTTTACGCCGTCGCGTTGGTTGCCTGCGCCGCTGCACCTGGCTGGGCCGCTGCTGAGGCTCAAGTATTTATCACTGTCGAACAAGTTTTCGATTGCTCGCTGCTTAATGGCGCTGACGCGAACGCCGGCAAAAGATGCCACCGACGGACCGACGGTTTTGGCGTGGCTCCGACAGCAGGGGCAATCGAGCGCGGCGGTTGAGCGGTTCTGGAAGGTGGTGCTGGTCAGTGCGTTGGCCGAGTCGCTGGATCGGGCGTCGCTGGCGGCGGCTCGGAAGGTGTTTGTCGATGGGTTCATGACGCATCGCGAGGCGGCGAATATTCTCATCCCCAGTGTGTCGCTGGATGTGCTGTATCAGAATCGCGTTCGAGGGTGGCTCGTAGAACAGGGAGTTTGCGTGCATTTGGAATCGCCGGTGGAAGCGGTGGTTGGTGACGGCGGCCGCATTCATGGCTTAAGGATGCCGGACCAATCGTTACGCGAATTTGACGTTGTTGTCGTGGCAGTGCCGTGGACACGGCTGCCGCGATTGTTTTCGCCGGAACTTCTGGAGAGCGTTGATCCAAAGGGTCAATTGGCTGCGATCCCGGCGGCTCCGATTAGCAGTGCTCACCTGTGGTTCGATCGACCGATTACGGATTTGCCGAATGCGATTTTGGTCGATCGACTGTCGCAATGGGTTTTTTCCCGTTCGCTCGGCGGTGAGCAAGAGGAGCATTACTACCAAGTGGTTATCAGTGCTTCTTACGACTTGGCGGGCCGGGAGAGGCAAGCGGTGATCGAAGAAATCCTGCAAGACCTTGCGGCGGTGTTTCCTGATGCGGCCCAAGCCCGCCTGTTGCGATTTAAGTTGCTTACCGAAGACCAGGCCGTGTTTTCTGTGGGGCCTGGGCTCGATGAGATTCGGCCGAGGCAGCAAACGGCTATTCCCAACCTGTTTCTCGCGGGGGATTGGACACGCACGGGTTGGCCGGCGACGATGGAGGGGGCGGTTCGCAGTGGGTATATGACGGCGGAAGCGATACTCGACAGATTTGGCCAGCCGGAAGAAGTTGTTGCCCCCGATTTGCCCCGGAATTGGCTGACGAGGGGCATGTAGCTAGAATCTCAGCCATGCGCGTTCTGGTATCTGCCGAGCAAATTCAAACGTCGATCGATCGGTTGGCGGAGGAAATTCGTGCGCGGGAGGGGACGCGGCCGTTGACGGTCATTGCGGTGTTGACGGGCAGCATCATTTTTCTGGCCGATCTTATTCGCAAGCTCGATATGCCGCTCCGCGTGGGTGTGCTCCAGGCCCGCAGCTACTTGGGGACTGAGCGGGGCACGCTCACGATCAATTCCGAAATGCTTCCGGATGTTACCGGCCGAGATGTGCTGGTGGTGGACGACATTTTCGATACGGGCCACACGCTGGTAGAAGTGCTCGCTTTGCTTAAAGATCTCGGTCCGCGGTCGATTCGGACGGCGGTGCTCGTGCTGAAGCAGGGGCAGCAGCAAGTGGCGCTGCGGCCCGATTATGTGGGCTTCGAGATTCCCGATGTCTTTGTCGTGGGCTATGGCCTCGACTATAACGACGCTTATCGCAATTTGCCTTATCTCGCGGCACTGGAGCCGCAAGATATCGAGTCCCCTGTCGTCGCGTGACGCCGAGCAGCCATGGCCAACCTCCGCCTGGCGCTTGTGACGCCGCGATTTTGGCCGCTGGTCGGCGATCGGCCCCTGCACTTGTTGCGGCTGGCCGAGTCGCTGGTTGCGCTGGGGCACTCGCCAGTCATTGTGACGCCGCAATGGAATCGCGGCTGGCCGGAGCAAATGACGATTGGCAAGGTGCCGCTGGTGCGATTGCGCGGCAGCGGGCGCGGCGGCTGGAGCACGCTGCGGTGGATGTATGGCTTGGCGAGTTGGCTAGGTGAACAGCAGGTGGATGGTGTCGTGGTCGATGGCTTGCGACACGAGGCCTATGTGACGCTCGGCGCGGCTCGGCGAAAGCCATTGCCCGTGACCCTGATCGCGGGGGATGACGACCTGGCCTGGCAAGCCACGGCGACGTTGGGGTCGCGGATCGCAGCCCGTTGCCGCGAAGGACCAATCACCATCGCTCCGTGCGAACATTTGGCCGGGGCGTTGGCGGCGGCGGGGTATGCTGCTCATCGGCTGAAGGTGATTCCGCGTTCAGCCGCGGAGTCGCCGCCGAGAAATCCTGCGAGTAGCGATGCGGCGAGAGCGGCACTGGCTGCGGTTAACGCCGATTTGGTGGTAACTGCCAATGCCGTTATCGCGCTGGCTGTCGGCCGGTTGGATGCGACGCACCGGTTTGGCGATTTGATCCGGGCGTGGCGGATTGTCACTGCCAGTAAGCCGGAGGCGCGATTGTGGATTATCGGCGATGGGCCAGAGCGCGAATCGCTGTATCAGCAAATTGGCGATCTCGACCAGCGGTTCCGCGTGCTTTTGCCGGGAACATTCGATTGCCTGGATGAACTGCTGCAAGCTAGCGACATGCTGCTGGTTCCCGCGCCCCATGCCGTAACGCCGTTGGCACTGCTCGACGCGCAAGCCGCGGGCTTGCCGGTCATTGCGGCGAACTCGCCGGCCACGCAAAGCTTTGTCCGCACCCACGAAACGGGCATCCTCTTTCCAGCGGGTGACGCGAAGTCGATTGCCGCGTCGGTGCTGCACTGGATTGAAGAGCCCGCCCTGAGAATTCAATGCGGCTCTGCGGGGCGGATGGCTAGTCAAACACGGATACATTCGATCGCTGAGGCGGAGCAGTATGTTGAACTGCTGCGGAATCGGTAGGGCAAGGGTTCAATTTCACCTGGGCAAAGCGGGCTATCTCGATCACACTGGGTTTTCGATTCCAACCATTTTTCGCAGATTTAGAGCCGTTGATTCGCCTCCTCCTGATTATTCCCACGCTCGTTCGCGGCGGGGCTGAGAAGCAACTGGTGCTGCTCGCCAAGGGGTTGCCGCGCGATGAATTCGACGTGCAGGTGGCGGTGCTGACCCACACCGGTCCGCTGGAAGAGGAGCTGCGCAACGCGAAGATTCCGGTCACCGTCATTGGCAAACGGTGGAAGTTCGATCCGCTCAGTTATTTTCGGCTGAAACGGCAGATTGAGTCGCTTAAGCCGGACATCGTGCATACCTGGTTGTTCGCCGCGAACGCCTATGGCCGCCAAGCCGCGCTCAGCGCCGGTGTGAAGCACGTTCTCGCCGGCGAGCGGTGTGTCGATCCGTGGAAGGGGACGTGGCAACTGATGATCGACCGGGCGTTGGCTCGCCGCACGGACAAGATCATTACGAACTCCAGTGGCGTGAAAGATTTTTATGTCGGTCGTGGTTTGCCGACTGAAAAATTCGTTGTCATTCCCAACGGCATCCAGGCTGCGTCCTCAATTAATCCCGCGAGTCGGGCCGAGCTGCTGGCCGAGCTTTCGCTGCCGTCAAACGCCCGACTGATCGGTGCTGTTGGCCGGCTGTGGCCGCAAAAACGGGTGAAAGACCTGATTTGGGCAGCGGACCTACTCAAATCGACCCGCGACGATACTCACCTGCTGATTGTGGGGGATGGGCCGCAGCGATTGCGGCTCGAACGCTATCGCGAACAAAACCAGATTGTGGATCGCGTGCATTTCCTGGGAGAGCGCGACGATGTGCCGCGACTCATGCCTCACTTCGATGCATTGTGGCTCGGCAGCGAATACGAAGGGCAGTCGAACACGATTCTGGAAGCGATGTCCGTCGGCGTGCCGGTTGTCGCAACCGATATTCCCGGCAATCGAGACCTTGTGATCGATGGCGTGACCGGCTTTCTGGTGCCGGTCGGCGATCGTTATGAATTTACACGCCGCACGCACTGGTTGCTGGATGACAGTGCGCTGCGTGAGCGATTGGGCGCTGCGGCTCGCGAACGAATCGAGCGAGAATTTTCGGTCGAGCGGATGGTGGAGCGGTATGCGGAAGTTTATCGGGGGGTCGTGGCGGGTTAATGGCGTCTCGCGGAGAGAGTTTGGAGAATCGCCGGTAGAGAATTACCGGGAAGCTGACGCATCCCGCTCGCCATTTCTTCCGTCCATCAACACCCCGACTTGGGCGGGCCGACAAGCGGCCGCCCAAGTCTTGAGGTATCACTCCGGCCAGGCGGGACCGGAGTAAGTTTTTTTCATTGGACGCTCAGCCGCGAGTTCCCCACGACTCCGTTCGCGGGTCACACGCGACAAATATCTGCTAGATGAACAGATAACCCTCTTCGCCGTGTTGGCTAATATCGAGACCTTCAATTTCGGCCTCTTCGCTGACTCGCAGGCCCATGACCACGTCGAGCACTTTCAGGATGATGAAAGTGGCGACGAGGGCTAGTACCCAGGTGACGCCGATCGCGGCCAACTGGCCAATGAGCAGGCTGCTGTTGCCATCGATGAGTCCGACCGGGTTGCCGCCACCGCTGACCAGCACTGGGTCGGCAACGTGCTTCGTCGCAAATACGCCAGTCAGAAGCGCGCCGAGGGTTCCACCGACGCCATGCACACCAAAGGCGTCGAGCGAATCGTCGTAACCGAATGCCGACTTCAGCTTCGTGCAAGCGAAAAAGCACACGATACCGACCGCGATGCCCATTCCAATGGCAGGCATTGGCTGGACATAGCCGGCGGCCGGCGTGATGCAAACGAGCCCGGCCACCGCACCGGAAGCCGCACCAAGCACGCTCGGTTTGCCCCGCGTGATCCATTCCATGCCGGCCCAGGCCAGCGTGGCCGCGGCAGCCGCGAAATGCGTAACGCAGAAAGCACTAGAAGCGAGACCGTCCGAAGCGAGTTCGCTGCCAGCGTTGAACCCGAACCAGCCCACCCAAAGCATGCCCGCGCCGAGCACGGTGTAGGTCATGTTGTGCGGGGCCATGTTTTCCTTGCCAAAGCCCACGCGTTTGCCCAACACGAGGGCACAAACCAGGGCCGAGACCCCCGAACTGATATGCACAACGGTGCCGCCAGCAAAATCGAGCGCGCCACCGGCGATCGCATGCGGAGAACCATAGGCCAGCAATCCGCCGTCCCACACCCAGTGGCACAGCGGCAGATAGACGAATGTGCCCCACAGGATCGAAAAAACCACCATCGTGCTAAACTTCATCCGTTCAGCAAATGCGCCGCAGATGAGCGCGGGAGTGATGATGAAGAACATGCCTTGAAAGAGCATGTGCGTGAAGCGCGGAATCACGCCTTCCATGGGAGTGGCGGGGGCCTTCGCAGCGTCGTCGAACTGCCGTTGAACGCCTTTCATGAACAGGAAATCGCCGTTGCCGATGTACGGCGAGTACGTATTCGCCGCTTTATCTGCATCCGACGCATCCGCTGCCGGCATCGATCCGCCGAACGCCAGCGAATAGCCATACGTGGCCCAGATCACCGTCATCAGACCCATCAGAAAGATGCACTGCATCATGACGCCCAACACGTTCTTCTTGCGGACGAGACCGCCGTAGAACATGGCCAGACCTGGTGCCGTCATGAAGAGCACCAATGCCGATGACGTGAGCATCCAGGCGTTGTGACCAGCCAAAGCCGCATCACCCACCGACGTTTCCACTTTTGCCACGCGCTCTTCGATTGTCGGCGTGGGTGCCGGATCCTGAGCGAGTGAAAAAGCTTGAATACAACAGGCCATAAATAGTGACATGGCCAACCAACCGATACGAATAGCTACATACCTCATGGGGACTCCGCCTGTGGAGGAAAAACTAGGTGGGATCACGTCTTCTGCGCGCAGCCCCAGCGCAAAAATGGTGGGACTTTCTTTGCAGCAGACGAACTGAGAGTCTGGGTAAAGCAAGTCGCAAGCCAATACATGAAAACTTTTCGAAATGACTGCAAATCCACATAAAATCTTTATTTCTCAAGTTGCAAGGGTTTTCCCGTTGCCTACTCGTTGGGCAAGGGGTGGCGGCAGTTGCGCAATGGTGCGGCAGCCGGCAAGTTCTTTCCGCCAGACGGCTCTCCCGCTAAACTAGGCGGCTTCTCATTGAATTCGACCCTGGAATTATCCCCAACCGATTGCCGCCATGTCTGTCGCCGAAGCCAAAACCAGCATTGATACCCTCGCCATTAACACCATCCGCACCCTGAGCATGGATGCGGTACAAAAGGCCAACAGCGGCCATCCGGGCACACCGATGGCCCTGGCTCCGGTGACCTATCAAGTTTGGCAGCACAACCTGCGCTACGATCCGTCTCAGCCGCTATGGCCGGGCCGCGATCGCTTTATTCTGTCGTGCGGCCACGCTTCGATGCTGCTGTATTCGATTCTGCATTTGGCGGGGGTCCGCAAGGTCGCCAAGCACGACAACAAAATCGAGGATGGCCTCGCCATCACACTGGAGGACATCAAGAACTTCCGCCAACTGGAAAGCCCCTGTGCGGGGCATCCGGAATTCGGTTACGCCGGCGGCATTGAGACGACGACCGGTCCGCTCGGGCAAGGCGTGGGAACGAGCGTGGGAATCGCGATGGCCGGCAAGTGGCTCGGTGCGCATTACAACCGTCATGGCTTCGACCTGTTCGAGAACCGCGTGGTCGTGTTGTGCAGCGATGGCGATTTGATGGAAGGTATTTCCAGCGAAGCAGCTTCCACAGCCGGCCACCTGAAGCTCAACAACTTGCTGTGGATTTACGACGACAACCGCATCACGATCGAGGGGCACACCGATTTGGCCTTTAGTGAGGATGTCGCCACGCGATTTGAAGGCTATGGCTGGAATGCCGTGCAGGTGGACGACGCGAACGATTTGGCGGCGATTCAGCGGGCCATCGACTCGGCGAAGAAGGTGACCGACAAGCCGTCGATCATCGTGCTGAAGAGCATCATTGGCTACGGTTCGCCGAACAAAGCCGACAGCCACGCCGCTCACGGGGCTCCGCTTGGTGAAGATGAAATCAAGCTCACGAAAAAGTTTTATGGCTGGCCGGAAGATGAGAAGTTTGTAGTTCCCACGGAGGTTCGCGAGCATTTCGCGGCTGGCATCGGCGCGAGCGGCAAAGCGGCTCGCGAAGCGTGGGACAAAAAGTTTGCGGAATACGAGAAGGCTTATCCCAAAGAGGCTGCCGAGCTGAAGTCGATGTGGGCGGGCAAGCTGGTTGAAGGTTGGGACCAGGGGATTCCGACGTTCCCTACCGATCCCAAGGGGTTAGCGAGTCGCGTTTCGTCCGGCAAAGTGCTCAATGGTTTGGCGAAGCATTTGCCGTGGATGATTGGCGGCTCGGCGGACCTGGCACCCTCCACGATGACGCTGCTGGACGGTGAGAAGGGTTTTGCTGCTGGCAATTATGCGGGCCGCAATTTGCATTTTGGCATTCGCGAGCATGGCATGGCCGCGATTTGCAACGGGCTGTCGCTGTGCGGCCTGCGAGCTTATGGCGCTACGTTTTTTGTGTTCACCGACTATCTGCGCCCGGCACTACGCCTGTCGGCGATCATGCACCGGCCGGTGATTTATGTGCTGACGCACGATTCGATCGGACTGGGTGAAGACGGGCCGACACATCAGCCGGTGGAGCATTTGGCCGCGTGCCGGGCGATTCCGAATCTGGATGTGGTGCGGCCGGGGGATGCTAACGAAGTTTCCGAATGTTATCGCACCGTGATGCAACGGCTGACTTGCCCCGCCGCGATGGTGCTGTCGCGGCAGAACCTACCGACGCTCGATCGCACGAAGTTTGCGCCGGCGGCGAACAGCTCACGCGGCGGGTATGTGCTGGCCGAAGCTCCCAGCGGGAAGCCAACCGCCATCATCATCGCCACGGGCAGCGAGCTTGATATCGCTATGAAGGCTTGGGAAAAGCTCGTCGCGGAGAGTGTGCAAGTGCAACTGGTCAGCATGCCCTGCGTCGAATGGTTCGAAGAGCAAGACGCGACGTATCGTGCGAGCGTGCTGCCTCGCGAAATCACCGCCCGCGTTGTGGTTGAAGCCGGCATTCGCCAATGCTGGGACCGCTACCTGGGTGAGAATGGCCGCTTTGTAGGCATGAGCAGTTATGGGGCTAGCGCACCGGCTGGCACGCTGTATAAGCATTTCGGCATCACGCCTGAGCATGTTGCCGCGGAAGTGAAAGCGGCGATCGGTAAGGCGTAAAGCCACCGGGAGCAGGTTTGCTCCCAGCTGATGGGTTGGAAGATTTACCCGACAAATTCGGGCTCGATCAGCTTTGGAATGACGCCGGCGGCGTGGCCGCGGGCGAGGAGTTGCTTGACGGCTTCGCGGCCGCGAGCGCCGAAATCGAGCGTCCAATCGTTGACGTACATGCCGACGAATTTGTCGGCCTTGCCGGTATCGAGGCCGCGGCCAAATTGCTGGGCATAGTCAAGCGCGGATTGCCGGTGGGCTAAGCCGTATTCAATGCTCTCGTGCAGCAGGCGGTTGACCTCACGAATGGTTGCCTCGCCCAGGTCTTTACGCACGCCGTTGGCACCCAAGGGCAGCGGCAGGCCCGTCTCTAGCATCCACCACTGGCCCAAATCGACGATCAGGTGCAGGTTTTGGTCGCCATAGGTGAGCTGGCCTTCGTGAATAATCAGACCGGCGTCGATCAGCGTCCCTTTGTATTCGCCGGCGACGACCACGTCGAGAATTTCATCGAACGGCACGATGACGTGCTTGAAATCGCTACCCAAGCACATTCGCAGCGTGAGAAATGCGGTGGTCAGTGTGCCGGGCACGGCGATGGTGCGTCCGCGGAGCGATTCGATCATCGCCGGCTGACGGGCGACGACCATCGGCCCGTAGTTGTCTCCCATGCTCGCGCCGCAGGTACACAAAATGTACTTGTCGGACAAATGGGCGTAGGCGTGTAGGCTGAGTGCGGTCAGCTCCAGTTCGCCTGCGAAAGCCCGGCGGTTGAGCGTCTCGATATCGACCAGTTCATGCTCGAAGCGGTACGACCCGCAGTCGATTTTGTCCTTGGCGAGGGCATAAAACATGAAGGCGTCGTCCGGATCGGGACTATGGCCTACGCGGATGAGCGTCTTCTCGGTGACCACCGGCATAACTTCTTGCTTTACAATGGGTTGGAGATCGCTCGGAAGTCTGCCATCATGCCGCAGGTTGTTGGATTCGACAACCGGCCGGGCCGGCTTCCACTGTCCAATAAAGCGCGATAAGCAATAAACCGCGATACGCAGCGAATTGTTAACCATGACCAGCCCAGAAGAAGCCATTAGCCGGGAGGATACGGTTGTGCTGGCGCATGGTCTGGCGGCGTTGCCCGTCATCATGCTGCCGCTGGCCCGGTCGCTGCAGCCGAGCTTTGGCAGCGTCATCAACTGGGGTTATCCCAGCCTCTGGTCGCGAATCGAGACGCACGCGAGCCGATTTGCCGATTTGCTGCGGCAACTCGATAGCCAAGGCAATGGCCGAATTCATCTGGTCTGCCACAGCATGGGCTGCATCATTGGTCGATTGGCGCTGGCAGATTACGAGCCGAAGCGGCTGGGCCGGTTTGTTATGATCGCGCCGCCCAATCGGGGCTCGCGTTGGGCGCGGCGTTTAGCCCCGCACCTAGGCCGGCTTTCGCCGCCGATTGCTCAACTGACCGACGAAAATTCTAGTTTCGTCTGCACGCTGCCCGCACCCAGGGCGCGGGATATCGGCATCATTGCGGCCAAGTTCGATTTCATGGTGGCTGAGCCGAACACTTCGCTGGGCTGCGAGGCGGATCACATCGTTCTGCCTGGCTTGCACTCCTCGGTCTTGTGGCGGCGTGAAACGGCCAAACAGGTACAGTATTTCATCGAGCATGGACACTTTCAGCGCGAGCCATGTAGCGCGGCGGGCCGCCAGCCTGCTAGCGCCAGCAGCCGTCGCTAACCGCCGTTGCTAGCCATTGAAGCTAGCGCTGGCTCAATTGCCCTTGTCGTGCGGGGCTGCGAACTGTAATTCTACCCCGCTTGCCTTTGCGCCGTAGCGCTTAAACCGGCGCTTTGCCTGGCTACGCCCATGTGTACTCACCGTGACGCACAACACCGATGCGCCTGTGTGCCGCTGCTGTTTCGGCCAGCAGCGGTCCGGTTGTTGTTTGTCGTCATCCTGCTGACGGGTTTAGGGCCGGGCTGCGCCCAGCAACGCTATCTCACGTTGCGGAAGCAGCCCAATCGGTTTGTTCCCGATTCGCTGCTGGCTCTGACGCGGGAAGATCCCGAGCCGACGCCGCGCACGCGACAATTGTTGCGGCGCTACGACCTGGTGGAGTTGCAGGAGAAAAAACCTGAAATTGCGCTGGTCAAGCTGCAGCAAGAGATTGATGCCGATCCGAACCCGGACAAAATCTGCTCCTACGCCGAGCTGTCCTACATGGACGGCCAGCGTTTGGAAGCCCGCGGCAAGCCCAAAGATGCGCTCGATGCCTTCGCGACGTCGGTCGCGCACGCCTATTGGTTTCTGCTCGATCCGACTCTCGATCGTTTTCGCAATCCATACGACCCCGAATTCCGCCGAGCTTGCGATTTGTACAACGACGCACTCGAATCGGCGATGCGGCTGGTGATTAAGCAAAATCGCTTGCGGCCGGGTGAAACCCAGATCATTCAGACTGGTAAGAAGCAGTTTCAAGTGCATGTCGTTCTGCGGGGGCCCTGGCATCCGGACGATATTGACCGGCTGGAGTTTGTGAGTGACTACAAAGTCGCGGATGGCCTTTCCAATCAGTATCACACTTACGGCCTGGGCGTGCCGCTGATCGCCGTTCGCCCGCAAAACAAGGAAGAATCGCCCGCCGAGCGGTACTATCCACCCGGTTTGTGTTTTCCGGTGACGGCATTTCTGCGGGTCGAGGAGCAAACGCGCGAGCAGATCGCCGCTAATGTGCATCGCTGCACGCTGGAGTTGTACGACCCACTGTTCAGCAGCGACATCGTCGTCTGCAATCGTTTGGTTCCGCTCGAAACCGACCTCACGATTCCGCTGGCCTTTTTCCTCGACAACCCTGCTTTCAGAGAAAAAGATCTCGCTACGGTTGGCCTACTCAATCCCAATAAGGCGCAGGGCATCAAAGGTCTCTACATGGTGGAGCCCTTCGATCCGAATCGGATTCCGGTGGTCATGGTGCATGGGCTGTGGTCGAGCCCGACGACCTGGATGGAGATGTTTAACGACCTGCGGGCCTTTCCTGAAATCCGCAACCGCTTTCAGTTTTGGTTCTTTCTGTATCCGACCGGACAGCCCTTTTGGGTGAGCGCTGCGCAGCTTCGCGATACGCTGGCGGAGGTGCGTTCCACACTGGACCCGGGAGCGAGTAATCCCAATCTCGATCAACTCGTATTGGTTGGTCACAGCATGGGCGGCCTCGTCTCGATGCTACAGACGCTGGAAAGCGGCGATGATTTTTGGCGGCTGCTGTCCGATAAGCCGCTAGAAGACCTGCGGGCGACACCGGAAGAGAAGGCCAAACTGGCGAAGTCGTTTTATTTCCATCCCAATCCGTCGGTAAAACAGATTGTCACCATTGGCACGCCCCATCGCGGCAGTCCGTTTGCGAGCGATTTCACGCGGGAATTGAGCCGGCGATTGATCACGCTACCCGAGATGATGCTCGAGCTGGGCACCAAGTTGTCCCTCACGAATCCTGGCTACTTCAGCAACAAGGAGTTGCTCACCACGACCACGAGCATCGATTCGTTGGCCCCGGACTGCCCTATTTTCCCCGTCATGCTTCGCGCGCCGCGGGCGGAATGGACTATCTTCCACAACATTGTGGGAGCCGTACCAAAAAAGTCGATTCTTGGTCGCGTCACCGAAGACGGCGATGGCATTGTCTCCGTGAAAAGTGCGAAACTCGACGGGGTTGCCTCTGAATTAGTCGTGCATTCCGACCACTTGGAAATGCATCGCCACCCGCTGGCCATTCTGGAGGTTCGCCGCATTTTGCTGGAGCACATCAGCAACCTCAGCGGCCCGCCACGCTTTGCTGCTGTACCGGCGCTCCCGCCAATACCTCCCCCGAATGCCGCTTCACAGTTCGGCCCGGTCCTTCGCTGACGAACGGCGACTTCTGCGCCCGCGGCTCACGCCTTCACTCAGGCCAGAATGTCAAGCACGACCCGCCCATGCACGTCCGTGAGCCGGAAATTGCGCCCGCTATAGTGATACGTCAGCCGTTCGTGGTCGATACCCAGCAAATGCAAGATCGTCGCGTGCAAATCGTGCACATGCACGCGATTTTCGACGGCGTGCATGCCTAACTCATCCGTCGCGCCATACATCAGTCCGCCCTTGACTCCGCCACCGGCGAGAAAGACCGTGAAGCCGGTGTGATGATGATCGCGGCCAGGCTTTTTGTTCTCCTGAATCTCCGCGTAGGGCGTACGGCCGAATTCGCCGCCCCACACGACCAGCGTGTCGTCGAGCAAACCGCGCTGCTTCAGATCGCCGAGCAATGCCGCCGTCGCTTGGTCGGCGTCTTTACAGAGCTTCCGGTGTCCCTCGTCATTATTTGTGTGCGTATCCCACGGCTGATTGTTGTCTTTCGACAAATAATAAACCTGCACGTACCGCACGCCCCGCTCGCACAGGCGGCGGGCCAGCAAGCACTGTTGGCCAAAATTCGACGTGCCGTAAGCTTCGTGTAGCGACTGTGGCTCGCGACTGATGTCAAACGCTTCTGCCGCCTCCGACTGCATCTGGAACGCGGTTTCCATGGCCTGAATCTGGGCTTCGAGCGCTGCGTCTTGCGGCCGGCCAGCGAGATGTAACTGATTGAGTTGGTTCAGGAGGTCGAGCTGCTCCCGCTGCTGCGCCCGCGCGAGCGAGGGGTGATTCAAATTGGTAACCAGCTTATCGACCTGCATGTCGTTCGTATCGACTGACATGCCCTGATGCGCACCTGGCAGAAATGAGTTGGCCCACAAGTAGGGCCCAATCACTGGCCGCCGTGGGGCGAGCACAACGAACGCGGGCAGATTTTCGTTCTCCGTTCCCAGTCCGTAGCTGACCCACGACCCCATCGAGGGCCGGATCGGCTGCTGATTTCCCGAATGCATCAAGAGCAGCCCTGGCTCATGATTCGGCACATCGGTATGCATCGACCGAATCACACACAGGTCGTCGGCCCGCGCGGCGAGATTTGGAAACAGCTCGCTCATCACCACGCCGCTTTCGCCGCGGGGAGCAAACGCAAACGGCGAGGGAACATAGCCCCCCTTCTTCTTCCGCATCGTGTTGCTGGCTGGGACTTCGCCTTCGTGATCTTGCAGCGCCGGCTTGGGATCGAAAGTATCGACGTGGGACGGCCCGCCATTCATGAACAGATAAATCACGCGCTTAGCCCGCGGCGCAAAGTGTAAACCGTGCGGAGCGGCGGCACTCGTTCCCGCCTCCGCCCGGCCCAACAGCCCCGCCGCCTGCATTGTTCCGGCTAACCCGATCGAGCCAAACCCGATCGCCGTTCGCCGCAACATTTCCCGCCGCGAAACCGGGGATACGAATGGAGTGTTCATCATTCAGCCGCCTTAATCGACGTAAAGTAGTTCGTTCGCCGCCAGCAAAACGTGGGCATACTGCTGGATGCGGTCGCCGTTGCCTTGCGATAGAAACCGCAAACCCAAGCTAATTTCCTGATCGGTCGCCGGCCGGCCGTAGAGCAGGCGGTACGCCAAATCGACCCGTTGATATTTGGCCGCATAGGCCGAGTCGGGCACGTCGGCCGACAGCCGCTGGGCCAATGCACTGGCTTGTTCCACCATGAACGGACTGTTGAGCACAAACATCTTTTGCAGCGGCGTGGTTGTCTCCACGCGGCGGTCCGCATGAACGTTCGGATCGGGATAGTCGAACATCGCCAGCAGTTTGTTCAGTTCCAATCGGCTCGCCCGGCTATAAATCGTCCGCCGCCCTTCACTCACCTGCTGCGGATCGATCGATTTGCCGCCGAGCGACTCATCCAGCCTTCCGCTCGCCGCCAAAATCGAATCCCGCCATTGCTCGACCGTCAGTCGCCGCCGTTGGAAATGACCGAGCAACCGATTTTCCGGGTCAGTGAATGCCGACACCTGACTCGTGTTTCCTGACCCCTGTCCATAAGTCGCCGACAAAACCATCTGCCGCGTCAACGCCTTGAGCGACCAATCGTTCTCTAAAAATCGCAGGGTTAAATAGTCCAGCAACTCAGGATGTGTCGGCTTCTCGCCCGACATGCCAAAATTACTCGCCGATGCCGCCAACGGCCGCCCGAAATACTGCCCCCAGAGCCGATTCACCATGACGCGCGCTGTTAGCGGATTTTCCGGGTCCGTGATCGCTTCCGCCAACTCCCGCCGTCCACTGCCGCTGGCAAACGGTTGCGGTTCGCCCTGGCAGAGCACTCGCAAAAAGTGTCGCGGCACCGTCGGGCCTTTGTTCTCCACGCTGCCGCGGATGAAGATGTTTAAATCCATCGGCGAACCATCGCGGACAACATGCATCGCCTGCTTCGGGTCTTTCGCCTCGCCCGCAGCCTTTTTGCCGTTCTCAACTTCTTTGTTGTCTTTCTGTTCCGCGTCCGCCTTCTCGGTCTCCGCCGAGAGTGGCCGGTTGAACATGGTCGTGCTGGCAAATACTCCGGCCAGCGCGTAATAGTCCTCAGTGCCAATCGGATCAAACTTGTGGTCGTGGCAGCGCGCACAAGCAACAGTCAGCCCGAGCAAGCCCCGGCCGACAACATCCACCCGATCCTCCCACTCGTCCAACATCACCTGCAAGCTGCGCCGGCTGTAGTACTTCGGCCCCAAACCGATGAAACCGAGCGCTGCGACATTCGGCGACTCATCTCCTTCGAGCAAATCCGCCGCCAACTGCATTTGCACGAACCGGTCATATGGCAGATCACTGTTCAGCGCGTTAATGAGCCAGTCGCGATACAAATATGCGTTCGGATAAAGCAGCGACTCGTCCTTGCCCACAATATGCGCCTGATCCTCGGCATAGCGGGCCAAATCGAGCCACATCCGGGCCACGCGTTCGCCGTAATGCGGCGATGCCAAGAGCCGATCGACAACCCGCTCCGCCGCATCCGGCGCTTCATCGGCCTCAAAAGATGCCGCTTCCGCGGGTGTCGGCGGCAAGCCAATCAAATCCAGGCTCACTCGCCGCAGCCAAGTGCGCCGGTCCGCGGGCGCTGCCGGTCGCAACCCCGTCGCATCCAGCCGTTGTAAAACAAAACGATCCAGCGGCTGCCGTGGCCAACTCTCATCACTTACTGCCGGCGGCAGATGAAACTGCAGTGGCTTCAGCGACCACCATTGTTGCCGCGCCGCCGCGAAATCAATCGTCGGAACCGCCGCAATTGCCGGCACCCCCGATCCCTCGCGTGGATCAGCCGCCCCCTCTTTCACCCACTGCTCGAACTTGGCGATTGTCTCAGCCGGCAGTTTCCCTTTCGGCGGCATCTCGAAATTCTCAAACCGCAAAGCCTGCACCACCAGGCTCGCATCGGGGTCGCCCGGCACAATCGCCGGCCCGCTCTCGCCCCCCTTCAAAACTGATTCGCGGCTATCCAGCAGCAGTTTGGCCTTTACCTTCTCTGATTGAGTCGAATGGCACTCGTAGCAATGCTCAACCAGTACCGGCCGAATATGCTTCTCAAAAAACTCCCCCCGCTCCTTCGTCAATTCCTCGCCCCGCGCTACGAATGTCACTAATAGGAACAGCGCGGCAACAGCCAGCAGCGGCAAACGGAGAGCGCCGATCGTGCGTCGTTGAGCCACGTCTGTAAGGCTCCCAAAATCAGAAGAAAACGGAGCAGGCGGGCCGCGAGCCAAAACGCTACTTTCAGCGGAGGGGCTGGCGGGGGTGGGCAGGCGGACCCAATTTGTTGTATCGTCCAGCGACCGCCGACTCAAGCGAAACACATTATTTTGCCTGGCACGGCATATGCCCCTGGCAATGTCGGAGAGATTTTCGTGTCAAAAGAGCCAATTTCCAGCGAAGCCGACTACCCGGGCCAACCGGTGACGGGCGAACTGCTGATGCCGGGAGAAACAAACCGGGCGCAGTCACTGTTGCTTCAAAAAGAATGGCTCAAAGTCCTCGCCAGTTGGCTCGACAACGTGTTCGTGATTCCCGGCTCGAATTTGCGGTTTGGCCTCGACCCGGTCATCGGCCTCATTCCCATCGTCGGCGATTTGGCCACCACGCTGCTCTCGCTCTATATCATTGCCACGGCCGCGAAAATGCAGGTGCCCAAGAGCACGATCGCCCGGATGGGTCTCAACATCATGATCGATTCGATCGTGGGAGCGATTCCGCTGGTCGGTAATGTTTTTGATTTCGCGTGGAAGGCGAATGCCCGCAACGCTCAACTGCTCGAACGCCACGCCAGCTCCACCGTAGGCGAGCAGCGGCAACACGGTTTCTGGGACTGGCTGCTCGTTGCCGGAATGATTCTGACGGTCGTGATCGTTGTGGTTGGCTCGCTGGCTTCCACGTTTTGGCTCATCGGCTGGATCGTCAGCCTGTTTCGCGGCACGTAGCAGGCAACTTCCGTGTGTTGTCGCCTCGATTAACGCCGCACGGCGACGCGGCAATTGCATCCGGTATTCGGTCGATTGCTATCGACGATGTACAGCACCTGCTGATCCGCCTGCTGCTGGGGAGACAACTGCGTCGGCTTCTTCGATCGGCTAATCGATGTCAGGATTTGCCATACGTCGTAGGCCATGGCACCAATCGATAGGGCCAGCCACAGCAGGGCTTCGATGGACTGATGCCGGTCGACGAGCAACCAAAACGGCAGACTGATCGTGCTGCCCCACGCCGCTGAATAAGCCCAACCTTGCCAGCTTCTCGGTACCAAGCCAAAGCCAATTGTCTTTGGCCGAAACCATTGCGGATTGCCAAACATCTTTTTCCTCCCAGCGATTAATGCACTTCCGACCGCTCCATCCCTGGTATTCGCTGGCATTCGCGAAATCTTGAAAACCGCCACGCTGTTTCGAAATTGCGCCCCCCGCCGCGGCAAGCCAGGTAATTTGCCTCAACTTTGTCGATCATGCCAACAATGCCGACGCTAACGAAGTTTCTGGCGGTGCCGCATATTCCGTTTCGATGAGTTGGCAGGGAACTATCAATAGATCCCGATTTGGCGGTTGTACGGTCCTGCGAAAGCAGCCGTGGACAGTCAAAAGCAGCTCCAGTGAGGGGGGAATCATGCGGCTTCGGAACATTCTGACGGCTTGTCTCTTGGTGCTTTCCGGATTTGCGGCCGTGCAGGCCCAGACGTATCTGGGGGAGCACGACAAAGAGCCGCCGTCCGTAATCCGCCCCGCTAGCACCACGATGTGGCGCAATTACGTGACGGTGCCCGACGGCCCCTGCGGCTGCCCCATGTCGGTGCAAGCCGATTGCTATAACCCCACTTGCAAGCCCTGCGGGCCGCTGCATCCGGTTTGCTTCTCGAAACGCGTCGTACGGATGCTCGATTGCGTACTGCCCTGCAACTTGTGCTGTGGCGGTGGTCATGGCCTGTTTGGCGGCTGCCTCGGCGGAAAAACCTGGGGCAACTGCAGCGTCTGCTGTGGTGGTTCTGCCTGCGGTAGCTGCGGCGGGGGCTGCAATTCGTGTGGTCCGAGCTATGCCAGCGGCTGCTGCCCGAATCCCGCAGGGTCCGTGTTCGATAACGTGCCGTGCTGCAATAATTTCAGTTGCGGCAAACCTTGCTGCGGAGGTCCGAGTTGCACCAGCCCGAACTGCACGAGCACGAGTTGCACGAGTGGCGGGCATTGCATTGGCTGCTCCGATGCGGCGGCACCTCCCGGTCTGACCAATCCTTTTCTGGACGATCCGCTGCCCCAGCCTCCTGCCCCTCGGCCGACTTCGTCCACGCCAACGGAAGTCCGCCGCGCACCCACCAGCCGGCTAAAGCCCGTTTCCGCTGCCGCTGCCGCCAAGGAACCAGTCGCATCCGCGCCTCAAGCCTCGCCCTACAAGATTGTCAGCAAGCCGGGGGCTGCCGCTCCTCCAGCCAAGCCAGCGATCATGTCCAAGCCAGCGGCTCCGGCCACATCGTCGCGCCGGCGCATCGCTCAGACTCCGGCTGTTGAGGAGATTCGTGTTGCTGCTCCGGCCAAACCGGCGTTGCGTGCCGCTTCAGCCGAAAGCCCGGTCAACGAACCAGCACCGCACCGGATCAACCACGCCCAGACGGCACCGATCAGTCGTTCACAGGCTGCCGAATACACTGCCGGCGGCGAGGTTCCCAGCAATCCGCTGCGGTAGTTTGGTGTCTCAAGCACTTCGCATGGCCCGATCCAGATCGTCCCGCAAATCTTCAAACGCTTCTAAGCCAACAGAGAGGCGAATCAATCCGTCGGTGATCCCGTGAGCGGCCCGGGCCGCGGGATCATAACTGGCGTGCGACATCGACGCCGGCTGCTCGATCAACGATTCGACAGCTCCCAGGCTGACGGCGAGTTGAAATAGCTGCGTCCGCTCGCACACGCGTTTGGCCATCGCGAAATCGCCATTCACTTCGAACGTGAGCATCGCGCCGAACGCGCCGTCCATTTGTCGCCGCGCGATGTCGTGCCCCGGATGCGTCGGCAACCCAGGATAGAGCACCCGCCTGACGCGATTATCTGGCGCGAGCCATTCGGCCAACTGCTGCGCTGTCCGCGATTGCTCGCGCACGCGCAGCTCCAGCGTTTTGAGGCCGCGGCTGGCCAAAAAACATTCCAGCGGGCCCATCACGCCACCGGTGGCGTTTTGTAGGAAGTAGAGCTTGTCGAGCAGCGATTTCTCGCGCACCACCAGCACGCCGCCGAGCAGATCGCTGTGTCCGCCGATGTATTTCGTCGCCGAATGCATCACGATATCCGCGCCCAGCTCCAGCGGCCGCGTTAGCACTGGTGTAGCGAAGGTGTTATCCACACCTAGCAACACGTTCCGACTTTTGGCGATCTTCGCCACTGCCGCAATGTCGGTGATGGTCATCTGCGGATTGCCTGGTGACTCGATCCAGAGCAATTTCGTCTGGGCCGTGATTGCCGCCTCAAATGCGGCCAGGTCGGTGCTGGCCGCGAGTGTAACCGTCACACCGATGCGATCGAGCACTTTGTGCAGCAGCCGAAATGTGCCGCCATAAATATCCGCTCCCGCGACGACATGGTCGCCGGGGGCCAAGAGCATCATTGCCCCGTGCGTGGCGGCCATGCCGGAAGCATATGCCAAGGCCCCCACTCCGCCTTCCAAATCGGCGATTGTGCGTTCAAAGGCCTTTCGCGTGGGATTGCCACTGCGGGAGTAGTCGAACTCTCCCCACACGCCGGCCCCCGGCTGCACGAAGGTTGAAGCGATATGGATTGGTGGCACGACCGCGCCGGTTTGCGGGTCGCGATCTTGGCCGACGTGAATGGCGCGGGTTCTGAATTGCATGCTCAACTCGCGTTCAAATGACCAATGACCAATGACAGGGTTCAGCCCATTGGTCATTTTGCTTCCAGGGCCTGGCGCAAATCCTCGATCAGGTCTTCCGTGTTTTCGATGCCGCACGATAGACGGATCATGTTGTCGGGAATGCCCAATTTTTGCCGATCGGCAACCGGCATTTCGTAATAGCTCATCACCAGGGGCTGCTCGATCAGCGATTCGACACCGCCGAGGCTGGGCGCGATTCGCGCCACCAGGCAGGCATCGACAACCGCCGCCGTCTGCTTCCAATCGGCGTCGCGCACCAGGAAGGTAATCAAGCCTCCAAAGCCCCGCATCTGCTTCATCGCCACGGTATGGTTGGCGTGCGACTGGAGCCCCGGATAATAAACTCGCTCGATACGCGGATGCGCTTCCAGGAATTCGGCGATGGCCTGGCCCGTAGCGTTGTGCCGCTGCATCCGTAGTTCAAATGTCTTCAGCCCGCGTTCGAGCAGATAAATGTTGTGCGGCGAATTGATCGCCCCCATGATTCCGCGGAGCTTGCGCACGTGCTCGAGCTTTTCCTTCTGGCCAATGAGCACGCCGGCCAAGAGATCATTGTGCCCGCCCAAATATTTTGTGGCCGAGTGCAACACATAATCGACGCCGTATTCGAGGGGCCGAATGTTGAACGGCGTGGCCAGCGTCGCGTCGATCAGCGTTTCCACACCATGCTTTTTTCCCAGCTCGGCGAATTTTTCCAAATCGATCACGCTCAAATGCGGGTTTGTCGGCGATTCGCTGATGAGCAGCTTGGTTTTGTCGTTGATCGCCGCCGCCATCGCCGCGAAATCGCACGTTTTTACCTGCCGCGTGACGACGCCGAAGCGCGACAAGTGCTTCGTGCAAAACTCCCGGCTGCGGTGATAACATTCGTCGAAAAAGACGATTTCATCCCCGGCGCTCAGCTTGGCCATGAGCAAACCCACGATCGCCGCCATGCCGCTGGCGTACAGAATCGCGTCTTCGCCCCCTTCCAGCATCGCTACCTTCCGCTCGACGACCTTCTCGCCCGGATTTCCATACCGGCCATATTCCTCGCGGTCTTCCTTGTTGTTCAAAAAATCGAGCACCGCCTGCGTGTTGGCAAACGTATAAGTCGCCGAGCAGACGATCGGGTCGGTCAGCGAGTTGACGGCTTTCTGCCGCTGCTCACCCGCGTGAACGGCCATCGTCGAAACGCCCCGGCCTTGATACGAGCCGTTGGAAGAATGAGAAGCGTTCGATGAATGAGACATAGTCGTCGGAAGCTCCAAACAAGTAACGGAGGGCTTCGCGGCCGATAGAGGCAAGACTGGCCGGGAAAAAATCGCCCGGCGCTTGCAATCTCATTAGCTCGATCCTCTTGATCGAGCTTCCAAGCAGTAGTCCCGCGCGTGCGTTTCGCAATCCCGCAGGACCAATGATGGCTCTTTAGCAGTTCTTAGGCTGCAAGCGGCCGCAAATCCCTAATGCCTGAACTATACCGTGCGGGGCAGGGTGCCACAAGCGCCGAAGAGCAAATGACCAATGAACAAGCGCCAATGACCAAACTATTTACTTTGCGGGCACCGCAAAATCTCCCCGCAAGTCCCGCCAGACGCTGTGAATATGATTGGCGGGGTTGCCGGCGGAGTCGGGCTGGACGTTGACGAATTCAATTTGAAACTTGGGCCCTTGAACGCAGTAGTAGCGGCCTTCGCCTTCTTTGGGGCTGCCGGCCCAGGCGAATTTGATTTTGTCGATGCCGCCAGACTGCACCGTTTCCATCCGCTCCTTGGCCACATCCGGCGGAAAGCTATTAGCGTATTCTTCGATCAGCGATCGCAACACGCTCTTTTGCTCTCCCGTCAGCTTGCCAGTCGAAATCCCCTGGGCCTCGTCTATTGCCGGCTGTGCCGCACCTGCGTTCCGCACTTCCGTCGGTAGTTTTTCGAGCGTCGCTTCCTTCTTCTGCTCGTCGTTGAGCGATGCCACCAACTGTAGCGCCAGCATCTCTTCCTTGGCTAGTATCCGCGTTCCTTTGGCGATGCTCGGCAGGTTGTCGCTTTTCACGATTGCCGGATTTGCTCCAAAGGCAGATGGTGTGGTGCTAACGACATGCCCCTTATCGACGACGAAATTCAACGACAGGTGGTGCCCCTCAATGCTGAGGCCCCATTTCGATTCGGGCGAAGGGACGCCATAGACGGTAAAGAAATACCGCTCGGTGTCGCGAACATTCTTGTTCCCCTTGCCGCGTTCCAGTTCGAGGAGCAGCCCTTCGAACGACATGATCTTCGTCGCTTTGCCGTAGCCGGCTTCGCTCATCGCTGCTTTCAGCAAGGCGTGGGCGGCCTTTCGCTGCGTCTCGTTCAAATCGCGAACGCGTACTCCCTCTCGCGCCCCATCGGGCTTGGGAATGAAATGCCAATCGGTCCGCGTCGCCTCGTCATAGCCGATCACGGCTTTGGCCCGTTGTTCCGCGTCGAGCGAGGCAATGAACTTCTTCGCCTCATCGAGCATCGTCTCGCCCGCACCCGCCAGCTTGTAATACGACCACGCAGCCGTAACACCCATCGCGATAGCCAGAGCAATCACCACAGCAGGCAATCTTC
Source organism: Anatilimnocola sp. (assembly GCA_031394445.1). Classification (GTDB taxonomy): domain Bacteria; phylum Planctomycetota; class Planctomycetia; order Pirellulales; family Pirellulaceae; genus CAYLLN01. Next base: position 28,791 of record JANNTN010000502.1, read on the forward strand.
GGCGAGACATGATCGAAAAACTCCAAAGGTGGGAACCAAACAGGTGGGAAATGGAACTGGCTCGCTGGCCGCAATGCTCCAGACGGGCAAGACCGAAATTGGTTCAGGTGAATATACCGGGCTGAGCCGCCACATGAAACAGTGCCGATAACGCTTGGGCCAATTCATTTCGCCCCGCTGCGGCGGTTCATCCAGCAGTGCGGCCAACTGCTGAGACAGCATCTTACTGCGACTTCAGTTCAAAATCCTTCACTACTTCGCCGCTGCCAATTTCGGCAGTCAGCTTCGAGTCGGTGTTGAACTTCGCGGGCACGGCCTCACGCGTTTCGTCGATCGTTATTCCAGGGTCGGCTGAGGCAATCTTCTTTCCAGTGGGCTTGCGCCAACTGATTTCCACGCGGTACTTTCCCGGCACCAGCTTGTCTTCCGGCGAAAGGGCATAAGTACCCTGCTCAATTGGTGCGGCAGCCCTCGATCCACCCTTCTCAAGCGGCAGAAAGACAATTCCCCCGTTGGCTACGCCTTCACCATCGAACGTTACCTTGCCCTTCACGGATGGCGCGGGGGTTTTTCCGCAACCCACGCAACAAATCAGTACACAGCAGGCGACGGTACGAAAGCTCTGCAAAAAAGACATGGCAAGTGGCTAAGCGAGGTAAGAAAAAATGAATGGCTACGGCAGCGAGACGGATGCACCGTCATCGTAGCGATACAGGTTTTGATAGACAAAGTCCGCGGTGTTCACGATGCCTGGGCAACTGTTGGTATAGCCCTTGTGGCTCTCGATGTTGTCCGAAAGAAACCGCACCGAGCCATCGCAAAACGTGAAGTTGACACCACCGCCCGTATGCAGGCTCGTCCAAGCATGTCGCGTGCAGTTGGCATCGCTGCCGCCGGCATAGGCCGTGTTCATGGGCAGATCGGCCCGTCCATACGACATCGCGTCGGTAATTCCCGAAATGCGCCCGATATAGACGGCCCCCAGCCCGCGCTTCATGTCCCGCTCGCCGACGAGCAGAGTGTTGCTCGTACCGTCGGTAATCATCGCAATCCGCACCTTGGGCCAATTGCCCGTCGTTTGATTGTGGGGGGGCGCGATCATCGCACTGATGGTGTAATTGCTTTTGGCGTAGTTCTTCGCATTCTTGTTAATCGGTTCGGTCGGGTCGGAGGGACACAAAAACAAAGGAAGCTTCGTCTGCGTTAGCGAATTCGCGACGGGAATATCGCCGAGAAAATCGCCCGGCGCGAGTGCCGTGTAGAGTCCCGCTTGTTCGATGTAGTGCATCAGCCGAATTCCCCATCCCCAATCACCATTCGGATGGGTCAATTGCAGGTGATAAGCATTGGGGAATTGCTGGTTCACGTCGTGAAAGTTGTGCGCCGCCAGCCCGAACTGCCGCATGCTGCTCTGGCATTTCATGCGGCGAGCCGATTCGCGCGCTGCTTGCACCGCCGGCAACAGCAGCGCCACCAGCACGCCAATGATGGCGATGACCACGAGCAATTCCACGAGCGTGAAGCCGCGACGTTCGATTCGTTGTCGATACATGAGCATGAGGCCCTCCCAAAGGCTTGTCACATTGTGTTGTACAACTTGGTCGGATACAAGTTGCGCGAATGGGAGAGATTGCAGCGAGGCAACTCTATTTAAGGCGAGAACCCTATCTTAAGAAGTGCCCCATCAACTTCCAACCCTCTGCAAACGACAAATTCGATTCGCCCGCTGTCATTTCGTCGTAGGTTTGTGCCGCGTCTGCCGACACGCCGCTGCCGCAATAGGCAAATGGCACGAAGCCGTGGCTGTGTGTCTTGGTGCGGATAAACGTCGGATGGTCGGGAGAGACCAGAATGCGATAATCGCCTTGCGCCTTCAGCGCGGCATGCAGGGGGGCGACGACCTTGGCGTCAATCTCTTCGAGCGCCTTGATCTTCGCATCGGCCCGACCCTCGTGCGAGGCTTCGTCGGTCGCTTCGACATGCACGCAAATCACATCGGTCGAGCCGATCGCGTCGATGGCGGCTCGGCCCTTCGCCGCATAGTCCGTATCCAAATACCCCGTCGCACCGGGCACTTCGATCCGGTCCCAACCTATTAATGCCGCCAAACCACGCAACAGATCGACAGCCGTGATCATTTTCCCGGTCTTGCCGTGCAATTGCTTGAACGGCGTTAGCGAGGGGGTCTTTCCCAGGCCCCAGAGCCAGACATTCGTGGCCGGCATTTTCCCCGCCGCCATGCGGCTCGTGTTGATCGCGTGTTCTGCAAACAATCCCACGGATCGGCCCATGAGATCATTCAGCAAGTCACTGCCCGGCCCGCGCGGAAAATCATCGGCGACCGATCGATCCGTTAGGTCATGCGGCGGTGTCGCCCGTGTATCGCGCGTGAAGGGCGGCGACTGCTTTGCCCCACGATAGATGAGCAGATTACGATAGCTGACGCCCGGAGTGAACTCCAAATAATCTGCGCCCATCTGCTGCTGGCAAGTCTTCAGCAGCTCCGTCGCCTCGGCTGTCGAAACATGATCCGCCGTGAACGATCGCATCACCTGATTTTCCACCGTCACTAAGTTACAGCGAATGGCCCAATCTTCCGGCGCGAGCTTGATTCCCTGTGCCGCAGCCTCTAGCGGTGCTCGCCCAGTGAAATACTGGTTTGGGTCGTAGCCAAACAGACTCAAATTTGCCACATCCGAGCCCGCCGGCAAATGCGCTGGCACATTGTTCGACCGCCCGACCGCCCCCAACCTTGCAATCTCATCCATCGCCGGCGTATTCGCCGCCTGGAGCGGCGTCTTGCCACCTAACGACGCCTGCGGCTCATCGGCACATCCATCGGGGATAACAATCGCATACTTCATGTATTTAGTCCAAAACACGCATTCTTACGCTAACCGGTCGCACACATTTAAGCCGGTCGATCTCGGCGACCGCGGCCTGTGCGGCGCCTTCTTTGGCTTGCTGCGTCATGATAACAAGCGGCACCACTCGGCCAGCGCCGTCGCCACTCGGCTCATGTTGTATGACGGAGGCAATCGAAATTTGATGTTTGCCGAGAACGCCGGTGATTTCAGCTAATACGCCGGGCCGATCTTCCACCGTGAACCGCAGGTAATAGCGGCCGGGAAGCTGCTTGTGATCGAGTGGCTTAACCCGCGCTTCGTCCTGCGACCACAAATTCAACGTGCGGAAGGTGATGCCCGTGCGGCCCACGGCTGTGTCGATCATATCGGCAACGACAGCCGAAGCCGTCGGCATTTGCCCGGCACCGAGGCCGTGAAAGAAAACCGGCCCGACCGCATCGCCGACAACTTGCAAGGCGTTGAACGCGCCGCGAACTTCCGCCAGCGGCGTGCCCACTTTTACCAGCGTCGGCGTCACGTGCAGTTCCAGCCCGCTCTCGTGCAGCTTCGCCACCGCGATCAACTTGATTCGATAGCCCAACTCCTTGGCGTACCGCATGTCGGCTGAGTCGAGCGTGTCGATGCCGACTTGCGGAATGTCCGTCCAATGAACCCGCGCGCCAAAGGCCAAATGCGCCAAGATCGCCAGCTTCTGCGCCGCGTCCCCCCCGCTCACATCCATCGTCGGGTCGAGTTCGGCATAGCCCAGGCGCTGCGCTGCTTTGAGCGCAGCTGAATAGTCCGCTCCCTGCTCCTCCATCTGCGACACGATAAAGTTCGTCGTGCCGTTCAGGATGCCACGCAGGCTCTGAATCTGATTGGCTGAAAAGCACTGGCTAATATTCGTGATGATCGGAATGCCGCCGGCCACCGAGGCATCGAACGCAATTGAGCGCCCCAATTCCCGTGCCCGGTCGAACAGCTCCGGCCCATGCTCGGCCAAAAGCAGCTTGTTCGCCGTGACGATGTCCTTGCCGCTTTCCAAGAGTTGCAGCGTGATCGTCCGGGCCGGCTCCACGCCCCCCACCAGCACCGCCGCCAGCTTGATCTCCGCGTTGTTCAGAACACGCGCTAAATCGCCCGTCAAAACACCCTTGGGCAGCTCATAATCCCGCGGCTTATTGACATCGCCGACGACAACCGTATCCACCCATAGCGTCCGCCCGGCGTGGCGGGCCGTCCGGTCGCCGTGGTCGATTAGCAGCCGGGCGACTCCGGTTCCCACCGTTCCCATGCCGATCAGGGCGACTTTCGTGACCTGCATGGCAACAGCTTGCGGCATAAAACCTTAAGGGCGAAGGGGGGCGCAGGGGAAAAATGGCGGAAATCACGCCGTACCCATGCTATTTCTACCCCGCAAGAAGCGTCAAGCGGACGTTCCGGCGTCCCCGCATGGCGTGAATCGTCGATTTGCTACTTCACCCCCTGCGAGCTTACACTAGGGCCACATCAAGTCCCGCCGATATTGCCTGCCTGTTTGTGAGGTAACTGCTGTGGCCATTGCGGTTGAGTGCGCCCATTGTGGCAAACAATTGAAAGTCAAAGACGAACTGGCCGGAAAAAAGGGAAAATGCCCTCAGTGCCAGAATCTCATCCAAATCCCCGCCGGCACCCCGGTGGCCGTCGGTGCTGGTGCGCTCGCATCGAAACCCATCCCAAAACCGGCTGCCGCCAAATCGTCTGCAGCGCCCGCCCAGGCGAAAGCAGCGCCCGCGGCTCCCGCGGCCGCGCCGGCAGGGGCTCAGCACGTGAAGCTGAACGATGAGCAGTTCCGCGAGCAAGTCTTGTCCGCTTTCAATGGGCAAATGACTCCTCCCAAGGTAGGTTTCGGCCGCAAGTTCGGCGCGATGATCGTTCTGCTGATTCTGGCGCTCATGCCGCTGTTCTTCTTTGCCGTGATCGGGGTTCTGGGTGCCGCCACGTACTTCCTCGCGACGACCGACAAAATTCCTTGGCCTGTCCCGGCCTTGCAGTGGGTAACCGTCGCCGCCATCGGCTTTTTTCTCGTCTGCCTCATCAAGACACTGATCGAGCCGCAACGCCGCGGTGAGGCGGTTTATACCGTCGATCTGCAGAAAGACGATTTGCTCAAAGAGTTCACCGCCAAAATCTGCCAACAGATCGACGCGCCGGTGCCGAAAACGATTCAACTTGAGTGCTCCACGCGTTTCTCCGCCGCCAAAGGGGGCAGCCTCCTCACCCTCGGTCTACCCGCCGTCGCCGCCATGTCGGTGGATCAATTTGCCTGCGTGCTCGCGAACCTGCTGGCATTGCACCGCCCGAAGGCTGGCTGTCGCGTCATGAACATGATTCGCGGCATCAACTACTGGCTCTGGCGGTCCGTGTATGGCAAGAGTCGCCTCGATCGGTGGCTGGCCCGCGTCAAAGAGCGGCCCCATTTTCACGCGGCCAAGCTCTTGTTGCCGCTCATGCTCACCAAACTGCCCGCTCAGATGGTGCTGTTCATTCCCATGTTCATTGCCAACACGATCGCTCAATCGGCCGTCCGCGCCGCCGAGTTCGATGCCGACCGTACCGCCGCCCGCCTCGTCGGTCGCAAAACCTTTGCCGCCGTCATCGAGCGGCTGGAGCAAATAGATTTCTCCTGGGACGGCATCCTGGCCGATCTCAAGTTCCTGAACACCGAGCAGCAATTGCCCGACAGCCTGCCCGACCAGGTAGCCCTGCGAATGCTCGATATGTCGCCCGAGCTGTGGGGTGCCCTGCGTGACACCGTCAACGCCCCCGACGAAAAGCCCTTCGATACCAAGCCGCTCACTCCCGATCGGCTCGAAGCCGTACAAAACGAGGCACCCGACGGCGTTCTGCGTTGCCCCCTGCCCGCGGCCAAGCTTTTTAGCGGATACGGCGACATTTCCCGCAAGATGTCGGCCGATTTCTACGCCAGCCGCTTCAAGGTCAAATAGCCCAGTTTCACATTTCTGGCCCGTTCGCCGCGGTCGCGAATTTTTCGGAACTTTCGTCTATCCCTCAGCGTCACTGCTATATGACGCGGTCGGGCTGCCTCCAATGCCCGACTGGAAGGGCGTTGGGAGCGTTTCCCAACGCCCTTCACCCTTTCTTGGTTGATCGTCGCCTAAACGTATTCCTGTCCGGTTGGCTTGATGATCAACTCCGGCACATGTGCCCGCGGCGGCAGCTTCGCGACGGCGACTACGAGATCCGCCACATCTGCAGGCAGCAACATCTTGGCCCGCCGCTCGGCACTCACTGGCTGCGGCCGATGCTCCAAAATCGGTGTATCGACTTCGCCTGGAAAAACCGTCGTGATGCGGATGTTATTTCCCGCCTCTTCGTTGGCCACGCTGGTGCTCAGCGCCGCCACTGCAAACTTGGAGGCGTTGTAAGCCACGCCGCCGAGGGCCGCCGCTCGCTTCCCCGAAATCGACGAGATATTGATGATGACGCCGTCTTTCCGCTCTCGCATCTGCGGCAGCACGGCGTACATCGCGTTATAAACGCCCGACGCGTTGATCGTCAGCACGCGGTCCCAATCGGGCGGGGCCATGTTCGACATCAGCCGATTTTTGAGGTTCACCCCCGCCGCGTTGATCAAAATATCGATCCGCCCCAGCTTCTCATTCGCCCAGGCAAACAGCTTTCCCACATCCGCCCGATCGCCGACATCACAAGCGTGGTACAAAATTCCCGGCTGACCCGTCCACGTCGCCGCCCCTTGCTTGAGCACTTCTTCCCGCCGCCCGGCAATCGCCACGCGGCAGCCCTCCTGGGCCAGCGCCACCGCGCAGCCGAGCCCAATTCCGCTGCCGCCGCCTGTTATCAATGCCGTCTTGTTGTTCAAGGAATTCGCTGCCATAGAATTCTTCAAAATCAAATTGCCCATCGAAAATAGACGAAACGCTGGCTCAGTTTAGCCTTCCCGAACCGTCGCCGGAACGAGCCTATCGCGGCCAGCTTGCTGCTTCCCGTCCGCCAACGAATAATGCACTTTGCCGATTTGGCGGCAGTTTCCCCGGCAAGAGCCCTGCATGGCCCAGCGCGACCCACCTCTCGACGCGACGATTCAGGTCATCACGCCGGAAAACATCGCCTTTGAATATCGCCTCGCCGGGCCGTTTCGCCGGCTGCCGGCGTTTATTCTCGACTTCTGCGTCGGCACGATGATCTTCATCATCCTGGCGGTCGTCATCAACCTGACCATCGGCTTCGCCAGCCCGCATCTGGCGGGTGCCGTTCTCCTTCTGTTGTTCTTCGTCATTTGGTGGTTTTATGGGGTTCTGTTCGAAACCTTCCTGAACGGCCAAACGCCCGGCAAGTATCTGCTCGGGCTGCGCGTCCTTTCCGATACGGGCGAACCGATCAACGGCATGCAGGCCACGCTGCGTAACCTGCTTCGCGCGGCCGATATGTTCCTGCCGCTGGTCGCGATCGTAGTCATGTCCCTCAACCGCAAATACCAACGACTGGGCGATCTAGTAGCTGGCACCATCGTCGTCATCGAAGACCGCCAGTGGCTCACCGGTGTCGCCCAACTCGAAGACCCGCGCTGCATCCAGCTCGCCGCTTATCTGCCGCCGAATTTTGTCGTCACCCGCTCGCTGGCCCGCACGCTCGCCACGTATGTCGAGCGCCGCCGCTTTTTCACGCCGCCCCGCCGCCGCGAGGTCGCCCGCCACTTAGCCATTCCCCTTTTGAACCGTTTTGGCCTGCCGCCGGACACCAGCTACGACCTGGTGCTCTGCGCCTTGTACTATCGCACCTTCATTGCCGACCGCAGCCAGGACGAGCGCCGCCTCGCCGAAGCCAAAGCCGCCGTCATTCTGCTCACGAACCAATTTTCCTACGTCCAAGCTCCCGTGGGGCAGGCTTCCAGCCTGCCGTCATCCTCCGTAGAGTAAGCTGCCAGCTTGCCTTCTTCCCGAAACTCGCCTCATCATCCGCACCCATGAAAGTCGTCGATCTCCTCGAACGCCGCCGGCCCAACTGGCAAGAGTTGGAGCAGATGTGCGACCAGATTCAGGGTGGGATGCATCGCAGCACCATCTATGTGCCCGCTGGTACCGGTGCAGTGCCCGCTGGTACCGGTGCGGTCCCTCCTGCTGCCGCTGGCCCGCCGCAAGCGATCAACAATTTTCCCGCGCCGAGAGTCGCCCGGTTCGCTGCCCTATACCGCGCCGCCTGTGCCGATCTGGCCCTCGCTTACGCCTATCAACTGCCGCAAAACACCGTCCACTACCTGCATCGCCTCGTCGGCCGGGCTCACAATCAACTTTATCGCAGCCGGCGGTTTGAATTAGCCAAATGGACGCGGATGCTCGTCTTCGACGTCCCCAAACTGATCTTTCACGACCGCTGCGTGCAGGCGATGTTCTGCCTGTTTTGGGGCCTGTTCATTCTCTCGGCCTATTTGGCCTATTCCAAAACCGCCTGGCCAACATTTGCCGAGCAAGTGCTCACCACCGAAGGCATCTCCAACTTGGAGAAGATGTACGACAACCCCATCGACGGCACGCAGCGTGGCGGGGAGCAAAACGTCTTCATGGCCGGCTACTACACGCAGCACAACACCGGCATCGGCCTGCAATGTTTCGCCTGGGGACTGCTCGTGGTGCCGGGAATGCTCGTCACCATGTTCAATGCCATCTCCCTCGGTGCGGCTTTTGGCTACATGGCCCGCCCCGATGTTGCCCAAGGGGACAACTTCTTCCACTTCGTCACGGCTCACGGCCCGTTTGAGCTCACCGCCATTGTCCTTTCCGCCGGCGCGGGCCTGCGTCTGGGCCTCTCGTGGATTATGACCAACGGACTCACCCGCACCGCCGCTCTGCGTAAGGCCGGTCGCGACGTCATGCCCGTCATGGGGGCGGCGATGGTCATGTTCTTCCTGGCCGCACTCATCGAAGGCTTCCTCTCCCCTTCCGGTGCCCCCTACCCCATCAAAGTTTTCGTCGCCCTCCTCTCCAGCGGTCTCCTCGCCGTCTATTTCATCGTCCTCGGCTTCCCCAATGAGCTTCAAAACAGACAACCACTATCGAATGACAACTGACAACTGACAATTATGCAACTCGACCGTACCCGCATCGCCATCCGCGAGCGGGGTCTCCTAGAAACGATCGACCTTACGCTCCTGGTGATCCGCGATTTCGCGGGGCCGATCATCCTCTGCGCCCTGATCGGCATCATCCCGCTGGCCCTAATCAACGAAGCCCTGATTGGCGGCATGGTCACGATCGACGACGAAGGGGATGTGACCTGGTTCCGCTTTACGTGGGCTATGACGCTGCTGATTTTCCTCGAAGCGCCGCTCGCCTCTGCCTTCATCGTCGCCTATCTCGGTCCGGCCGTATTCATGGAACAGCGGACCATTCGCCAAGTGATCGGCGACGTGTTCCGCCAGTCTTTCCCGCTGTTACTAAGCCAGGGACTGGTCCGCGGCGTTCTGGCCGCCTGGCTGCTCTATCTGCTTACCGATCCCTACGAAGCGAACGGCTGGATCGAAGGCTTTTGGATCATCATCATCTGCCTCATCGCCGCCGGAATGCGTGCCTTTCGCCCTTACATTGTGGAAATCATCTTACTCGAAAAAAATCCTCTGCTCGCCGGCAAATCGGCCGCCATCACTGTCTCCAAACGCAGCGCCCATCTGCACAATGCCTATTCCGGCGATCTGTTCGTGCGGTGGTTCGCAGCGAGCTTCATCAGCTTGCTCCTCATTGGCCTGGCCATCTACACGGCTGTGCTTGCCGAGGGCTTTCTCATTTCCAACTGGCCGCTGCAAATCTCCGTCGAAGACGGCGTCTATGCCGTCAACCTCGATTGGTTCCGCCTTCACGTTCTCTATCCCGGCTGTCTCTGGCTTGTCGTCGCCTTTCTCGCCGTCGTGCGTTTTCTCAGCTATATCGACCTTCGCATCCGCCACGAAGGCTGGGAAGTCGAACTCCTCATGCGTGCCGAAACCGTCCGTCTCGGTGCCCAACTGGAGTAAATCGCATAATGCCGCAACTCAACCTGATCACTAACGGCATTCGCCGCGACTCTTACTCGGTACTCAGTACTAAGTACCCAGTCCTGCTAATGCCAATCGTCGCTGTCATCATCCTATTGCTGTCGCTTGCATCAACCTCGACAGCCATCGCCGACACCCTGCCCCCTCCCCCCGATCCCGTCGAATCCACGAAAGACGCCCTCAGTAGCGGCAGCCGCTTCCCGTGGTACGACCGCCAGAACGATTCGGTCCGCCGCCTCAACATCGTTCCCCGCGTTCCGCCTGACGACCGCGGCCAAAAGTGGAACAGCATCCCTATTCAGCCCAAGCCGACTTCGTCGAACCCAATCACGCTGCCCCGTTTGAATCTCTTCGGCGGCATTCTCCAATGGCTCGGCCTGACGGCGTTGATCGTGCTGCTGGGAATCATTGCCTATTTGATTGCGACGTCATTTCTCAAAGACGAAGTGAGTAGCGGCTCGAGCGATCGCAAAGTGGTCGAGGTCCGCCGCGATGCCGACCGTGTTGAAGCCCTCCCATTCAAGGTCCGCGCCGCCACTACCGATTTTCTCGCGGAGGCCCGCCGCCTCTACGACGCCGGCCAATACTCCGAAGCCATCATTTATTTGTTCAGCTATCAACTCGTCGAACTCGACCGCAATCATGTCATCCGTCTCTCCAAGGGGAAGACCAACCGCCAATACCTCCGCGAGGCTCGCCCCCGACCGCTGCTGGCCGGTGTGCTTGAAACGACGATGATCGCCTTCGAAGACGCGTTCTTCGGCAACAAATCCCTCTCCCGCGACACCTTCGAACAATCCTGGACTCGCCTCAACGATTTCCGGCAAGAACTCGAGCGTCAAAAACAATCCGCGTAGAGCATGTCCGCCACCGCCAAAACCGCCGCATCCAATCAACCCGCCACGAACCTGGTCTGGCCCATCGTCGGCGCTGCGGTCGCGCTGCTCCTCGTGCTAGTCGGTGTCGTCCTCAACACGCGTCGCGACGAAAAACTGCCCAGCATCTATGGCCGCCGCCGAGGTGCCGATGCCGCCCCCAGCGTCAACGGCACGGCCATACTCGCCGATCTTTATCACCGCCACGACCGCCGCGTCGGCACGGTCGTCCGCTTTTCGCCGGCGCTCGTTCGCTACGACACAATCGTCTGGGCCCCCGACGATTTCGCCCCGCCCGATCAGCCGCACCGCGACTTTCTCGAAAACTGGCTCACCACGGGTTCTGGCCGCACCGTCGTTTATATCGGCCGCGATTACGATGCTGCCGTCGATTACTGGAAACGCCAACAGGCCGCGGCCCCGCCGGAACTTGCCGACGAAGTGCTTCGCCGTCAGGCCGAGGCCCGCTCGCAGCACGAAGCCGCTCGGTCGGCAATGCCCACGTCCGAGAATGGCGAATGGTTCACCGCCCGTCGCGACGACCCGCCCAAGCCCATCGACTCACTTAGCGGGCCCTGGGCTTACGGCATCGACGCGAAGCAAACCGCCCTCCATCTCGAAGGCCGCCTCGCCATTCCCGAGTCACCGCCCAAAGAGATGACCTTTGAAACGCTCCTTGAATCCGACGGCGAGCCGCTCGTCACGCGGGTCACCAGCACCAACTGGGGAGACGGCCAGGTCATCGTGATTGCCAACGGCTCTTTCGGCCTGAACTATCCGCTCGTCAACCACGAAAACCGCAAGCTGGCTGCCAAGTTGATCGAGGAAAGTAGTAACCCGGACGACCGCGTCGCCTTCGTCGAGAGTTCTGTCGGCGGCCCCCCCATCCGCGAAAAGGAAAAACCCACCAGCCCGCCCAATTCGCTCGCGCTGCTCAAGGTTTGGCCACTCAACGCCATCCTCTTGCATGTGGCCGTGCTCGGCGTCGTCCTGTGTCTGTCCCGTGCTCCCATCTTTGGCCGTCCGCACGGCCTTCCCGGCGATTCTCCCGCTGACTTTGGCAAGCATGTCGCCGCCCTGGGCAAGCTACTGGCCGCAACCAAGGATCACAACTATGCTCAAGCTCGCCTTCAGCAATACCGGCAAGTAGCCGACCGCCGGAAGGGCAAATGATTCTCATCTCTTATGTCTTCCACACAGACCCCCGAAACCCTCGAATTTCACTGCAATGGCTGCGGCCGCCTGCTAAAAGTCCCGGCTACCGCTGCGGGCAAGCGAGCCTCCTGCCCGCAGTGCAATACGGTCCTTAACATTCCGGCCAGTTCGCCGGTGCCGACGCCTCCGCCACCACCCGCCGCACCGGCCCCGACCGCCAGCGCACATTCCCCGTTCAACCGCGCCGCCCGCGAAGTTCCGCCGCCCCCCAATCCCGCCTCGGTCACTTGGACCCTCCCAATACCCGCGGCCGCGCCGCCTCCCGCGGTCATTCCGTCGCTGACCCCGGCGGCCGTGCCCCCACCGCCTTCTACGCCAGAAAACGCCAAAACACTCCCTGAAATTCCGCCGCTGTTCACGTCGCCCGTTGCCACGCATCAAACGCCCACCAAGCAACTCTTCGACCGCATCACGTCGGAAATTGGCAAGATCTATGTCGGCCAGGATGAACTCGTCCTCGGCACGCTCGTCGCACTCTTTTCCAGCGGCCACGTCCTGATCGAAAGCGTTCCCGGCCTCGGCAAGACTCTGTTCGTCCGCGCGCTCGGCCGCGTCCTGGGGCTGCAATTCGGCCGCATTCAGTTCACTGCCGATTTGATGCCGTCCGATGTCACCGGCGCGCCGATCCTCGATATGAAAACGCAGGATTTTCGGTTTCGCCCAGGCCCCGTCTTCACGCAACTCTTGCTGGCCGACGAAATCAATCGCGCCCCGGCCAAAACGCACGCCGCCCTGCTCGAGATCATGCAGGAGTACCGCGTCACCGTCGATGGCAAGAGCCACTCGATCACGCGTCCTTTTATCGTTCTGGCCACGCAAAACCCGATCGAGTCCGAAGGCACCTACAACTTGCCCGAGGCCCAGCTCGATCGCTTCATGTTCAAGCTCGTTGCCGACTATCCGGCCGAGACGGAAGAAGCCTCGATCCTTAGGCTCCACAGCCAGCAGCGCGACCTGAACGAACGCCTGGAAAACGAGCTGCAAACGATTACTTCCGCCGGTGAAATCCTCAGCGTGATTCGCGACAACGCCAATGTTCGCGTGGACGACCGCCTGGTCGATTACATCAACAAAATCGTGCGGTTGACGCGTCACTGGCCCAAGTTCCATCTCGGCGCTTCACCTCGTGCCGGCATCGCCCTCATGCAAGCCGCCCGCACGCTCGCGGCGTTTTCCGGCCGCGACTACGCTGTCCCCGACGACGTCGTCCAGATCGCCCTGCCCGCTCTTCGCCACCGCGTCGCTCTCACCGCCGAGGCCGAAGTCGAAGGCCAGCAAGTCGATCAAATCCTCACCGAACTCATCCGCACCGTCGAAGTGCCGCGGTTCTAAGCCTGCGTTTGCTTGCGATTTGTTGCCTGCTATTTGAGATTTGAAATCTGAGATTGTGCAGCCTACGTCTCAATCTCCCCCTTCGTTTTTCCCAGCGGCCGCGTGTTCTCTTCCACTTCCTGCTTCTCGCGCCATGGCTTACCCTCTTTGTAGCCTTCCAATTCCTTCTTGAGCTGCTGATCGACGTCGTCGTCCTTCGCGCCCAGTTCCACAGCCTTGGCGGACCACTTTTTCGCCGCTTCCCAATCACCTTTTTCCGCATAGCCGGCAGCCAGCGTGCTCAAAATGTGCGGCCGCTCGTACTTGGTCAGTTCACAAGCTTTCAGGCCCATCTCGACCGACTTCTGCGCGTTGCGAACCGGGTCGTCCGGCGAAGTCGCCAGTACCCACGCCAGATTGTTGAGCACCCCGGTATCTTCGGGATCGAGCTTCAAAGCCTCGTCATAATCCTTCACGGCGTCCGCATGGCGGCCGACGCTCAGCAATGCGTCTCCTCGAGCCCGCAGGGCATCTACCTTCGTCTCGCGCTGTTGTGGATCCGCTTCATCCCGAATTCCGTCCAAAACTTGCGTCAACAAGTCCACGGCCTTTCGCGGGCGGCTGTCACCCACAAAATATCCGGCCAGCCGGATGCGCCATTCGGCGTTCGTGGGATCGGTCTGTAGCAGCACCTGCATATCGGTGATTGCTTCGCCCCACCGCTTCTTCCCGGCCGCGATCATGCTCCGCAGCAATATCGCTTGCGGCAGGTCCGGGGCTTGACGGAGCAATCGATCGACATCTATTTTCGCCTTCTCGTCGTTACCGCGTGACGCGTGCAGATTGCTCCGCATCAACAGCGCCTGCAAATCATTGCCATTGATCGACAGGGCTTCGTCCAAATCCTTCAGCGCCCCGTCAATGTCCTCCTTCATCACCTTCACCCGCGCCCGCAGGTTGTAGCCAATCGTCGTCCGCGGTGCCTGCTTGATCACGCCATCGCAATACTTCAGCGCTTCGTCATATTTCTTCAAATCGGTCAGCGCCTCGGCCAATGCCGCCAGCAGCGTCGGATTGTCCGTGTCCCGCTCCAGCAGCTTTTGTAGCGTCGCGACTGCCTTCTCGTTCTCACCTTTTTGAATGTAAAGCAGCGCTAGAGCCTGCCCCGCGTCCGTATTCGAGGGGTCGGCATTCACCGCTGCGTCGAAATCCGCCAGCTTGCGATCCGCATCTTCTGTAAGCTGCGCCCGCAAGATGTACGCCTTGGAAAGCTGCTTGGCATCGTCCTTGCCCGTCAACAACTTGATCGCTTCGCTGGCCGCGGTAGCCGCCGCCTTCAAGTCCCCTCCCTGCGTCGCCTGCAAGCGAGCTTCCAACAAGAAAATATCCGGCAGCGTCGGGTCGTGCTTCTTGGCCTTCTCTAAATCCTTCAAGGCTTGCGTCCGAATCGCCCCCGCCCGCGGGTTGCGTCGCCCGCGCTCAATGATCGACTCTGCCGAGCGGTTCGCGTGCTGAAACAGCGCAGCCGCCAGCATCTGTTTAGCAAACTGTTCCTGATCCTTGTCGAGGCCCTTGTCCAGCGCGCTTTCCGCCAGCTTGATGACCTTTTCCAAATCACCCAAGGTTTCCGCGGAAACCTGCAAATCGGTCGCCTGATCCAGATCGGCCTGCCCCGGCTTATCGGCCGCGCTCGCGACTGCCGACAACGCGACCACTGCCGCACAAACAACCAACCCCACCAAGCTGTATGAAAAACGGCGCATCGGACTGCCTCCCATCAAACGCAACTTACAACTGCTTAGCAAACGCCAGCCTCGTGCCGGTGCTGCGTCGCAAAGGGGCAGGGGCCACGTAGCGTCCCCTGCAAACTGCCCGCATTATGCCCCTTTTCCCCAGTTCACGCTACGTGATTATCGCTAGCGTCTCCGTGGCCCTGGTTTACGGGCATACCAACCCGACGCGTAAGCGAGGAGAAGCATTGCTTTGTACAGGCCCCCGCCTCCACACACATTGGCACCCTAAAACGCAAACCGAACCTCCACCTGTCTTAGCACGAGTTGCGGAATCGCCAATTCAGCAATCAGCGGTGCCCCGCCCACCACGCACTCCTTCCACGGTGGAATGCGATCTTCCCGATAATACCGCTCCACATATTGCCAGTCCGTCGCCACAAAATCGCTAAACCATTCGTCCAAGTCGTGGACGCCCAGCTCGTGCAGCAGCCGCATCCCAAAACCGGCCGCTTCATACTCATAATCGTGCAGCACCTGCAAAAACCGCTCCTTCTCCGCCGTGTTTTGCAGGGCGTCGAGCTGATGGGCGATGCTCGGCGCGACCCACTGCACCGAATGGCCAAACAGATGCAGCAGCACGAAACACTGCATCTCAAACTCGACATCGGGGTCGATCACAATCGTCAGGCCGTCGAAAATCCCCGTCCGTGGCGGCTCTAGGTCGCGATACTCAATCGCAAACCCCCGCTTCACCACGCCCGACGTCACCACATTCCACAGCCGCACCAACCGCTCCGCCGGCAGTCTCCCCACCAACATCTTCCCGCGACTGCCAACCAGCTCTGAACCAGGAATCATTTATATGTCCATATAGCCGGGACCAAACTTGGTCCCGGAAGGCTTGCTTAGAGTTTTAGGTGGCAAAACTCGTCAACCACGTCGCAAACGCCTGCCACGCTGCCGTCCCACCAATCAACAGCCGCCCGATTTGCGACGCAATCAAAAACGCTCCGCCCCACGCCGTCGCCGGATGAATTCTCCCGCGACTGACGAAATCGAAAATCACGATCGGCACCAGAAACAGATCGGTGCAGCCAAAAAAGGCCGGTGGACCATACTGCATGATCGACAGCGGGAGCCGCGCGATCGCCGCCGAGCTAATGGCAATCGTCGCAATCATGATCAGCCGCTTGTGATAATCGGTCCGCTTCCGGTAATACAGCCCGAGCCCGACCAACACCGGAAACGTCACCATCTCGAACAGTGGAATCGTCAAAAACACCAGCGGGGGCGGCCCTCCCGGCGGGCTGCGGCCCAAAGCCGCCATCTTGATCGCCGCCGCAACTCCCGCAACGACTATCAGCACCACGAGCACACCACCAGCCATTCCCAACTTGCGATGGACCTTCGTCTGGTTTGCCGCTACCAACGACGTCTGCACCAAGAGCAGCACCATCCACGAGGTAAACAACAGCCCGTGCAAATGTAGCAGCGGCGACAGAGGCGGCGCGCCAAAGTAATACTTCAAAAAATACGACCGCGAAAACCCCGCAAACACCGCCGCAGCGACGGCCACGCTCAGCCCCGTCCAAAACGCCCGCTCCGCCCGCCGGCTGACCCCTGTCCGCAGCTTCGCCCCGTCTCTCACATCCGCAATCGTTGCTTCACTCATTTTTTGAGCTCCCTCACTACTGCCCCTATTGTCTAGTTCCCACAAATTTGCACAACACCGCTCACGCCCTCAACACGACTGCCCTTTCGCTCCAAAAAACATACTTCCCAGCCCCTTCCACGAAACTGCCAGCCAAACGCTTCCTTTTGCCTCCGCCAGAGAATAAAGTAACGGAAGGCGGCACCACTGTGCCGTGCCGCAAGCATTCTCGGATCAAGCCGACAAGTTAATCGCTTGTCACAACAGACCATGAATGATCGCGCTCGCGCTTCGGAAGTTCTGCGTAAGGCTCGTGCCATTCTCGCAGAACGGCTGACAGAAAAAATCAACGAGCAATCCGAAGAATTGCTCGACGACGCTCGCGGCGATTCGTACATGAACGAGATCGAATCGTTGTACGACGAGCTGGGGACCAAGCTCTCCCACGTCAGCCAAATGCTCTCCAATTTGCCCGCGGATGAGCCTGCTGCGGTACAAACGCAAACAGCCGCTGCGCAGCACAATCCAGAGAACACCTTTACTGTCGCCACCGAACCAGCTCCGAATTTCGATGGCATTACGCAGTACTCGATGCCGGCCATTGCCGGGCCGACATTCGTCGCCATACCCGCGCTGCCAGCGCCAAAAACAACGGTCGAGCCGTCGAAACATCGGGCCACCAATTCTGCTCTTCAGGCTTTCGCGGCACAAATTCAAGCCGGCGACCTGCTCGCCGCGGGCCGGACACTCGCCGGGTTGTTCGATGTCGAGGAATCGCGAGCCATCGCTTGTGCTTCTACCTTCGCCCAGCGCGGCCGCAGCGAAGCCGCTTTCTTTCACAAAGTGATGGAGCTCCGCCATGAGCTGCACAGCGCCAATTCACAACGCGCACTGCTCTTACTTCTCGATTGCTTTGGCCTCTCTCGTGGCGAATCGGCCGAGATTGTGCGAAACTTGCACCGCCGCAAACGGCTGATGGGCTAGTTCTTCGCGGGGCTGATTCTTCGAACGGGCACCATCGCAGTTCCTCTCCTCGAATTTCGGGATCAAGCTTGATCCCGGTGACTGTGAAATCAATTAATGGACGGCAAAGCAAAAAAGCGACTCGAAGTCATCAAGCAAAAGCTGCAAATGCTGCGGCAGAAATTGGCCGGGGCCAAAAAGCAGGACGATGAACCCGGCGAAGTCCGCAATCTCGAACAAGAAATTGCCGCACTCGAAGCCGAAGCGACCAAGCTCCGCGCGTAACCTCCTGGTGATCCCGCTCGGCCATCTGCCCCTCTCTTCGTGCCAAAAAACAGCAACGGCACAACCGTCACATCCGGCCCCAATTTGCGGCTGACAACGCTGCCTGGGGAATAGCCCCCGTCCAATTCACCAATTACGCTGGCACTCCCACAGGAGGGGAAGTTTCAGGCATGCAGGCCTCCGCCATTCTTTGCGTCAGCGTGTCGCCGTGTGGTCCAAACTCCTTGAGCTATCGAGCCGTATTTTTCCACGTCGTTCACGGCCATCTCGCTCGCGCGCCCGTCGGGTCGCCGCAAACATTCAATCGCGGCCGCTACGCCTGGAAAACCTCGAAATACGCGCCACCCCGTCCGTCGATCTGGCAACCAACATGGTTACCGAGATCATGGAAGTTGCGCCCTACGTGTTGGATATTGCCGCGTCGAATCTGCAAAACATGCGGGCCGACGGCAGCTTTCCCGACCTGAACTACAAAGGCAAGACCGACGCCAGCGCCGCCAACATGGAGACGCATGGGGGGCGAGTCTTGACCATGGCGCAGGCCCTCAAATGGAACGATCCGAGCAACGCCCTATTCAACGACGCCGGGCTAAAAGACAAGATTCTCAAGAGCTACAACTATCTGGCGACCAAAGCCGGCACGCTCGGCGGAATCAACTGGTGGTGGAAGGCGATCGGAGTTCCCCAAGGAATTAGCGATGGACTGGTGCTGATGCGGAACGACCTTTCCGCGACCGTCCGCAACAAGGTGATGAGCAAATATTTTTCGTCGGTCTGGCAACCGACGAAGCACGACGGTGCCAACCTGGCCTATCAGTCAACCCTGGGAATTGTTGACGGCCTGTTACGCAACAAGCCGGCTCAGATCAAGTCGGTCGTCAGCAAAATGACAGCCGAACTCTCGGCCTATTCCGGCGAAGGCATCCAGCGCGATCTGTCGTTTCAGCAGCACCGAGCCGCCGGAAAGCTCAGCTACCACAGCGGTTCTTACGGAATGGTGATGGCCCACCGCACGGCGCGAATCATGCGCTGGACCGACGACACCCCCTATGCCTTTAGTCAGCCTGCCATCGAGCAAGAGGTGCGTTACACGCTCGACGGCCTGGCTTGGCTCACCCGCGGTGAAGCGTTTGATATTCCCTCGCAAGGCCGAGCGATTTCTCGTACCGACTGGGCGACGCTCGCACCCTACAAATTGCGTGAAACACTGTTTGACCTATATACGCTCGGCCATCGCACCGACGAAGTGGCACGCGCCATCGATCGCTACGATAACGGCGTCGATGAAACGAACGCTCTCTCCGGCAACTTTTCGTTCTACAAGAGCGACGCCATGACCAATCAGCGGCTGGAGCTGCTGACGACAGTAAAGCTCATTTCCTCTCGCATTACACGGCCCGAAACCGCGGCTGGCGAAGGAAAACTGGCCTACTTCATGGGTGATGGCTTCACGATGTTCGTCCAAGATGGGGACGAATTCGGCACGATAGCCGGGCCCGAGATCATGCCGGTCTGGGATTGGCAGCGTCTGCCCGGAACGACCGTCGAACACACGGGCGTCATTCCGTATTACGACATGTTCAAGACGGGCACCAACTCGCTCGGGAAGAGTGAGGTAGTTGGCGGCGTTTCGGACGGATTTTACGGGCTCGCCGCAATGGATTACTCCCGCAGCGGCGTTAGCGTGACAGCCAAGAAAGCCTACTTCTTCTTCGATACCGAAGTCGTCGCCCTCGGTGCCGACATCGATAACACCTCGAAGTCCGCTCCGGTCTTCACGTCCATCAATCAAGTCTTTTTGGATGGCCAGGTAATCGTCAACGACGCCGCGGGACAGCGCACGCTTCAACTGGGCGACTCAGCATCGCTTTCGGGCGCAGGCTGGGTCGTTCATGATCGACTCGGCTACGTCGTCATCGATCCCACCAGCACGACGACCGTCCAAGCCAAGCTCCAATCCGGTGGCGGTGCCGCACTTCCCGTGTTCAGCGCCTGGATCGACCACGGCAAGGGGCCGCAGAACGCGACGTATGCCTACATCGTCGTTCCCAATGTCACCGTCGAATCCCTCACGGCCTATCTTCAAGCGCCGCCGCTAAAAATCCTGTCCAACACGGCCAACATCCAAGCCATCCAAAACACCACGACGGGAGTCACGCAGGTTGCTTTCTATTCCGCCGGCACCATCGAAATCGAACCCGGCCTCACGCTCAAGGTCGATAAAGCCGCGAACCTCATCGTCAAACGTGCCGGCAATTCGATCTCCATCACCGCCGCCGACCCGCAACAAAAGGCATCATCCCTCACAATCGATCTCAATCGACGCCTGACCGGCACGGGGGCGAGCTTGCTTTCCGACGGCACCAGCACGCGGATCAATTTTGCCCTCCCATCGTCCCCCACCGCCGGATCCAGCGTCACACGCAGCTTTCAAGTGGTTGGCACAGCCATGACCATGCTTTCCTCGAATGCCGTGGAGTAGAGTCGAGAGGTGGCGCGGTGGTTTAGG
>JANNTN010000541.1:0-4016 GCA_031394445.1 Anatilimnocola sp.
ATGGCCAAGCCCACCGGCGAAATCATTGAGACGCCGATTAAGTCGAACTTCCGCGAAGGGTTGACCGTGCTCGAGTATTTCAGCTCGACCCACGGTGCCCGCAAGGGTTTGGCCGATACGGCTCTCAAAACGGCCGACTCCGGTTATCTCACCCGCAAGCTGGCCGACGTCGCCCAAAACGTCGTGATCACGATGGAGGATTGTCACACCACGCAAGGCATCACCAAAGGCGTGATTTACCGCGGCGAAAAGGTCGAAGTGCGTCTTTCCGCAGCGATCTCAGGCCGTGTCAGCCGTCAATCGATTGTCAATCCAATCACGGACGAGACGATCGTCAAGGAAAACGAGCTGATCACCCCCGAAATCGGCCGCAAGATCGAAGAACTCGGCCTGGAACGCATTCAGGTGCGCAGCGGCATGACCTGCGAGGCTACGCTCGGCGTCTGCCGGCTGTGCTACGGCATGGACTTGGCAACCGGCAGCATGGTCGAAGACGGCATGGCCGTCGGCATCATCGCCGCCCAATCGATCGGCGAGCCTGGCACGCAACTAACGATGCGTACGTTCCACATCGGTGGCACGGTGAATACCAGCGTCGAAGAAAGCGAAACGAAAGCCAAGAAGGAAGGCATCGTCAAATTCACCCGGATGCGTTTCGTGGCCAACGAGGAAGGTAAGAACGTCGTTCTCACGCGGAACGGCGAAATCTCGCTGCTTGATGCCAAGGGCCGCGAGCTGGAGAAATACGACGTGCCCAACGGTGCCGTTCTCCGCGTCGATGAGAACCAGCAAGTGAAGGCCGGCCAGGTTCTCTGCGAATGGGATCCGCACAGTATTCCCATTCTGTCGGAAGTTGCCGGTAGGGTTCGCCTGGAGGATGTGGTTGAAGGCGAAACGCTGCGGCTGGAGAAAGACCCCAGCGGTCACATGCGGCGCATGATTATGGAGCACAAAGGCGAGCTGCATCCGCAGATCGTGCTCGAAGACTCCGAAGGCAAGCCGCTTGATGTGTATTACCTGCCCGAACGGGCTCACATCGTGGTCGATGAAGGCAAGATGGTCGCGGCCGGCACCGTGCTGGGCAAAACGCCCCGCGAAGCAACCGGCATTACGGACATCACCGGCGGTCTGCCTCGCGTCACCGAGATTTTCGAGGCCCGCAAGCCGAAAGACCCGGCTGTCATGGCCGAGATCGACGGCGTCGTCGAAATCCTTCAAGAGAAGCGGCGCGGCAAGCGCACGATCATGGTGAAGAGCGAAAGCGGCATCGAACGCGAGCACCTGGTGCCGCACGGCAAGCGGTTCCTCGTGCATTCCGGCGACCATGTGAAGGCCGGCCAGGCCCTCGTCGATGGTCCGCTCGTCCCGCACGACATCCTGCGGATCTCCGGCGAAGACGCCCTGCAAGATTATCTCTTGCACGAAATCCAAAACGTCTATCGTTCGCAGCGCGTCGAAATCAACGACAAGCACATCGAGATCATCGTCGCTCGTATGTTGCGTAAGGTCCGCATCGAGACGGCTGGCGACACGAACCTGCTGCCCGGCCTGGTAATGGATCGCTTCGACTTCAAGCAGATCAACACCAACCTCTCGAAGTGCCTGAAGATCACGCACAAGGGAGACAGCGAATATGCCGATAGCTCGATTGTTCCGAAAGACGCTCTGGAACAAACCAATGCCCAGATCGAAGCCCTCAGCGGCGCTTCGGCCAGGGGTGTGAAGCCCAAGCCGGCTACCGCCAGCACGCAGCTCTTGGGCATCACCAAAGCTGCCGTGCAGTCGAGCAGCTTTATCTCGGCCGCCAGCTTTCAGGAAACAACGAAGGTACTCACCGAGGCCGCTCTGGCCGGCAAGGTCGATCACTTAGTTGGTCTTAAGGAGAACGTCATCCTGGGCCACCTTATTCCCGCCGGCACAGGCTTCCGCCGATTCCAAGAATCAGAAGTTCGCTATCGGCCCGAAGCCCTGCAAGCGATGCAAGCCGACAAGGACAAGGTACTGGAAGCCGCGTTCCCGCTGCTATCGCAAGGCGATGGCAACGGCAAAGATGTGCAGGCCGCCAGCAGTGCGAAAGCCCCCGCCCCCACCTTGGAGAGCTTGCTCGGCAACAAAGAATAACAACACCCCGGCAGCCGGAGCCAAACTTGGTTCCGGTCGGCTCAATTTTCCGAGATGCCCAAAAAACCAGAAGCAAGTATGCTCCCGGCCCTGGGAATTTCGGGCGACACCGCCGTTGACACCCATTCCCCATCCGATACCTTAATAGATTCCGTTTTTCCGGCCGATTAGCCGATTTTTTATTCGATGCCCACGATCAACCAGCTCGTCCGTAAGCCGCGTCGTCAAAAGCGCGTCTTTAGCAAGTCGCCCGTCTTGGAGAAGAACTGCTTCAAGCAAGGCGTTTGCCTCATCGTCCGCACGATGACCCCCAAGAAGCCGAACTCGGCCCTGCGAAAAATCGCCCGCGTGCGATTATCGACTGGCCGCGAAACGACGGTTTATATTCCCGGTGAAGGCCACAACCTGCAGGAGCACTCGATTGTGCTCGTCCGCGGTGGCCGTATCCGCGATCTGCCGGGCGTTCGTTACCACATCGTCCGCGGCGTCCGCGACACCCTCGGCGTTAACAACCGCAAGCAGGCCCGCAGCCGCTACGGAACCAAAAAATCATAGTTTGAAAAGATAATAGCACTAACATGGGCAAAATAACCGCCAGCGCCACGACTCTCCGTCCCGACCCGAAGTTTAAATCGCTTCTGGCGTCGAAGTTCATCAACTGCCTGATGTACAGCGGCAAGAAGAGCGTCGCTCAAGATTGTTTTTATTCGGCGCTCGATCTCATCAAAGAGAAGATGCCGGAACGCGATCCGATCGAGGTCTTTACGACGGCCGTCGAAAACGTCAAGCCGTACATTGAGGTTCGCAGCCGCCGCGTCGGTGGTGCCGCCTACCAGGTTCCGATGCAGGTGAATCGCAACCGGCAGCAGTCGCTGGCTATCCGTTGGATTCTCCTCGCCGTGCGCGAGAAGAAAGGCCGCCCGATGCATCAAAAGCTCGCCGAAGAGTTCTCGGCTGCTTACAACAAAGAAGGTGCCGCTTACACCAAACGTGAGAATGTCCACCGCATGGCCGACGCCAACAAAGCCTTCGCCCACTTCGCGTGGTAATAACCGATCAACCTCAAGCCGTGGTGTGACAAACATCGCGGCTTTTTCATGCGCGGACGCCAGAGGGCTAGAGTGTAGGGTTGGGGCTCGGGGATTCCAATGAACGAAGACGACGACCATTAGCGGGAAAACTGAAACTCTGCCTGCCCTAGCCCAACCCACCAGCCCTAGCCTTCTCCCATGTCCCGCCAAATCGATCGCATCCGCAACATCGGCGTTATTGCCCATATCGACGCCGGCAAGACGACCGTTACGGAGCGGATGCTGTTCCTGAGCGGGGCGAAGCATCGCGTCGGCGCGGTCGATAGCGGCACGACCGAGACGGACAGCGACCCCGAGGAGCAGCAGCGTGGCATCACCATCTACGCGGCTTGCGTCACATTCCCCTGGAAGGACATCACGGTCAACCTGCTCGATACGCCAGGCCACGTCGATTTCACGGCCGAGGTCGAGCGCTGCCTCCGCGTGCTCGACGGCGCGGTCGTCGTCTTTTCCGCCCGCGAAGGGGTCGAGGCCCAAAGCGAAACCGTCTGGCGACAGGCCGATCGCTACAAAGTGCCCCGCGTCGCCTTCATCAACAAGCTCGACCGCGAAGGGGCCGATTTCGAAAGCGTCTTCGAGGAAATGAGCTCGCGGCTGGGCGCGCACCCGATCGCGATTCAAATTCCCGTCGGCCAGGGTCCGCCGCATGTCGCCAATCCGTTTCGCGGCGTGATTGACTTGATCGAAATGAAGCTGCTGACGTTTCCCACTGACAAAGACAGCCGCGACTACACCCGCGAGGAAATTCCGGCAGAACTCAAAGACGACGCCGAGGTGTGGCGGCACGAGATGCTGGAGAAGTTG
>JANNTN010000571.1:0-18622 GCA_031394445.1 Anatilimnocola sp.
TTGAACTATTCGGAATTTCCGAATAGTTGGTCCGGGGTCCAGTTCGCGCTCTTCGTAAATGCTTGCTACTAGATATCAGTGTCTCGACTGCGACTCTGGCCGTATTCATGCGTTCTGAATAACTGCCAGTGATCAGAAGCCAGTGAACGGAGCCACAAGCAAGCTGCTCCTGAAATCGATCATGCATCCGATTTCTGAACAGGGCATTGAGGCGGCAGCGCGTCTGGACTACGCGGCCGGAACGTCCGAACGACGTCGCCGCCCTCAGCTATCAGTCGCGAGGCACATCTCTTTCAATTGCTTGGTTGCGTTCCCAATCGGACGGTCCAGTGGAATGCCAGCACAGGTAAGAATAGTGGTGAGCAGATCTCCCTGATTTCCACGGGTTTCTGCTAGGAAACGACCCGTCTGAATGGAACCGCCTCCCTTGCCTGCCAGAATGAAGGGCAGGTTCTCGCGCGTGTGCTTGTTGCCATCCTCCAGTCCGGACCCCCACATCATGATGCAGTTGTCCAGCAGCGTGCCGTCGCCTTCTCGCAGGGCGTGCATCTTCTTCACCATGTAGGCAAACTGCTCGATGTTAAAAGCCGTGATCGCGGCCACTTTGTTGGCCTGCTTCGGCTCGTTGTTGTGGTGGGTCTGGGAGTGATGCAGGTCATTGAAGCCGAGTTCCGGATAGGAAACACCGTTTGGCGTCGAGCCGATGTACGTACAAACACGAGTCGTGTCTGTTTGGAACGCCAGCACGTTGAGGTCGCACATCACCTGCATGTATTCGCTGCGCTTATCTCCCTCCGGAATCTTGATTTCAATGGGCGGCGCAGCTGAATCCTCGCGTTTGCTGGATCGGACGCCCGCTTTTTCTAAAGCCGCCTCTTTTTGGCGAGATTCGATGGCGGCAATGCGTCGCTCAACCGAACGAACACTGTCCAGGTATTCATCCAGTTTCCGCTGGTCGGTTGCTGGCAATGTCCGCCTGAGCTCCCTCGCGCCGCCCATGACAAGGTCCAACATATTTCGATCCAGAGAACTCATCTGGCTCGAACCGCCGCCACGGCTCTGTTGTTCTTTCTGGTTGAATAAACGATTGAGCACATTGCGCGGGTTAATCTCGGCGGGGACTGCCTGCGTGGGGGATCGAAAACTACAGTGCGAGTAATAAGCCTCATTGAGCCCAGCCTGATTTTCCTTCCACGTTTGTGGCATCGTGGCCAGTTCGAGAGACGGTAACGTGGTGAAGGCACCGACGTAGTTCGCGGCAATTTGATCCGCGGAAACCGCGATGTTGATCTCATTTCGCTTGTCCGCGTTTGGCAACCTCGCCGTCAGCCAGGTCGAAAGTTCGAGTGCGTGAGGCGCGCCAGTGAAGGGACCGATGGAAACTCCCGAGATGCCCTTCATCAGCAGACACTGGTCGAGC
Organism: Anatilimnocola sp.; assembly: GCA_031394445.1. GTDB lineage: Bacteria > Planctomycetota > Planctomycetia > Pirellulales > Pirellulaceae > CAYLLN01. The sequence goes on from JANNTN010000571.1 coordinate 1,421, forward strand.
ACGGGCCGCAGCGATTCCAAAGCTGGCGGTGGCGATGACAGGAAACTCTTCGCATCGGCGGGCCAGAACTGATCCATAATCACGCCATGGGGCATGTACATGAATCCCAGCCGGACCGGTGGCTTGTACGTCTTGCCCTCGGTTGCATCGGCCCAGCCCATTGTCTCTAAAAGGGGCAGGGCCAGTGCGGCTCCCATCCCTCGCAGGCAGGTACGACGATTAATCAGCACGCTCTTCATCATTGGACGTCCACTTTTTCCAGGATTCGACGGTGCGTGAAGGGGTAACTGGTCACAATCGCACCGATGAGAGACTGCATGCGGTACCCATCCGCGGCAATCTCCTGCAGCAAACCATCCACCACGATTTCGTCGTAGCCTTCCAGCCTTCGACACAAGGCATAAGCCAGAAGTCTTTCCATGAGGTTGCGAGAAAAATCAGCGGTGCGTCCGGCGATAATCGCTTTTAATTCTTTAGGGCTGGAAAAACGCTTTCCACCAGGAAGCTCACCCGCGGCATCAATTGCCCCGCCGTTTTCTTCCCGATCGCGCCAACGACCGATGGCATCGAAATTCTCCAGGCCAAACCCGATGGGGTCGAGCATCTGATGACAATTAGCGCAGACGGGATTCGTGCGGTGCAGTTCCGTGCGCTGGCGCAAGGTCAGGTTCGCAACCGTCCCCCGGTCCTGTTTTTCCAAGTCCGGAACATCCGGCGGGGCCGGCGGAACATGTTCTCCAAACACTTTTTCCAATACCCACACACCCCTTTTGACGGGACTCGTACGATTGGGGAAAGAGGTCGCCGCGAGAATGCCAGGCATCCCTAAGATCCCGCCGCGATTGGCATTGTTCAGTCGAACCCTCCGCATTTCAGATCCACGGACGGTTCCTTCCTGGCCGTAAATCTTAGCCAGCGTTTCGTTGAGAAAGGTGTAATCGGAATCGACAAAACTCATGACGGGTTTATTTTCGCGCACGATGCTTTCGAAAAACAGACGCACTTCATCAACCATGGACGAGCGCAGCTCGCCGGTCATCTGGGGAAACTGTGAAGTATCGAAAGTCTTGACTGCCAATTGTTCGAGTCCCAGCCACTGCGCGCCAAACCCATCGAACAGCGCACGCGAGCGGGGATCCTTCAGCAAACGCTGCACCTGCGCCTTCAGAATCGCTGGCTCGCGGAGCTTTCCGCTGTCCGCCAGCGCCATGAGCTGATCGTCGGGCATGGTCGCCCATAAGAGATAAGACAAACGTGATGCAAGCTGATAATTATCGAGGTGCGCGATCTCTGCATCGGGTTGAGCCTCTTCTGCGGGAGTAATAAACAGGAACTGAGGTGAAACCAGGATCGCCTTAAGCATCAATCGCAGGGATGCCGGATAGGAGAGATTGTTTTGCCTTCCCAGGTCGAACACCTCCACGAGACAATCGAGTTCCGCCTGCGACGGAGGCCGTCGATACGCTTTCCGTGCCAGCGACCCGGCGGCCTCGCGCGCCGCCGCCCGAGCGCCGGTCTCAAGGTGCGGTGGTTCACCAAACAATCGCCGTTGCGCGTCCGTAGGCTGGCCACTTGCAGGCGATAGAATCCGGTTCAGTGCTTTATCGGCGATCGCGAGATACTGCTCGAGCTGCAAAGGTGAGAGCGAATTGAGATATCCCTCGCCGCTGACCTCGTCCGGCAACGCGCTCACAATCGTGGGTTCAACACCCAGCAAGTCATGCAAGGTGTTACCGTACTCCGTTTTGGTCAGCCTCCGGATGACAAAAAGTCCCGGATCCTTTGGGCTCAGAAACTTGATCCTTCCCAGCCAATCGACGAACATCCGTCGATCCGCCTCGGCCGGCTGCTTGTCCGCGTGTTCTGGCGGCATGTCATGCGCCTTCACTCGGGCGATGGCTTTTTTCCACTGTTGGCTGAACGCCGCGTCACCAGGATTCTTGAGCGTCGGCGAAAAGTTGACGCCTCCCTCCGTCGGCCGCTTGTTTTGGTGGCAGCGTAAGCAATAGGTTTTGATGAACGGTTCGACGCGATCACGAAAGTATTGCTCGGAGTCCGCCTTCTGCACGGGGAACTCCGCATCCACGGATGGTTGAGCTGAGCCAGTGATCGGTTGTGACCACGCAACGCCCAAGGCCGCCATGACCATCAGGCCACTGCGAAAATGTGCTTCCGACATTGCGAAGCGCCAGCTCATCGCCTACCCATCTCCGTCGTCTTGGCTAGCGGCCGCCATTCTCGCTGGGTGATTGCCATCCAGCAATCTGAGGGTGAGCCCGATAGCTGGACAGTTTTTGGGGTCCACCTCAGCCAGTCGCGGTTCTCGCATTTCAACCAAAGTTTGCGGGTTTTGTCCCGCCAGACTCACAGCGGTTTCCGGTGGTTGGTCGCAATTTTTTGAAATTACACGGCTTACAAAGAGCGGGCGACCGGGCTCGAACCGGCGACATCCAGCTTGGGAAGGTGGCTGGTTTCTTTCACTAACCGCGAAATCACAAGGGAAATGCAATCTCCGCTCCCTTTTGCGTTCCCATAGTTTCCATAATTTCGGTTCGATTGCAACCATTCCGTCCCGCATTCTGTCCCGGCGGGAAAGCTCTGAAAATCGCGTTGTAGCGCTGTTGGTAGTGGTCTCCTTCGTAAGCAGCTCATTCTCGGCGCCCCTAGATTCGGAGCCGCGCTCGTGAATATCCATCCATCGCTGGCAGAAATTGTCCGCGGCAGCCACCTCCAATGCGTCGCTAATTGGATTGGCGAGCATCTGGCAGTCGGGTGCGATGCTATCTCCCTGACTTTCTTTCTCAGCCGTGCCGCCGCAAGGCTTGGCATTCCTTTCAACTTGATCGTTAACACCGAGGTGCCGGCGGCGCTCCGGATTGAGGTCGACCGCTTGCTGCAATGCGGGCCGCCAAACGTTGTGCGGGCCGATCGAATCGAGGAATTTCGGAAACTCCTGACCAAGGAACCGAATAATCTCGACGTGATTCTCGTAAGGAGTTTGCACCAGCAGTTGCTGGGTTTTGCGCTTGAGGCGGTGAGTCGGGATGTGCGTGGTGAGGATCGCATCCCCGCCATTTGGTGGATCGGTGATCAAGCCCTTGATCGTGCTCCGTCTGGCGCAACGCTCCAACTCATTACGACTCGGGAAGAGCATTGCCTAAAAGGCTTCGGGCATCACTTCAGTTTGCCGGCCCAGCATCCTGGTTCGCCGGACCGGGTGACGCCCCAGGCGGCCCTGGAACACATTCTGGATAATTTGACGCCTCGCCAACGGTTTGAGGTCCCATTCAAAAACTTCGTTCGCGCTCGTCTGCGGCCGGATGAAATGCTGGTGGTCAACCGGCTAATGTGCGTCATCGCTGCGCTTAGGTTTCCTGCAATCGAACAGGCCCACAACTTAATTAACGTTCGCATTGAAGACTTTCGCCTGGCCAAGGCGCTTCTTGGGCGGCTTCCGGTGGTCGCCCTGCATGATCGTTTGCCCCCCTACGCAATTGAAACCGCAACAACTATCTGGGAACACGTTTCGGCGCCGGAGTATCAGCTGACTGTGCCGGACATGAGCGATCTCGGCCAAAAAGGATTCGCGCGGAGTAACGTGATCGAGTGGACTGGTCTAAGTTACAACGCCGCCAAAGAGCACCTGATGGCGCTGGAAGATGCCGGCATTGTTGAGGCAACGGTCCAAATAGCGAATCGCAAACAGGGCCGTCGCGTGTTTTACACGTTCAACAGCGCCGTGCTGCCTCCGTTTCATCGACGGAACCCGTACGCGGAACTTCCCACAAGTGAGCAGATTGCGGCAAATTGCAGTTCGGCAGCGCAATCGTAAACCCGTGAATGACAGCGAGTTGCAACATTATCCATCCAGATTGCGCTTTGTTCGGCAGCAAGTGCCCCCCCGGGGTCTGAGAGACATTTTTTCAATTCCTTGTTCGGTTCCCAGGAGAATGCAAATGCTTAATGACTACAGACGTTTCGAGCAACGGCCCCGACAATTCAATCAAATCGTCGGCAACCAAGAGGTCATTGAACCATTAACGCGATTAATCTCGCGTGGGCTTTTGCCTCGATTGTTGACCTTCACCGGGCCAACGGGATCGGGAAAGACAACCTTAGCCCGGCTGGTGGCCGTTCGGCTGCTTTGTATGAACGCTCCTTCGAATCAGGCCAATCCGTGCGGCGAGGCGTCATGCGCAATTTGTGGAAATGAAAAACTTGTACAAAACCCAAATGACCATTGTTACCTCTATGACGAATTGGACGCCAGCGACCATGAGACCGCTAAGGCGCGTTTTGACCTCTGGCGACTCCATGACCCCAATTACATCGTTTTCATTGACGAGACGCAGGAGTTGCCGCCGAGTCTGATGTTACGGCTGCGAAAGATGTCCGAGGACCACGCGGCCACAATCATCTTGGCGACGACACACTTCGAAAAGCTCGACGACGCGCTTAGGAACCGCCTCAAGAGCTATACCTATGAGCTGCGCCGGCCAACTCCTGATGAAGTGGCTGATTATCTTCAGGCCAAAGCTGTCGAATTCGGCGTGAAATATGACAGCCGTGACCAATTGCTGCGCGTCGCAAACGGCTATCATTGCGAAATGCGGCCTTGCTCGAAGTTCGTCCGCAAGGTCCTCGCTGAAACCGATGATTGTGCGATCTCGGACGCTTATTTGAATAAACTATTTCCAGCCGCTATCGCACAAGGCCAGTCATCGCGACCCTCTCTCCGTCGCGAAGACATTTAGCCTTTTGCCAGGGTGATCATTTATGCTTCGGGACACGAAAGAGAGTATCGTTTTCTGCCTGCTTGAATTACCGCGATAGCGGAACATAGACCCGAGCCAACCAACTTAAATATCGACGCTACCAACTCCTAATTTCTCAGATGGAGTGGGGACAAAGGTCCGTTAACGCGAGCTAGATATTCCGATTCGCTGAGTGAATGAAACATCATCACTCAGCGACGGAGTTCTATCGATGGCGACAACACCTTCGGCTACCAAGCACCGAGATCACCGAGCGGTTGAACGCTGGCTGCCGGTCACGCGGAAAGGTCAACTCAAACGACGGCTGTCATGGGACCACAAGCTCCATGTATTGGACCCAACGTCGCCAGGTGAACTCACGGAGCGGCGGCTTGCCACGTTCCAACGAATATTCGCCTACCGCTACAGTCAGGCGAGCACAACCAAACCCGGACAGGGACCTCGTTCCTGGACGAAGCTGATCGGAGGCCTCGGACTCAAGCACATCGCCCGACATCTCTTAGGTGATCGTGTACCTTCACTTCGGCCCGTCTGGGTTGCGGCACGAAGCCTGAGTACCAGTTTGTTCTTCTGTCTGGACGTGGATGCCGACAGGAAACCGGAACAGCAGTTCGAAGATGAGTGCGGCTGGAACATCCTGGAACACGAAGAGGGTGCGGAGCTGCTTGAGTGGTGGCGATTGCGGCGACCCGCTCGCCCTCCAGTACCGTCATTCCAGGATCGCTGCCAGTACGTCGAAGCCTGTCTACGGTGGCTAGGCATCAATCCTGATGACCCAAGCCAAGTCCTGATAGAGACGACGCCGCGGGGCGGACGGCACTACTACGTTTTCTTCGATCAGCCGTACTACCTGGATCAGTACCGGTCACTCTTGGAAACGATCGGTCTCGAGTTTTGTGACGGGCAGGTCGAATTTTTCCCCAGCACAACCAAGGCACTGCGGCTGCCGTTCGGCCACAACCCACAGGTAGGCACGCGACCTCACGCCTGGTTGAACTTCGTCAGGCGATGGAACCAGGGCAGAATTAAACGCCACTCCCTGGCAGCCCTCTATGAAGCCGTCAATGAACGAATCAACGCAGAACGGCCACAGCCACCCGAGGTAAAGACATTTCAAGTGGCAGACATCAGGCAGCCGTCTCCCATTCGCCATGGCGTCCCACGCCGATACCAAGACCTCACCACCAGCACCCAATCAACAAGCCGGGACGTGCCAAGATACCTGCAACTGGTCGAAGACGGCCCCCATTCCGTGGCCGTCGTCAACGAACTCTTGGAGCTGGGCATCCGCGTGCCCGGCACTCGAGTCGCCGCCCTCAAGGTTCTGGTCGCTCACCACATCTTCATCCGGGGCCAATCGGCCAAAGAGGCGGCCAAAACGCTAACGGATTGGGCACTAAACGAACGGCACGAAAGCCGTGACATCCAACGTGATCTCGCCACGGGCACAACCGTCGTTGCCAAAGACATCGAACGCCTGTGTCAGTGGTACGAAAAGCAACGTCATCCCCACAGACTTATTGCTGGCAAGGGCGTCGCAACCGCTGGTTTCGCACCAGCCGAAATCAGAACCCTTTACTCGCAGATAAGACACCTCCCAGCAGAGGAAAGGCAGCTAATCGCCCAGTTCCTCCTTGGCTTCCTACGATTTGCGAAGCTCCACGGTAAAGCCGCCGAAGACAACACCGGCTGGGATGCCGAAGCCTCAGTCAAGCACGTAATCCGCAATTGGCCCGGCTGTCACCACATGAACTACAAGACACGCGTCGATGCCGCCATCGAACTCGGCTTGCTGTCCATCATTAAAGGTGCTTGGCACAACCCAAAGGGTAAGGGACGAGCTCGCACATACCACCTGGCGATTCCCGTCACCAACAAGAATGAATGGACACTGAGCTACGACGACGCCCTGAACCAGCTTACCCACGGCCCAGTCGTTGCCGGAGGAATTCAAGTCGACACTCCCGCGCTCCCACCGTCTGAATCGTGTCCACGGCGAAAGGAAATTACCCATGTCCACCGATACCATGACCGCCGAGCCGACTATTCCCACTCCCAGGCTCGTAGTCACCACCACGACCGAGTTCACCCGGCCCCTGTACGTCCGCAAAGTCCCCGAATCAGTCTGGCTCAAGGTCCACGACAACGCAAACCGCAGCCGGCTACGGATCCAGGACTACGTCGTCCGGCTCCTACAGAACTGCCAACCGTTCACTCCCTGACGCAACGATGGCGCGGGATCTCACTAGCCGGCTTGCCGCCCTGACTCGGGTGGCGAATTATGCGGGCATGTGCTTTGTCTTTGGCGCTGACCAACGATGGCCAACCAACGCAGCGGTAGCGTGTAAGCCGCGAGAATAGTGAATTAGGGACTCCACCGGCCACAGGCGACCACGACCTTAAGCGGGCGATTTGCCACTCATCAACGAGTAGCACGCACGCGATTCGAGTAACGCTTGGAAGCAGAAGAACTTCCGTTTGCCTTGTAACCGCTAGGACACTAGGATCGGCACTCTCTCGTCACGCTTATGTCAACTTCATTACCGTCTGGCTCGACCTCGTTCACGTCCCCTACAAAAAACGTCAACATTCGCGGTGTCCCGTCGGAGGTCTGGCTCCGCGCACGGGAAATGGCCCTGCGGAGCGGTCTGCCGTTCCGAGATTACTGCATCCTGTGCCTCCAAGACGGAGGACTCTACCCAGCAACAGAATTCGGTATTGAGCCGAAGACTGAATCGAATGTCCAGTAGTCCCGCTCGCCGGCCACAGTGAAGGCAACTCGTACCAACCCGAGCAGTACGAAAGTGCACCCGGCATTTCATCGAGCGGCAATCTGCACCGACGCGCCCGCACGTCCTAGAGAGCGACTCGTTACAGGAGTAACAGCGTGAACAAGAGACGCACTCTTGTGACCACTCATTCACTCCACTCTAAGGAACCGCAGTCATGGACAGCAATTTGGAAAACACAGGTAACGCGACACCGGCTGATTCTTCTCGGCAGAATGACGACGCACAGGAAATTACATTTCGCACTGAGGCCAACAATGCGATGGCATTGCACGAACGATTCATGACCGACAAAAAGCTGCAGGAAAATATGGATGTGCCGGGCTTGATTTCGTTCGTGCAGGAGGACTTGGCACAAGAGCCGAAGGACCGACGGTTGAGGGAGCGGCTGAACTATCTGAAGCATGCGTCGTTTCACCGAGGCATGTCTTTAAGTTATCCCGCGGACCAGGTAAGCACTTTATCAGCGATCTGCCACATATCGCTGCAAGGCGATGATGGCAATGATCAATGGACTCGGGCCATCGGAGAGGCATTCATTCTGCGTGGAAAGGAATACGAGCGACGAGGTCACTTCATTGAAGCGATGAGGGACTACATGTGTGCCCTGGAATTCAACTACAACTCAGAATTGAAGTGGGAAGATCGCTATACGGAGAATGAACCCGAATATGAAAACCAGGTCCAAGGCGAACTAGAATCGACACATTTTGCACTCCGTTCGTTCTTCGGTTTTGACGAGCCCACGCAGTGGATTACGGAGGCATGCAAAATGCTGCCGGGCTATTTCGTCGTGATCCAGGGAGTCGTCGTTGGTCAATTCCCTCTCGATGAGTACGGAGGAGAAGAGGCAGTGTCCTTCGCGAATCAGATCGTCAGCGACAAACGCACAAGGTGGAACGCCATTGCTGACTACGGTGCTATTGACTTTGATGAAAGTGAAATCCCAAAGGTGTTTGAGTATTTAGGCCAGGGCCAGCCACAGCTGATTCATTCGCCCGAAGACGTGCAGGACGCCGTCACGGCTCAATAAAACAACGGAGCGGATCGCAAATGCGGTTCGCGGCAATGAGCGACCTACCGCTCCCGACCGTCCACCGGGGTACCTCTTATAGGAGGACCCCCACATGGCCCACGAATTGGCGGAAGCAAACGGCAAAACGAACATGGCGTACTTCGGAGAGACGCCCTGGCACGGCCTTGGAACAAAGCTCGACAATCCCGCAACGGCCGCGGAAGCCATCGTCGCAGCTGGTCTCGACTACGACGTTAATCTAGTTCCGCTCATTACGACCGAGGGACGACCGGTACCGCAGCGGAAGGCAACCGTGCGGAGTGACAACGGTGCCGTACTGGGAGTCGTGGGCAACACCTACACGCCGATCCAGAACGCCAGAGCATTTGAATTCCTGGATTTCGTTGTCGCCGATAGAGGACTCCGTTATCACACGGCAGGAGCCCTCGGCCGCGGTGAACGAATCTGGATGCTGGCAAAAATGCCCGGTCATATCCGAGTGAAAGCCAGCGACGACATCACCGAGAAGTATTTGCTGCTGTCTAACTCTCACGACGGCACAACCGCACTGCGAACATTCTTCACGCCCATCAGGGTCGTTTGTGCGAACACCTTGTCCATTGCTCACCGCCAGGGACGGCAACAAGGAATCTCTATCCTGCACAAGGGAGACCTGCAGGCCAAAGTTCAGGAAGCCCAAAAGGTGCTCGGCATCGCTCACCGGTTCTACGAAGAAACGGAGTTGAAAATCGACCAGCTAGCCAGCCATTACCCGACATTGCAACAACTCGATGAATTCTTTTCGTCCTTGTTCCCCGACCCCGTCGAGAATCCCGATCGTTCGCGAGCCGGTCAAACGCGGCAGGACCTGTTTCATCTATTCGAAGGAGGTCGTGGCCAGGATATCCCCGCTATCCGCCACACAACGTGGGCCGCATTAAACGCCGTGACTGAGTACGTTGATAATCATCGGTCGACGCGAGCACCCAATCCGGTCGATCGGGCCAGCCGTCGCCTCCAGTCTCAGTGGTTTGGGTCAGGTGCCCGGATCAAGGAGCGTGCGTGGGAGCTGGCACTGGCAATGGTGGGTTAAACTCGACGCCCTGCTTGTTCCTCCCGCGAACCTTGCAATGCCGGCCGACTGGGTTGGCCCCTACCTCGACAAAACAACCCTGCCAGTTGACCCGTGGGACCAGCCTTTCCGATACGAAATAGTTGACCCCGCAATCGAGAAGTTTGTCATCTATTCCACCAGCCCAGATCGACAACCGGGGACTAGCGACGACATCTACGCACCACACTAGACCGCGATCCCTTCCGCCGGCCGCCCGTTCCGCAGGTCCCGTTCGGCACGTTTCTGCCCACAATCAACTTTTTCAAAACACTTTACATGTGTCCTTCCGGCAAGCTTGCAATTTCTGGTTTGGCTCCAGGCACCGCGTGCGGCGGGTGATCGTAGCGTCGGGTATCGGCTGCAGAAACTGCGCTGCAATCTATGTGGGACGGTCTTCACGGCAAAGCCTCCGGAGGGAGTGGGCTCGGAGACGTACGACCACTCGGTCGGCAGCATGATCGCTCTGCTCAAGTACGGCTACGGCGTTCTCTTCAATCGCAGTTCCCGGCTGCAAGAGAATATCGAGATTCCGCTGCGCTTGCCGCGCGATCTAGGGCCGCCCCCGTCTACGGCTTATAAGTGCTTCGCCTCTAAAGATTTTCGGCGAACCCTGTGTCACGGCTTATTTGTGTTCACAGGTGTACATAGCGTGATCATTTACCCCGGGAGCCAAACATGCTTCGCGTTAACGTCGGTTTGAGTCGGAAAGTCTCGAAGGACTTCAATTCAACTGGGTTTTCTATCAACCTAGACGGTGAGGTCACCGCAGCGGTTGCGGACCCCGAGGCTGTCATCGAGCAGGTAAAGGAACTGTTCGACGTGGCGGAGGAAGCGCTGAACCGGGAAATCGAGCGGCATCAGAGTGATTCGGCTCTGGCAAGCCGTGACGAGCGGCCGGAGTCGGCCAACGGAAACGGCCCCGCCCGGCAATCGACCACCAATGGCACGCCGCGACGAGAGGAACCGGCCGCTGCCAACGGGAACGGAAACAGCAACGGGAACGGCCGATCCCATCGTGAGGAGTCGCAAGCGCCCGATGCGGCGACAAACAAGCAGATCAACTACCTGCTCAACATCGGCAAGCGAAATCGGCTCTCGACGGTGCAGTTGGAGCAGAGGATCGAGGAGATTCTCGGCCAGCAGATTGGGCTCTACGACCTCAGCAAACGAGACGCCGCCAAGGTGATCGATGCCCTGACCAACGGGGCCACCAGCGGCCAGACGAGCCGGCGGTAACTCCGCTTGTAACACAAATCTCGTTGAGGCCGTTCCCGAGATGGATTGCGGGGCGGCCGGTTTTCTTTCGCGACCGGGGTACGGAAGGTTAGACAGCGGCACGTTCCCCTCTCGCGCCCCCGGTCTGGACGAATGAAGCCGGGACAGCGGACGGCTGAGAACCCTGGAGAACAACGATGATAGACAGCCGAAAAACCGCCGAACCTGTAAGAACGAGATCGTGGGTCCGTACCGACCGACCGCACTGGTCATATAGCCAGCTCTCACAGTTCATGCGCTGTCCGCTGCAATTCTTCTTCGAGCGGATTGCAAAACTTCCGCGTCCATTTGCAGGCAGCGGAATGGTGCTTGGCTCAGCAATCCACGAGGGTCTGGCCGTTTATCACTGCCGGCTCCAAATACAGGAACCTCCGGTCAGTTCTGAAATCAAGGATCATTTCCTTGATGCCTGGCACGCCGCGGAAACGCAACGCCCAATTCAATATCGAGACGGCGAACAGCGCGGCAACTTGTTGGAGCAGGGCATTGCGCTCTTGGAAATGTACTTGGCGGAACCGCCACCCCAGAACATTGTCGCTGTCGAGGAACCGATGTTAGTGCCGCTGCACAACAGCTCCGGCGAGTTCCTGGAAAAACCGCTGATCGCGATCGTGGACTTGCTCAACCGCGATGAATGTTCGGGTCTGACGGTTACTGAATTCAAAACAAGCGGTCGCCGCTACGGCGAATTCGAGGCGGACACAACTTTGCAGGCGACATGCTATGCCCATGCCGTGCAAGAAAGATACGACGAGCCGGCCGCGGTGAAATACACGGTCCTGGTCAAGACAAAGAAGCCGGCAATCCAGCGTCTCGAAACAGTTCGTTCGGATGCCGACTTGGGCCGGCTCGGCGATATCGTTCAGAACATCGAACGAGCCGTGGAAGCCAAGGCGTATTATCCAATCGAGAACCCGATGAATTGTTCGGGTTGTCCGTACCGACTGCCGTGCCGGGATTGGAAAGGCCAATCCAGCACCGATCGAGAGCTGCTGCAGGTGAGCCATGCTCGCGAGGTGGCCTCATGCTGACGGAGCTGCTGGGCAAAGGGGGCCAGGTCTGCCAGCACGCGAAAGACGGACGCATCCGCTGTCCCCTCATCGTCCGGCCGACAAGTGAAGACGTAATCACCGGTAACCTGTTCCAAATTCTGCGAGCAGTCAATCCGCGATGGTGGCTACCGGGCATGTTGAATCAGGCATTGGGAGCGAATCGATTTCGCCAGCAAATCTATCGGCGGTTGCAGATTACTCTTTGGCAAAATCGCCCGGCATATCCCCGCGAACTGTTGCCGTGGGATGAGGGCAGCACCCAGGTGGACGTGACGATTACCTGGGAAAATCCGCCGACGACAATCTTCTTGGAAGTAAAATATGGTTCCGGCCTTTCACCCAAGACAAACGGCAACGACGGCCAGCACGGATTCCCGTCGGACCAGCTCATTCGTAACGCTCGCGTGGGGCTGCTGGAATGCGGCTGGTTTCACCGCGGCGAAATGCTTTTGCGACCGCCTCGCGACTTCGTACTCGTGGTGCTGAGCCCGACGACAGGCCACCCGCTCGTGAACGAGTATCGCGACACAATGAAGCTGAAGAACGCAATTCCCCATAGTTGCCAGCTCAAAGGGTTGCCGAGGACCCCATTCATTGGCGAATTCAGCTACCGCGATCTCGGCCACATACTCAAGCGAAATCGTCGCTGGTTCAGCCGGCCAGAGCAGATCATGCTCGATGGGCTCACCGAATACCTGGCCTTCAAAACCGCACGGACGCCGGCACTGACACGTCTCAGGCAAGAGAGCCTGCTGGCGCTTGAATAAGCCAGAAGCACTTCAAGCGTCGAGACGAGTAGTTTCATGGCTGCTGTCCCACCGTAGGCAGTCTGTCGGTCGATGATTTGCGTGCGACGGTACTCCCCTCAAACCACAGCTGCTCATGATTGCGCCTTACGGCTACGAAAACGGCGACCGACCATCAACCACGATGCCCTACGGGATCGGACAACTTGATCTGAACGTGGTCAGTACGAAGGACTGCCCAAAACGTGTCCGATGTTTCGTTCGAGGTTGCGATCGATTCCTGGTCGTAGGCCGCGGCTCCACTGGCGATGTCTGTCCCCGGCATGGTATCCGCTGCTTTCATTCCAGCTCGGGATCGACATACGCATACCACGACATGCGGCGGAACATCATTGCCTCGCCGGACACCTTGCGCAAACGAGTCATCGGACATCCGTTCAAGTACGAATCGCATCGTCTCGGATTGGAGCGGTCGGAGGATGCGCTGAGCTGGAACGTATTTCGCTCATTGCAGGAAGCGAAAGTACTGCACCGGCTGGCCGCCTTGATCACGGGTGACGCCATTAAGGTTGAACCGTTCCTGTATCTCTGGGGCCTTTGTCTTACGAACGACGACTTCGACCCCTGGAATTTGCTGATTGCTGCGCGGAAGCAATTTGAATCCGATCTTCCCGTCGTGCGCCCGTTCACTGAACCGGACGTGGCTTTATATCTGCCCGGACGATACCTCGTGCTCATCGAGGCAAAATTCACGAGCTCGAACACGTTTTACCAGGCCGGGCCCCGCAAGGATGCTTCATCGCTTACGCTCGATGAACTCCGCACAATCTACAGTGACGACAGCCTGAGAATCCTCGACCGAAAAAAGGCAAGCGTTGCCACACGCATTTATCAGCAGCTTTGGCGGAACACGGTATTTGCCGAGTGGATGGCTGCTGTTGATCATCCCCGTACCGGTGCTTGGCACGTTAATTTAGTCCGCAGGGGCTACGACCAGCAAAGTGCCGCCGAATTTCAGCAACTCGTGACACCGCCGTATCGAGACCACTTCCAGCAAATCACGTGGGAGCAAATCTATGAGTTGTATGCAGACGAGGAAAGCTTAGGGCAGATGAAACGCTATCTCGAAAACAAAACGGCCGGGCTAAAGCCAGCGTTCAGGCTCCCGTGATCCCGTGTGCAGCATCGCAGCCGGGTATAGAGCCCTGACGATCTTCACTATTTATCAGGACTCCACCATGCCCAAGCAACAACCAGCCCACGAAATCCGTTTAGGCGCCATCAAGGCCACGATCTGGCCGAACGAGACCAACAGCGGCGTCCGCTTCAATGTCACGGTCGCCCGGCTCTACAAGGACGGCGACAAGTGGAAGCAGACCGACAGCTTTGGCCGTGACGATTTGCCGCTCGTCGCCAAGGTTGCTGACCAGGCTCACACCTGGATTTTCGAGCAGGCCCAGGCCCAGCATGCTGATTGATGCGACGAACTTCTCCTTAGGGGCAACCAATGTTCGTCGTGCGATGTCCAGAATGCGGGAAGTTAACGGAAATTCCACCAGAGGCTGTGGGTCCCAATCGAACTGATTTGTGGAACGTGACTCGCTGCGATTACTGCCCGGTCAGCTTCGGCTACGACGATGAAGACGTTTTCGAAGTATCCGATTCCGACGACCCTAACGAGGGTCGGCCAGCTTCGAACGGTTCCTGATCATCGGTTCCTTTCCACCCGCCTCAAACCGAAAATGTTCTCAGACGAGTGCATTTTTGACGACGCTCCAGAGCCGTCCGGCAAATTCAACGCATTACCGTGGTCACTAGGGCACGCAACAGTAGGGGGTCGATCAAAAATTCGACCCATATTTTTAACGCCGATTATGAGCTTGTCTCAGTGACGCGCTCAGTAGCCATCGCTCGCCGCGAAGTCGGGCAAGAGCTATCACCACTGCCCGACCGTTGGCAGTGGCCTCTGGTTTAATGTCATACGAGGGACGACGACCACGAAAACAAGGGCTGCCTGAATGAACACCGCTGAACGCGACCGACTGGAAGGTTGCTTGCGAACAAATCTGCAAGCCAAGGCTGAGGAACTGCAGCAGCTTTTGGCTTCCGTGAGCGACCATCGGGGGTACGAAGATGGCGTTTACCGCTTCTACCATCAGAGCTTCAAAGTGTTTCGGCTCGGTCATTCGACCGAGAAGATCACCGCGGCGTTGCAGGCTTTGTTGCCCGACCAGCGACTCAACGAATGGTTCTTGCAAATCATTGGCAACGGCACCGGAAAACAATTCACGCCCGAGGACAACGATCGCTGGCTGGAAGCAACCCGCCCAATCGTGGAAGCCTTTTTTCACGCCCGCTTCTTTTTGGAAATGGCTTGCCGCTACAGCGAACCGCCACCCAAAGATCAGCCAATGCCCAGCGGCTGGGCTGCCCTTCTTTATCTCTACAACATTCGCTGAACAAATGAAGTCGGCCGGAACAAATGGCAGATCAGCGAGAAGTACCAACTATGACACTCGAAATGGCAGCAGATATTGTGGCAGAATTGGTCAAGAGAAACCCGCGACTCGCATTCCGACTGTACGACTTCTTCACGAAACACTTTCGTCTCCTGGAACGAGACCAGCATGGGCTCACTTTTCTAACCATGTTCGCCAGCATGTGTGGCTATGGGGTTGTTGACGGTGGCCGCGTCGCCGGGTCCGCACGCGAGGATGAAAATGGTTCTTGAGATTCTGTCATCGGCTGAACGCGCCTTCATGGACCATTACGCCCAAGAGACGTTGGCGTTGGAACAGGGACCGGCATTTCGTTGGCTGCGGGAGCACCGAATTGGCCTGCAGGACATCCGGTCTTGCATCGAGGCAAGGCAGTTTGAACTGGCAGCCCAAGATGCAATCGCATATCCCCCCAAACCCGATCGATTTGCACTTCCCTGGAAATCCAAGGACGATTTACTCCAGCGGTGCGAAGAACTCGAAGGGGTTTTAGAATCACACCAGAAGGCGTGGCGCGCCTGTTACCAGCCTCCGTGTTCAAACGGTTAGGCTATCACGATGAACAAAAAGCGAAAACAGCGGTCTGATGTTGACCGCCGCTTGCGGCAAGCCAGCCGTCATGCCCGTACGCTGCGGCTGTTGCAACTGCTGCTCACCCGAGGTCGATGGAACGCCAAAGCTATCGCTGCCGAACTGGAATGTGCCGAGCGGACGGTATATCGCGACCTGGAAGTCCTGTCTCTCGCCGGGGTGCCGTGGTACTTCGATGACAACGAGCGTTGCTACCGTGTGCGACCCGACTTTCGCTTTCCACCGATTGGCCTTACGCCAGATGAATTGCTTGGCCAGGGAATAGCAACAGCGCTCAGCCAGGGTGCCGGTCTGGACATCAGCAGCGGCGGTGCGCCGACGACGCGCAAGTTGGCCGCATCCACGACCGAGGAAAATGCCAAACTGCTCAACGATGCCGAACAGTTGGTTTCGGTGCTGGACCTGAAACTAGCCGATCACGCTCGCAGTCATGAAACAATTCGCACCGTGCAGTGGGCGTTGCTACGACGCAAACAACTGGCCGGGGTCTATGCCAGCCCTTATCAAGCCACTCCGTTGAAGCTGACGCTGAATCCATTGCGGCTCTGTCTTGTTCAACAGGCCTGGTACCTCATTGCCAGGCCGACCACCGAGCAGTCGGCCAAGACCTACCGCGTGGCCCGGTTTAAGTCGCTTCGCATGTTGGATTCAGCAGCGACCGGCGGCAATGATTTTAGTCTCAAGGAATATTTCGGCAACGCATGGGCCGTTTACCGTGGTGCAGAATCCTATGACGTGGCGATCCAATTCACTCCTGAAGCAGCCCAGCTCGTCATGGAAACGGTCTGGCACAGCACTCAGACCGTAAGAGAAAACAAGGATGGCAGCGTGACGTTGAGCTTTCGCGTGGACGGTCTCGATGAAATTGTGTGGTGGGTGCTCGGCTGGTCGGGACGGGCCAAGGTGCAACAGCCAGAACGGCTCCGGCAAATGGTGGTCGAAAAACTCAAGGCCGCGATCGCACTTCACGAAGCGTAAAAGTCGGGCAATAAAATAAGCGACAGCCGGATACCCGCAGCGGTGCCGCTTGATTTGCAGCTTTGTACTTCACGCAGTAGAAGCGGCCAGTATGTTGGGTCGATCAAAAATCTGTGGCATATTTTTAACGTTCCTTATGAGGCTCCTAGAAGCCGACGCTGACAGCCACAATACAATGGCGATTTTCGGCGTCTCGTGTTCGTGAAAGACGACTTGGACCGTTACCGTCCAATGAACAGTGTGTCACCAAAGGGTCGTATTTGGCATTTTACATGCTCAACGGCTTGTTGGGACTGTTACTCACGTTTCCTCTGTCTAAGGTGCCCAACGCCAGGAGAGCCTCAGACTACTTCTCACCCGCTGAAATCG
>JANNTN010000629.1:0-5100 GCA_031394445.1 Anatilimnocola sp.
GGCGACTGCTGGCACCGGTTCTACGTTCGCATGTTGGAAGTGGTGCAAGCCATCGATCTCGTGCGCCAAGCGATTGAGCGCTACAGCACCGCCAGCGGAAACTGGGGCGAGCCGATTAAGCTCACCGCGAAGCTGCCCAAGGGTGAGGCCTATCTCGAAACCGAAGCCCCGCGCGGCCAAATGGGCTTCTATGTTATCAGCGACGGCAACTCCATTCCCTGGCGCGTCCGCGCCCGCAGCTCTTGCTTTTGCAACCTCTCCGTCACCCACGAGCTCTGCCGCGGCTGCCTCATCGCCGACGTCCCCGCCATCGTCGGCTCGCTCGACATCGTGATGGGCGAAATCGACCGCTAACCGTGTGGGGCGGGCGTATCGCCAGCCCTAAAATTCCTCTGCACGTAAGCCGCTCACTGCCATGCGGCTGCAACGTCGCCATCCGAATGTGAACAAAAGTATATTATTGGCACGGAACTTGCACACCTTTTTCACGCTCCTTGCTCTCTGCCAATTTGGTCGCCTTCACTCGCCGCGCAATATTAGAATTGGGCCGCCACGAACCGCGGATCTAGCGCTCATCTTTAGCTTTTCACCACCTTGCCAAAAACCACAACTCGTTTCTTAGCTACTAGTTACGCCGAGCGTCCCCAAAAAAACTTCCCGATCTTTAGCGCCTGCCGTCCTACTTCGCCGGCAGCCCTGCCACATACGCCCATCCCCAATCGATCCATGCCAAAAGGTCGCGGTCTTCATCGATGCCCTCCGGCTCAACCAGCACCCAGCCCTTCATAGCCCGCCCGGTAACATCGAATTCCCGCACATGCGGCTGTCCGAGCGCGTACTCGTAGCTCGCAGTGCCAACCCGCACGATCAGCGAATCCTTCCACACACCCACCAACATATTTCCCTGTAGCAAAAACCCCACGCCGCCAAACATTTTTTTCTCGGCGACCCCCTTCCGCCGCTCCAAAACATCGCGAACCCGCCCCGCCAATGATTCGCTATAAGCCATGAATCCTCCTCATCGGACATCAGCATGCAGCCCCGTTCTCACCAGCTTACAATGCGGTCATCCACTGGGAGAGTCGATATGTCGCGTCATTGGTCATTCGTGCTTGTTTGGTCCTTGGTCATTGGTCATTGGTCATTCGCGGCTGATGTCTCTAAGCCGCTATCACCAGCCGAAGCCCAGCAAGCCTTTGTCTTGGCCGATTCGTCGCTGAAGATTGAGCTGGCGGCCGCCGAACCTGATGTCATCGACCCAGTCGCGATCCGCTTCGATGAAGACGGCCGCATGTGGGTCGTCCAATTGAGCGACTATCCGCTCGGCAATCCTACCGGCGGCGAACCACTCTCCAAAATTCGCGTCCTCGAAGACAAAGACGGCGACGGGCGCTTTGAGACGGCGACGACGTTTGCCGAGAAGCTGCTGTTCGTGACGGGCTTGCAGCCGTGGAAGGGGGGCGTGTTCGTGACGCTTTCCGGGCGGCTCGCATACATGAAGGACACGGATGGGGACGGCAAGGCCGATGTGGATGAGACGTGGTTCGAGGGGTTTGCCGAACTGAACACGCAACTGCGGGCCAATCATCCCCGGCTGGCGCTCGACAACTGGATTTATGTGGCGAACGGCCTGCGTGGCGGGCAGGTCGTCAACAAGAAGCTAGGGGAAACGAAGCCGATCAACATCAGCGGGATGGATTTTCGGTTTCATCCGATCACCGGCGCGTGCGAGGCGGTGAGCGGGAATGGGCAGTTTGGTTTGTGCTTCGACGATTGGGGGAATCGGTTCAATTGCTCGAATCGCAATCCAGTGCGGCATGTCGTGATCGAAGACCGCTACCTCAAGGCCAACCCCAACGTCACCGTACCCGCCACCGTCAACGATGTCGCTGCCTTCGGTGAGCAGTCGCGGATTTTTCCGATCAGCCGAGCTTGGACGACATCGAATCTCCACGCCGGCCAATTCACGGCAGCTTGCGGTGTCTATATCTATCGTGGCGACCTGCTGCCAGCGGAATTCAAAGGTAACGCTTTCACCTGCGACCCCACCGGCAACCTGATCCATCGCGAAATCATGCAGCCCGCCGGCCCCACGTTCACGTCGAAGTCCGCCTACGACGGCAAAGAATTCCTCGCCTCCCCCGACGAATGGTTCCGCCCCGTCAACATGGAACTCGGCCCCGACGGCGCTCTCTACCTCGTCGATATGTACCGCTGCGTGATCGAACATCCCGATTTCGTACCGGACGAATTGAAAAAGCGGCCCGATTTACGATTAGGCGACGACAAAGGCCGCATTTGGCGCATCGTGCCCAAAGTAGTCCCCTCACGCCGTGAGGGACAGATCACACGAACAAAGCCCGCCCTCTCGAAGTCATCCAACGACGACCTCATCCCCCTTCTCGAACATCCCAATGCTTGGCAACGTGAAGCCGCTCAGCGGCTACTGCTAGAGCGAGGCGCCGTAGCTGTCGGAGACTCGCTCCGTGAATACATTGCGCAAGACAAATCGTCAAATGGACGAGCACACGCCTTGTGGGCGGGTCTAGGAACAGGCGCTGTGCCGGTCAACAGCGCCGTTGGTCTATTACGCGACCCCGATAGTGGCGTCCGTCGGCAGGCATTGTTGGCGGCTGAAGCGTATCAGCAAGGTAATTCGATCCCCCACCAAGTGGAACCGCTGACCGTCGATAAATCGGCCACCGTGCGGTTTCAGGCGCGGCTTACGGCAATGAAGATTGGCGCATACCAACAAGCCGGGCCGGACACTAATAAGCTAGACGCAGACAATGCTTGGATGCGTAGTTCTATTCTCCTATCCGTTCGCCCCGAATCGGCAAGCATCTTGCTCACACGCTACGAGCCGAATGAGCACCGGCTGCAGTCGTACACGGACGGCGAAGTTGCCTTGATTGAAGCGGCTAGCGAGCTTGCCGCCCTTAGCAGCGACGTTCTTCTTCTTGGTGTTCATTTACAAAACATGATGCTCATCAATGTTCGCCAACCTGAGGCTGCGCTGGCTGTGCTTCGTGGGGCTGCGAAAACCTGGTATCGGAAAGGTGTTCCCGATAAGTTACGTCCATTCATTCCATTCGACAAGCTAAAACAACTGGCGTTAGATTCTACAGCCAAAACATCAGACCGCGTAAGCGCGGTTTCGCTATTAGCGCTCGACATGGATGCGACGGATATCCTGTTGTCGTTTGCTGGCAATCAATACGCCCAGCCGATTCGCACTGCTGCGATTACGGGGCTCGCCCGACAACGGGGAACCGAAGGTTGGCAGGCGCTTCTTGAACGCTTCTCCTCCGACACCCCCCCCATCCGCCGCGCCATCATCGACGGCCTTCTCGCCAACACCGACCGCACCAAGCTTCTGCTGGACACAATTGAAGCCGGCCGCATCAAACCGAGCGAAATCGACCAACTCCAAGTCAAACGGCTGACCGACAACCGCGATCCGTCAATCAAAGATCGTGCTGTCAAGCTCTTTGCCGCTGCGATGCCCGCTGACCGCACCCAAGCCCTCGCCGACTATCAGCCGGTCCTGCAAATGAAAGGCGACGCCGCTCGCGGCCAGGCGATCTTCGAGAAAAACTGTGCCGCCTGTCACCGCATCGCCGGCATCGGCGTCAACGTCGCGCCGGACATTAGCGATAGCCGCACGAAGAAGTTCGAGCAAATTCTGGCCGACATCCTTCAGCCCAACCGGGCAATCGATAACAACTACGTCGGCTACACCGTGCGGCAACTCGACGGCACGGTTCTCACCGGCATCCTCTCCGCCGAGACCGCCACATCAATCACGCTCAAGCAACAAGGCGGCAAGGAAGCGGTGATCCCCCGCGCGGAGATCGACGAGCTGAAGAGCAACGGCCAATCGCTGATGCCCGAAGGCCTGGAGCGGCAGATTCCGCAGGCCGATATGGCCGATTTGCTGTCGTTCATTAAGAACTGGCGCTACCTCGACGGCCGCACGCCGCTTTCGGAAGGCAACGAATAACAATCAATCGCGCCGGGCGTTGATGAGGGGCTTGGCAGCGTCGAGGGCGATTTTCTCTTGGGCGTGCCAGATGCGCCAGGCCTTTTTGTCGAAGCCAAAATCGGCACCGGTGAGCTTGGAGAGGGCATCGAGCACCGGCTGATTGTGAACGTGATAGACGGTCATTTGCAGGCCGTCCCCTTTTGCCATCGTCGTTGTGCTGCCCGCGGCCCCGCTGCCGAAGCCCGCGGTGGTGAACTCGCCCGTGTTCACCACCTGCGTGTGCGTGGTGACGAGGGCTTCGATGAGCGGCGAAATGGCCGTTTTGTCTTGCAGCTTCGCCAAGGCCATCGCGGCGCGGGTGACTTTGGGATTGGCGTTGTCCTTGAGCGCGACGACAAATTGATCGCCGACGTGCGGCGGCTTGATCTCAGCCAGCTTTTTGAGGCAGTAGTGAAAAACTTCGTCGTCGGGATCGGTCAGGGCTCGTTCGATGAGCACGTTGACGGCGTCGCCCGTTTTGAGTTTGGCCAGCACGTCGGCATACAACGCTTTGACGCTGCGGACGCGCTCCTTGGCGAAGAACTCGCTAATCGGCCCGACCGCGACAGGGTCGTCGATCGTGGAAATCGATGTGTAGGCCAGCTTGGCTTTGTCGCGATCATCGAGCTCTTTGCGCCAGCGCTTCAGCCGGCCGAGCCATTCCTTTTCGGCCAGCTCCGTGCGGGATCGTCCTTCGAGGATTTCGATTTCCTGCGGCGTCCGCCATTTGCCGCGATAAAACTCGTAGCCTTCCTGGCGGCGAGCGTCGGAACGCGTGATCCACTCCCCTTTGAGAAACTGGTAACCGAGCGCGAACCGGGCTTGCTGGTGATTGGGATTCAATTCGATAATCCGGCGGAGGTGAACCTCACGTTGCCGGGCGAGCGCGCTTTTGCGGCACCATTCGGCCAGTTCCCACTGCCCTTCCACGGTGTCAGCCGTCGCGGGGGCGCGCCGCGCGTATTCCAGCTCTGCCGGCTGCTGGCGTATGGCCTCGCGAACCTGGCCGATGGGCAGGGAGAAGGTCACGTGACCAGAGCGGATTTGATATTTCGTCAGCGGTTGCTCGTCGCGGT
>JANNTN010000894.1:0-26165 GCA_031394445.1 Anatilimnocola sp.
AGAGACGTGTTTGCACCAAGTGCGGCAACCAAAGCGCCTTGCCGACCAGGTCGATCAGCACTTCGGGATCGAGCGGCTTGCGCAAATAGTAGGCCGCGCCCGCTTCGTGCGAGCGGCGCACGATGTCGGGAAGTTGCGTGCGGCTGATGAACATTACGGGCACGTCTTGCATTCCCGGCAGCCGTCGCAGCTCGCGCGAGAGCTCCAAGCCGTTATCGCCGCCGACATTCACATCGCAAATGATGAGGTCGAGGGCTTGTGCATTGGCAATTTTCAGAGCCGCGCGGCGGTCGCGGGCTTGATAGACGATGTGGCCGGCCGAATCGAGAGCCTCGGTGGCTCCGGCCAGCGTGAGCGAGTCTTCATCAACGATCAGAATCTCGGCCGGTTCGCGCGTGGTGGTGTTCATCGGCAGCGAATACTCCTATGGGTGAATAGGCAGCTCGCCGCTCCATCGGCTCCGTGCGTGGGCACGGGTGAAACACAGACAGCCTGTCTGGCAAGATATTCCTTCGGCGATGGACCTTGCGGGTGGCCAGCAATCTTTGCCCCGGCCACGCGACCGCGCCAACCGTTGTTGGCGAACCCCGTTGGCCCGTGCGACGCGCCGATTGTATGGGTGAATTCAACGGCCCAGAATGCTATCCTCGGCCTTGGCCAGCGATTAGGCTAAACGCACACTTCCACCTTGGAATCACAACGATGCTCGCCTTATCCAAGACTTACTTATTCACGACTTGCCAATTTTTCGCCGTGCTCGCGGCTATCTTCGTAGCAATCGCTCCCACTCGCGCCGCGGAGCCAACCGTAAAAATCTCTTCGCCGATGTCGCCACCGGCGTGGGCGCTATTGGAGCGGGAGGTGCTGCGGATGAACACGGCGGCGTGCGAAGAGTTTTTTCAGAAATATTTTGACGAGCGAGGGTATCTGCTGTGCGTCGAGCGGTGGGGGGGCGATGACGGCCCGGACGACGCCATCGAAAACTGCAACGATTGGCCGCTGCTATATGCCTTGGGCGCGCCGGAGCGGGTGCGCCAGATGTACGAGAAAGCTTGGGAGGGGCATCTGCGGCAATACACGCTGGCCAAGACGACGGAAGTGCCGCTGGCCCGCGACGGGATGTACTACAAGGAATTTCCGACGCAGATGGATTGGATGCACAATGGCGAAGGATTGCACGTTTTTAACGTGATGGGCCTATCGAACCCTAAAGACACGCGATTCGAGCCGCGCGTGCGGCGCTACGCCGGCTTCTACATGAACGAAGACCCGGGCGCACCGAATTATGACCCCGAGCACAAGATCGTCCGCAGTTTGTTCAACGGCAGCCGGGGGCCGCTTATGCGCAAGGCGACGGGGCTCGATTGGGCGGGCGATCCGATCGAAGTAGAGAATCGCTTTAAGCCGGGGCACGGCGAGCGGACCTATCAAGAGATGCTCGACCACTTCAAAGACTACAACGACATCATCGGCGACCACCCGCAGAACCTGCGGACCACGATTCTCGCGCTGAATGCTTACGCTCTGACGCACGAAAAGAAGTACAAGGACTGGGCGCTCGAATACACGGATGCCTGGGTGGCGCGAGCGAAAGCGAACAACGACATCATGCCATCGAACATCGGTCTCGATGGGAAAATCGGCGGAGCAACAGGCGGCAAATGGTATGGCGGAGCTTACGGCTGGGGCTTCTCCGTCATCGTGCCGCAGACCGGCAAGATCGACCATCGGCCGCGAACCGAATCGGGCTGGGCGGGCCTGCGATCGGCCCATTTGCTGACTGGTGACGACCGCTATTTGGATGTATGGCGGAAGCAAATCGACGCGATCAACGCCAATCGCCGCATGGCCAACGGGCGGTGGGAATATCCGCGAATGTATGGTGACAACGGCTGGTATGCCTTCGTTCCTGAGCCTTATTCGTTCAACGCGCTGGAACTTTATGCGCTGTCGATGCGCGAGGATGACGCGAAACGTGTTGGAAACAACCCCTGGCTGAGTTACCTATCGGGCCAGAATTCTGATTATCCCGAGCGAGCGTTGCGAGCGGATCTGGCCCGGATCAAATCGAAAGTCAAAGGTCTGCGAAACGATCCGACGACGCCGGACACGCGGCTCGCGGATGATCCAATGGAATTCAACCCAGCCAGCGTGCATAGCTTGCTCAACTTGGCGATGGGTTCGGTCGATCAAGGCCGCGGCGGCAACTCGCTCGTCGCCCGGCTGCGTTATTTCGACGCGGCCAAACGGCGGCCGGGACTGCCCGACGACGTGGCGGCGCTGGTCCAGCGGATGACGGCCGACGAAACCGTCGTGACCTTAGTGAACGTCAGCCAACTCGACTCGCGGTCACTCATCGTGCAGGGGGGCGCATATGGCGAGCACCAAATCACATCTGCTGCGATTGATGGTTCGCAAACGAATGTTGACCGCCGCTGCGTAAAAGTTGAGCTGCAACCTGGCAGCGGCGCTACGCTCACGCTCAAAATGAAACGCCACGCAAATCAGCCCACGTTCGATTTGCCGTGGGACGGAACTTGATTTGATGGGTGAATCGGCTGGAGAGCAGCGTGCTAGCCGCGACCTGCTTCTGCGGCCAGTGCTTCGTTTGAGGGCCGCCTTGGCACGATTTGTGCTATCGTAGGCGGCCATGAATACCGCAGGCCCGAAAATCGATCGCGCCAGTGGCATCTTGTTGCATGTCACGTCCCTGCCGGGGCCACACGGCGTTGGCGATTTGGGGCCGGCTGCCTATTGGTGGATCGATCAACTCGCCCAGGCAAAGCAAAGCTGGTGGCAAATTTTGCCGCTGGGGCCAACCGGTTATGCCGATTCGCCTTACCAGTGCTTCTCGGCGTTCGCTGGCAATCCGAGCCTGATCAGCCTGGAATTTTTGGTTAACGAAGATTTGCTGTTCGATCAGCAATTGCCGACGGAGCAGTTCGCTCGCGAAGAGGCCGATTTCGATCGCGCGCGGCAGTTGAAGCTGATGGCAACCGAGCGAGCGTTTGCCCGATTTCGGCGAAACGCGGCGCCGGCCCTCGCCGCCGATTTTGCCAAGTTCAAACAACAGCAGGCCGCTTGGCTCGATGCATTCGCTCTGTTCGTGGCCCTCAAAGAGCAAAATAATGGCGTCGCCTGGTGGGATTGGCCGCGTACTGAGCGCATCTACGACCCGGCTCAGGCGGAGCGGCTCGCTCAGCAATTGGCGGACGAAGTCGAGCTTTGCAAGTTCCGGCAGTTCTTGTTCTTCCGGCAGTGGGAGAACCTTCGCGAATATGCCCATCGGCACAATGTGCGGCTGATTGGAGATATGCCGATCTTTATTTCGGCTGACTCATCCGATGTTTGGTCGCGACCCGAGTTGTTTCAACTCGACCAAAACCGGAAGCCGACATTTGTCGCCGGCGTTCCTCCCGATTATTTCTCAGCCACCGGTCAATTGTGGGGCAATCCGCTTTACGATTGGGAAATGCACCGCGAGACGGGATACGCTTGGTGGATCGACCGCCTGCGCAGCACGCTGCAAATGGTCGATCTGGTGCGGCTCGACCATTTTCGCGGGTTCGAAGCTTACTGGGCCGTGCCCGCTGGTGACACCACGGCCGAAAACGGCACCTGGCAGCCCGGCCCTGGCCCGGAACTTTTTCGGGCGCTACAAGCCGCACTCGGCCCGCTGCCGCTCATCGCCGAAGACCTCGGCGTCATCACGCCCGAAGTGGATGCGTTACGGCACGAGTTCGGTTTACCTGGAATGCGGGTTCTGCAATTCGCTTTTGGCGGTGCTCAAGAGGATCGGTTCTTTCCGCATCATTTCGACCGCCACACGGTCGTCTATACAGGCACGCACGACAACGAGACCACCGTCGGCTGGTACCAGAATCTCACCCCAGCGGAGCAGACGCTGCTCGAAAGTTACGCGCTCGGTGCAACCACCGACCCGGCTTGGGCGATGCTCCGCCTGGCTTGGTCCTCGGTGGCGGATTTGGCCGTGGTGCCGATGCAGGATGTGCTGCGGCTAGGCAACGAAGCCCGCATGAATTTTCCTGGCACCACCGAGGGGAACTGGCGCTGGCGGCTCGATCCGGGCCTGCTCACCGAGAAAATGCTCACGTCGTTAGCGGAAATGACAACCGTCTATCATCGGCAGTCGGCAGTGCGTGTGACCACAGCCACATCTTGAAACCAGCAGCCGCTGCGCAGGACTTGCCCGCGCATTTCCAAATGAATTGGCTCGCGAAAGAGCGGTCCCGCGGTTACTACCGTGTGAAATTCGCCATTTTCACCGCACGCATCGACACCGGTTGCCTCTAATTCCTCGGCAGTGGCCCGATCGAGCACACGTCCCAAGTACCGGCGATCGACCAGCCCGTCCCGGGCAACCACAATCCGTGCCTCAAATCCCGCGGCCCAAAACTGTGTGAGCAAGTCCCAGCGATTTTGCTGCCACACCGGCAGAAGCGCGGTAAGGCCCGCAGCCCGGCACACTTTTTCTTCCCACTCGCGGTGACGGGGTATATCGATATCGCCAAACACGGTGGCTTCCGCCCCAATAGCCTTCGCCTGGCCCAGCAAGCGGATAAAGCCCGCTTCGTAGTCGTCCCAAGTGGCCGCCTCCGAGCACAGTGGCACGCCCATCGCCACTGCCTGAGCCGCCAGTACCTCGCGGGGCAAGCCGTGCGACCGGGAGCGCTCCGCGTCTTCGGTAAACATCGTTACGAGGCAGGTAAGATGCCCGCATTCGGCCAGGGCACGGTGCAAGGCCAGGCAGGAATCCTTGCCCCCGCTCCACGAGCAGCACAAGCTGCGAGCGTGTGTCACTCTAGGAAGCTTTCACCAGCGACGCGCGGTTGAGCACGGGCAACCGCCGCGATAGCAGTTCGTACCCGCCAAACAACACGCCGCTAAAGAACAAATTTCCTAGCAACATGTTCTTGGCGAAGGGAATCGCCGCGATATACGTCGAGAGCAGGGTCACGTCTTTCATCGATGCGCCGTGACCACTCAGCCACACATGGAAATTCGAGAGCAAAAAGAACCCAGCGCTGGAGATGACAGCGGCTGCGGTGACGTTCAAAAACGTAACGCGACCTCGAAGCGTCATGCCCAGCAGCGTCGTCAGCCCGAACAGCACGTAGCTGAACGATATCACGTTGATTTCCTTAAAGCCGTAGAGCATGGACGTCAAAATCACGTCGCTGAGGAACAGCGCGGCCATGGGAACCGCAAACGCGATCGACTTGCGCTGAAAATAGGCCGCACCGAACAGGCACATGGCCCCGATCGCCGTGAAATTCCACAGATTCACCCACGGCGCTACCAGCGGCGGAATCAGCCGGGTCGAAGCTGCGAGTACAATCATGGCTACCAAAACGATACCGCGGGGATTCTGCATGGAACTCTCCTTGAGTAACTATTTTATACCGGCGGCACCCCGTCCGCGACGAGGGCAGAAGGGTTGCTATTAGCCGGAATCAGATCAATTGGAATGAGATCAACATAGTGCCGATTGTCACGGCAAACGGCAATGCCCGTCTCAAACGCGATTGGCCAACGAAAAATTGGCCCGTCATAAACGAACGAGTGATACTCGCCATTTTCACCGCAGGGATCGATCCCAGCCGGCAAATCCGCGATCAGCCGCAAATCCAATTCGCGGCCCACGAAAGACCCGTCGAGCTTGGCCCCTTCGACACAACAGAGCCGTGCCCGAAATCCGAGCCTTACGAACGCTTCGACCAGTTCGCGTGTGTCGCGTTGCCAGATGGGAAAGACGCCGGTCATGCCGAGCTTTGCCAGGTTAGCTTCGCGGTACGCCCGCAAATCGGCCAGGAAAATATCGCCGTGGCCGACATGCATCACGCCGCGCTCCACGTATTCGGCCAGCTTCCCGCCCACGAGCGCCTCAAAGTCGGCATTCGTGCAGGGACCGTTGCTCGACGGCAACCGTAGCTTGTCGAGCGGCAGGCCAATCGCCTCGGCCTGCCGCTCCAGCAATTCTTCGCGGACGCCGTGATGGCTCACGCGTTGATACTCGTCGGAGACGCTCGTGAGCAGCCCCACCACTTCCCATTGCTCCGGCTGCTCCAGCAGCGCATGCAGCGCCAGCGCGCTATCTTTGCCGCCGCTCCAGCTAAACAGAATAGGTGTAGGTGATTGCATGGCTAACAGTGGTCATTCCGCCCGGTAAGAATCCACGCTGCTGTTGCTGATGTACCCCAGCTTCATCTGTTGCCGCAGATCGTTGGCCGCCTGGTTCCAACTCGCCGGTGAAGGCACAAACTCTTCGGTTCGCGGCTCGACGTGGCCATCCAAGAAAGCCACATTCGCCGTGCTGCCGCCGTGCCGAAAATGGGTGAAGGGGGCCGCCGAGGGATCTTGCGGACCGAGCAGGTAAAAATTCTCCGTGAACCGCAGCACGGGATCGCCCGACCACGGCGGCGCGATGCGGGCCGCATCGCTTAGCACGATTGTTCGCGACGTCGTGGGAAAATTCACCAGCCGCATCACCACCATTCGCACATTGGGCCAATTGGAAAAATCCACTTGCCCAAGGTTCATGTTGTAGCCAAAGCCGCCCGACGCATTTTGGTACAGCTTCTCGATTTTTGGATTCGACGACGGGCACTTCAACACCGCCTTGCTCTTTTCAATGAACGGCGCGATCAGTCCCACATCGGTGGCGACGTCGTTCGTCGCGTAATTAATCTGCGCGAACCACGTCGTTTGCACCGATTGGCCATTCACCGTGACGCTCGGCAGATTCGCCGGCGGGATGTAGCCGAAAGCGTCGTTGTACATCTGCACGGCCAGCACATTTTGCCGCAGCGCACTGGAGCATTGCGTTCGCCGGGCAGCTTCGCGAGCGGCCTGAACGGCGGGCAATAACAGCGCCACTAAGACGCCGATAATTGCAATGACAACCAATAATTCGACGAGAGTAAAACCGACCCTGCGCGCAGCCGCGCGCACGTAGAAAACACCTGCCATAACCAGCTCCTCGCGGTTAGGACGTTTATCGAGCACGACGCTCAAGGCAGGTCTTCTGGCTTCCGGTTCGTCCTACTGGCCGCGCCTTCCCGCCATCGTGGCCGGTCACGCAGTGCGTGATGGCTCCGATCCTGGCAGTGGCTTATGCGGCGGTCGTCCCCGGTTACAGCGGCGGGACCGCAACGGATTTACACCGTTTTCCCTATTCTTTCCGGCGGCAACAAGCGGCCGGAACACCTTGCGTCTGGCCGGCAGGTTACCACAACCCTCAGCCGCGTCAAGCCGCTCGCTTTGGCAAATCGGCAACCAAGAATGACCTCTCAGTTCACAAGCGTCCAGTTGCTAACAGACCAACAAAAGTCCCTGGAAGATGGGGATTTTATGAAGAATTCGGGCACTTCCGGTCATTCGCGGCAAGGAAAATCCGAACCCATACGCTGACAATTTTGTCCCGACTGAATAAGATGAAGGTGTCGGATGAATGCCACTTCTTACTCACCAAGCAAAGGAGCGTGCGTGGTCGCAACAATGAGCCAACCAGCCCTGCGGACTAATACCAATCGAAGCCTCGAGTTGGCCCTGGCGGCGGCCAAGGAGGCAGAAGAGAACCGCGGTCAAGATTTGCTGGTTCTCGACATGCGGGAGCAGACCACGTCGTTCGATTACTTTGTCCTTGCCACCGGCACGAGCAATCGGCAACTGCGCGCGATGAGCGACGCCATCGACGACGTGCTGCAAAAGCAATACGGCCACAGGCGGCTCGGCCTCGAAGGCTATCAAGACAGCCACTGGATTCTGCTCGACTACGGCTCCGTGATCATCCACCTCTTCGATTCGAAGAACCGCGATTATTACCGCCTCGAAGAACTTTGGGCTGGCTCGATTAAGGTCGAGCGGTAGGCGTTCGCCTTCAAAAGTTCCGAAACGAATCGCTTAGCCGGAACATCTCGGCGTTGAGATAGAGATTTACCAGCGGCGAAATTTTCGCGCCGGCGGTGAGTTCTCGCATTTCCGTGAGGAGCGTCTGAATATTCGCTTCTTGAAAGAAACCGCGCCGCAGCACGTCGCATACGCGCCGCGAGCGATCCAGGTCGCCGCGAATGTCGGAGGTGTTGCTGTCGGCCGAGATCGATGTGATAAACGGCATCGTCACGAAAGCCTTGAGCTGCGACGAATGCACCAGCTTGCCGATATACAGATCGATCGGCATCCCCACCGCCCATTTTCCTGTCATCAAACCCAAGTATTTGCCGATTGAGGCTTTGTTGAATAGGACCGAGCTAGTGCAGGCGAAGGGAATTTTGACCAGGTCTAAAATTCCATAGCTCTGCGTCTCAGAAAATTGCCGCATCTTCTCCAGAAACGTCAGGAAGGGATCGGTCCGGGGATGCACGAAGATGTCCGTAAACAATAGATCCCACGCGATGTTGTTCTGATCCATGTGGGCCAGCAGGCCATCCAGAAGCTCAACCGCTTGGCGAGCTAGGATCGCGTCGTCTTCGAGAATATGCACATGCTTGTCGGTGCCTGCGGCCTTCAGCAGACGTTCGTGGCTCAACCACAAGCCGAGATTGCCCGGGTCCAGCTTCGTCGGATGATCGGCAGCGACCGCCCGGCCCTCGACGGCATCGAAGCGCTCGTAGCGCGTCGCCGCCCCAATATCCGCTAAATGTTGCACCAGCGCGTTGCGGCGCTGTTCGTTTCGCTGCAAATTCAAAAAATATCCGCGATACATCTCTATTCCCGCCGGCTATTCGTTTCGTTCGCGAAAAATGCCACGCTCAATTCTTCTTCTTCGGCGTCCCCTGCGGCACAACTTTCACCGCGGACGCCGGAATTGGCGCTTGGGCCGCGGTGGTAAGCGGCAAATTCGCCGGCAAATGCTTCACGAAGAAGTTCCGATACTGAATTTGCATCGCCGGCCCGACATGCACCTGGACGCCCAGGATTCCTTCCAGGGCGCGATTCTTCTCATCCAGGTCGATCACATCCACCGTGGAATGCCCATCAATCCAATGCTGATGGTGGTTGCCCTGCACGAGCACTCGAAAATCGTGCCACTCCCCCGGCGGAAACTCTTTGACCGGCAGCTTATCGACCACCCACGGCTGCCCCTCGCCGTCGATAATCACCTTCTCGCCCGTGTGGGCCAAAATCCGCCGCCCGCGTTCTTCATAGAGCATCCCGTTGTAATCCGGCCGGTTTGAAACCACATCGCATTGATACCCGGTGACCACCCATTCGCCCAAATCGGGCCGGTGCTGGCTCCGATAGTTCAACCCGCTGTTGCCCCCCGCCGTCACCTTCACTTGCACGCGCAGTTCAAAATTCTTCAGTGTGCCGCCCCGCCACAGGATGAAGCGGTTGTATTTCAGTGTGCCGTCGGTCACTCCGGTCAGACAACCATCCTTCACGCTCCAATACTCCGGACTCCCTTCCCAGCCTTCCAGATCTTTCCCGTTAAGGATCGCATGAAAGCCATCGGGTGGCGTCGGTCCATCCGCACACCAGGCAGTACCCATTGCCAAAACCAGTATTGCCAACGCCATGCCACTCGTTTTACGTTTCATCGAATTCGCGCCTTCGGCACAAGAAATCAAAACATCCGCGGAGTCATCGCGGTCAGCGGAAGTGGCTCGGTAACAGCACCCTGCCCACATTCGCGGTGGAGATTTCTTCGGTCGCTATCTTACAACCGGCTGAGCGACAAGAGAATTATGGCTCGCCCACTTCTCGCAGATATTCCGACAGCCGGGCCTGTAAGTCGATCAGCGCCTGCCATTGCCGCAGGTCCAACGTCACTTTGTTGGCCTTGCTGTCGGCCTCGGAATTGGAGATGAAGTTTCGCAAACGCAGATGCAAAAACTCTAATAGCTCCGAAAGCTGCGCTGCCTGCCCAGGTGTCAGCCGGTCGGGCAATTCGGGCGGCTCCAAGGCATGAATCGTCGCCTGCAGATCGGCGTCCTCGCTCCAATTCAATTCAAAATCGAGTGAAGAGATCGGTGCCGCTTTACCCTGATCGGGATCGCCCGTGCCGTCGTCATCCTCCGCCCGCAGCTTGGAAAGCCGTTGGGCAATCTGGTCGCGTGATCCAAACAGCAACACGCTGCGGCCGAGTTGAATCATGTCGCCAAATCGCAAGATGCGCAGTTGCACATCCTCGTTGTTAACCTTGGTCCCGTTCGTGCTTTCCAGGTCGGTGATGACCAGCCGATTGTGATCTTCCTGAATCTTGACGTGATACCGGCTGATCCGCTCATCGTTGAGCTGAATCGTGTTCCCTTCTTCACGGCCAATCGTGATCGGCGGATTCAAATCTTGATACACGCGCCCGCGGTCCGCGCCGTCAAGAACGCGGATGGTGATCCCGGTGATGGGCCGGGCTTCGTGGACGGAAGAGGTACCGGTCATGCATTTCCCTTACACAGCGCTTATAGCATCGCGGCAAAACCAAGGTCAAGTCAAAGCCCATTCTGCCCATCAGCCATTTTGCTTCAGCGCCATGTTAAAACCCTGCAAAAAATGGCGTTTCACAACATTTGCCTCGCGAGCAGCATGGTCACGAAAAGACCAGTGTCTCTGAGCTTACGGCATTTCCTGCCTCACTGAATCGTCGCGATATTTAAAGAGCGCAAGTTTCGCCCTAAGTACTTTAGCTCACTATAAGTTACGACGACGCCAAAAGCCCTAAACCAGGCCACCGCAACACGTTATGGCACAGCACTTGCCTCACGTTCAGGCAGGTGCGGTGGCACTGGCCATGCGAGCCGCATCTCAATCCTTTCAAAATCAACCGACAAACACCATTAGCGAGGAACTAGTCATGAAACGCATGTTTTTTCTATTCGGTCTCAGTGCCGCCGCCTGCTTGATGGGCGCTTGCACCAAAAGCGTCGAGCGTGCTCAGCGCGATGTCGATAACGCCCACAAACAAGCTGTTCAGAACGTCCGCGAAGAGCAGCGCGACCTGCAGGAAACGAAGCAGGATGCGGCCGAACGTATCGCCCGTCAACAGCGGCGAGTGGAAGATGCCGCCCGCCAGGGCAATGAACAGATCATCGAAGAGAAGCGCGATTTGCAAGATGCCCGCCGCGCCGAGGAGCGTCGCGACCGTAACGACGCGACCATCGATACGACGCCCCGCACCATCGATCGCCCCATCAATGACAACCGCCCCGGCCGCGTTGACGTCGATGTCAATCGCACCCCAGGCGGTGGTGTACAGGTGGATGTTAATCGCACTCCTTAACCGAATTGCCTAATCTTTAGCCGACATCGCGGGTGAAAAAGCGGGCGACTGAAGGTGGAACAGGCCGGTCGCCAGCAGCGGCACAATCGCCGCCGCTTTGAGCGGAGCTACCCTCCAGGCAGCCCCGCTTTTTTTGCGCGTAGCGGTATTAATTTACTAATTGCTCATCGAAACCTGATCAGGCACACGAAACACCGCGTCATCGACCGGTCGAGTAAACGCGCGGTTTCGTAACCAGGTGTTCCAGCCCAATCGCGGGGCTCGCGACCCTTTCGCTCCAAACTGGCACCAGGGAGCTTCTTCTCCTTTTAGCACCGGCTGCACGTCAAAATCAAAAGCCGGTCCCACATACAGCCGCACCAAATGCGCCATTTGCCGATACTTATCCCCAATCGGCATGAAGTGCTTGAACTCGTCGAACGTCAGCGGCCCCAACTGCACCCGAAACCGTCCTTGAACTTCCCAGACGCGCGAGCCCACCACGGTGTTCCTGCCCAATTGGGGATGCGAGCACTTGCCCACCACCGGCTGGCCACGAAGCGCAGGCTGATTTTCCGAAACCGATCGCCGCATGCACGTCTGATGCTCGAGCGGCAACTGAATCCATTGGCCGACAAAGGGGAGGATGTTCGCGGGCACGCGGAAATACTCGCTCAGCATGTGCCCGAGCGAGACCGCGCTGCGGTGCGACTGGGCGAAGAGACCGCAATAGTAGCGCAGGGCCGAATCGGGAACGTCGTGCCGGGGAACCGCGGCCGCCCGCCGCGAGTCCTTGTATCGCAACAATCCGGTCCCCAAGCCGCCAAAATCCAGCAATATCTGCGAAACCAAGTCGATCCGAGGCCGCTCCTCCAGAAAGAAAGCCCGCAGCTTTTGCTCTCCCTGCGCTCGCCGCCACTGCTCCCGCGCGGCCGCATGCTCGAACGGCAAGTAGAACCTGTATTTCTCACCTGCCTGGGCAAAAACCTCGATCAGCCGATGATTGAAAATGTCGAGAAAATTCCGCAGTGCATAATCGAATTTGCGAATCCGCTGAATCACCAGCTCGGTATAGGGCCGCGGCAAGGCTCCCATCGGGCCCGTCAGGCCCAAAAATGCCACCGTCATCTCCACGCTGCGGCTGCCGCCGGTCAGCATTTTCAAATCCCACAATTCGGAAGGCGGAAAAGACAAGGCCTGTAGCGACCGAAACTTTATTTGCTCGATCGCCGGCCGCGGTTCTTCATTCGTCGCGGCTGCTTTCGCGGCTATGCGAGCCAGCAGGCGCAACGATGCAAAGAAACCAAAACGATAGGGGTCTTGCATCAACACATCGACAAGTGGCGGCTCGTCATACGAAGCCGCTTCCTCCGCCGCGTGCTCCGCGGGCGGTAAATCGGACGAAAGCCCGCGGGTTAGGCCAGGCTCAAGTTCCCCGTCCTCGGTGCCCATCGCTTCTCCCAAAATTCACGCTGCCGGGAACGAGCCACCATCCGCGTAAACGAATTGATCGACGTGTACTGCCCCAAAAATCGCTCCAGCACGTTCGCCAGCAAATAAAAACCAATACCTGGAAATTTTTCGTCGTCAAACGTGATCGCGACATCCAGCCCGCGGCAAAATCCCCGCGTGTGCCCTTCCCGAATCGGCGCGATGCCGCGGCTCGATGTGACCGAGAACAAGCCGTCGATCTGTTGCGACGTGGAATTCGAACCGGTGTAGTCGTACAGTCGCAAAATTTCCCGCAGCGCGGCTGCTCCGTCTGGTCCGCCGGCCACCGACAGGTGATTGAGCGACAAATGCGATAACAGCCGCCAGCGGTTGCTGCCTCCTGAGAGGCGCAGCGCCGCCGTGGGATCGACCGGCGTGGTAATCCGTCGCACGGGCGATTGCCCGGCAAGTTGAAATTGCCAATCGACGCTGCCCGTCTTCTGTACATCGGCGGGCACGTTGCGATTCGTGCAGGTGGTGCGCACCGACACCACTTCGGTCGCTGGCACGGTCGGATCGAACTCCGAATTGACCATCACCAAATAAACATCTGTCCCCGGATCGGCCGCGGAGGGGGAAGGCTGACGTTGATGGTGCCAAAACGCTCCCGCGCTTGTTTCTGTCTTGTCTTCCAAGGCATAAAACGGATGGTAGCGAACCACTTCCTTCGTGTCCGGGTGAATGCTCTCAACCTCGTCGATGGAATAGACCTCCATCGCTTGCGGTCGCCGCGCGTCCGGCACGACCAAATATTCCGTCTTGGTTCTGGTCAGGCGAATCGGCTCGGCCATCTTCGTAAACAAATTGACAATCGGCACGCATCCCAACCGAAAAGTGTCGGCCGTTATGCGACTTTCCATTTGCGGCGCTGCACGATTCAGAAACAGCAGCACTTCCACCTCTTGCTGAGGATGCAAACCAGACAGCCCCTCCAGTCGCGTCAGATCAAAAAACAAAAACTTTTGCGGGAACGCAAAATACTCGGTGAGCAGCCGATAGCCCGGAAACGAACGCGGGCCATACGGCAACATGCCCTCATTTTCGTCATATCCCACGGGCTGAATGGCCGTGGCCGGCAATGTCAGCAAGCTCTTTCCCGGGGGAGCATTCGGCAACCGAATTTGCACGCTCGTAACGTGATTAAAAATCAACTCATAGAGTTGATGCGTTGTGGGATGGTCGCCGCTCAGAAAGAACCGCAGCTCGTTCATTCCCAGCCGGGTCAGTGGCGCTCCTCCGCCTCCGCGCAACTCAATCCGCAGCGCCGCCTCCGCATCGCGCGATTCAAACGGCGGCACCACATCCGCGCCAAACGGACTGCTTTGGTATCGCGCGCGGGCCACTTGCACCGGCCACATCGTCACCGGGGTTGTCGTGCGAAAGCGGCACGGCTGGCCGCCGATTTCTCGCGAGAACAGATCGGTTCCCCGCTCGATCCGCGTGCCCGTGGTCAGGCTCGCCTGCGCGGAGTCTAAATGCAGTTGCGCTACCGCCATCGACGGAATCGGCGCTAAATAGTGCGGATAGATCATGCCGAGCAACGGCTCGACCAGCTCAGGAAATTCATCCTTGATTTTGACTTGAATGCGGGCGGTGAGGTAAGCAAACGCTTCGATCAGCCGTTCGACGTGCGGGTCTTGGGAGAGACCCATTTCCTCGCTGAGGATCAAGCGGCTGGCAACCGCGGGATGCTCACGCGCAAAATCCTTCGCCAAATGCCGGATAGCGGCAAGTTCATTCTCATACTCTCGTTCCAAGCGGGCCGACATCAAGACCCTCCCGGTTCAACAACCTGCCATTCGGTACTTCCCGACTTGACCAACGTGTCGAAGGTGATTGGGATCGGCGCTGGCGAAACACGCAATAGCGCTTCCACGCACATCCGCAAGCCGCGGCCACTTGCCGAGTCGGGGGCGATCGATTTTACGCGCACTTCCATCAGCCGCGGCTCAAATTTGGCAATCGTGGTCTCAATAATGTCCTGCAAGTTTCGCCGCTGGTCAGGAACCGTCGGATCAAATGCCGTCAATTCTGGCAGGCCAAACGTCAACAGCGACCGCGAGAGCTCGGCATCCTCGGGAAAGCCATCGACCGCCGCCCGGCGCGTGTTGAGCAGATCTTGCAAGTCGCGGCGAACCGCTTCCTCTAGTTCGCGAACCGACTGCCCGCGCCGCATCAAATCGCCTGATTCATCGCCACGCGGTTCAATAAGCCGATCAATGATCGACGGCAAGAGCGAAGATTTCGCGTTCGACTGATTCATGGGAAAAAGGCCGGCACACTGGCTCCCTTAGCCAAGCTTACCAGACTGCACCAAGAAACCCAACGCAACACGCCCATCATTCACGCTCTAAACCAACCTCACTGGCTCCGCTTGGGCTCACAACCGCATAAGTCAGAAATCCCCAACCAACGAGCAGCAGCACGCCCCCCACGGGAACGACAGCGCCCAGCATGCGTTGTCCGCTCAAGACCAGGGCGTACAGACAGCCGGAAAATATCAGCACGCCAACCGTCATCGTCGCCCCGGCAATGTGAATAGCAGCGCTGCACCGGCGGCTAGCCAACAACCCCACGGCTAACAGGGCCAAAGCGTGATACATCTGATAGCGTGCCGCCGTTTCCCAATTGGCCAGTTGCTTGTGGGCCGACTCCGACAGCACACCCTCCGAACCACGCAGTGTCCCTTCCAAGCCATGCGCCCCAAACGCACCCAGCGCCACCGCCAACCCGCCCAAGAGCGCCCCCATCACAAGCCATGTTTCCGACCGACGTTGAGTGTTCATCATGGATGCAGTTTGACCGACAAACGGCTGGATTGACCAGCCCCGGCAGTACCAACGCCCCTGCCCGCGCATTTCCTTGCACAAGAAAAAAGAAAGCCGCCGCAGGTCCGGGGGGATGAAACTTGCGGCGGCCCTCAAAGTGAATTGCTATCCTGCCGACTATTGATCGGGAGTTTCGATTCCAAGTTTTTGCTCTTCCTCTTCCTGAATGATGATGCGTGGCGTGACCATCATCATCAAGCTTTGAGCTTCCCGGCCAATCGCGACGTTCTTAAACAGACGGCTGACATACGGCACTTTGTTGAGAATCGGCACACCACGCTCGGTGCGGCCTTCTCTCAAGCGCTTAATGCCGCCGAGTAGCACCGTGCCGCCGTCGGGCACGCTCACCGTCGTCGTCACCGTGGTAAACGCAAATGTCGGCAATTGCACCGTTGTGCCGGATACGGTCTTGGTCACATTATCCGTGACATTGCTGTCAGGATCGGACGGATCCTGAATGGTGCTGCCGCTGTCGGTGGTGGTCGAGCCGGTGAACGTGAACTCCTGCACGTCGCCGACCTGACTGAAGAACGGAACCATCGTTAACCGCACAAAACGTCGGTCCGCCGACACGACGGCTTGCACGCTGAGGCTGGTGCCTTCGTTGAGCACCACGATCACAGGCTGCTGAGCTGCGGCAAAATCGCCGACGACCGGAATAACCGAGGTCACGAACGGTCGCTGCGTCGTATCCGAGACAAACGCAAATTGACCATTGAACAGCGTCACTTTCGGAGCCTGCAAAATGTTGGCCCGCGTGTCTCCCTGGCCCGCGGCCAAGACAAAGAACACTTCGATGTCGCTCAGAATTGCAAAACCAAAGTTTGCGACCGAGTTCGGATCGAAACCACCGAATTGCGGCAAGTTGCCACCAAAGCTGTTTTGCGTCAGCTTGACGTCCAAGTCACCCGTCGGCCCGGTAGCGGTCCAACCAATGGCCACGCTCTTGTTGCTGTCGTCAAACAACGTGCTGTTCGCCTGCCCCGACTGACCAGAAGGCAGGAACGGAAGGTAGTTGTTGAGGCCCGTGTTGTCGTCCACGCTCATATTGAAATCGACGCCAATTCGCTCGAAGAAGTTGTCCGCCAGCGTGATAAATCGCACTTCGATCGTGACCTGCAAATCTTGCAAGCGCCGCAATTGCTCGAGCAAATCGGCAATCTGCTCGTGTACTTCCTGCGTCTGGCTCACAACGAGGCTCAAGTTGTTCTCATAGCCAGAAATGGCACCCGGCCCGCCCACTTCTTGCCAGCTTTGCGGGGCGATGGTGCTGGTAATCAGTTCCGTCAGGCTGTCAAAATCGGGTGCCGAGCCGCGGCCCTGCCCGCCAGGCCCCGCAAATCCGCCGCCCGCCGGCTGCAAGGCATTCTGCATGCCTCGTCCGGCTCCACCCAAGTTGTTCACTTGTGCCAAAATCTCCGCGCTCGTTTGCGAGTCTGCCTGCTGGCCTTCATTTTTGGCCATTGTCAGCGGCATCATTCCACTCGGCGACCGCGGCATGATTCCCAGGCCCGTCAACGCGTTCAAGCTTTCCCGAATCGCCCCCGGCAACCCCAGGCTGGAGTTCGGCACAAAATTCGGAATCGGCATGACCAGATCGGCCACGTAATACGCTTTGGCATACGTGTTCGAGTCGCGCGTTTGCTCGCTCGTGATCCGCAACACCTCGTTCTGAATGACATAGCTCAGCCCCAGCGGGCTCAGCATCAAATTCAGCGCACTCTTGAACGAAATCGGCTGAGTAAGATTCAACGTCACCGGTGTATCCGTGGTGACACCCTCCGCATTCAAACCCTGCGGATCGAGATAAACATTCACACCGGCCATTCGCCCCAGCGTATCCATCACTTCCGACAACGGCCGATTGATAAAGCGAACTTCCACCCCCTTGGACAGCGATTTTTGAATCTCGCGTTCCACCGGGGTCATGTTCCGCTGTTCATTCATCCAGCCGCGTCGCGTGTTGCTCAGCGCTTTCCAAGTCCTCAAGTCGCCAAACCCATACGGTTTTTCATCACTTTGCCCAACGCCCGACCGGGCGATGCTCAGCATCGTGTCAGCAAAATACCGTTCGGTCTGGTCTCGCACGTCCAAATCTTCATAAATCCGCTTCGCCAACTTCGATTTTTCAATCATGTTGGTGACAACGCTTTCACCGGGAGCGATGTCATTCGCTTGTCGCGCAATGACTTCGGCTTCGGCGTATCGTTTCTCATCCATCAGCTTGTTGAACTGCTCCACCATGCCGGCGAGCTTAACTTGCGTTTGCAGGCGCACATCCTGATCGCGCACCACGTCCGCTTTCACGGCGTCGTTTTGCTCGCGATTCTCGATATTGGCCTTATTCTCCTCGATAAACGTGGACAGTTCGCGAATCAGCTCATCGATCATTCGCAACAACTGCTTCCGCGCTGCCGGTTCCACTTCCGCGCCAGTCACCCGCTCGCGCAATCGCTCCAAAGTCGTCAACGCTCCCCGCGGGTCTTTCTGCACCTGTTGTTGGGCCGCTTTCTCCTCGTTCAAAATCTCGCGATACAGCTTCTGCCGCAGCAGCTCTTGCTGTGAATTGACCTGTTCCAGCGGCGAAGGAGATTCCCCACCCGCGAGCGGTTTCGCACCTTCCGAATTTCGCAAAAACGTCAGCTTGTCTTTGACTTGCTGCCGCGTCTCGGGATCGAGCTGATCCTGTTGCCGCCAAGCTTCGTTGAATTTTTGAATCGCGGTGGTGCGATCTTGCTGCTGCAGCGACTGCAACCCTTCGTAATACAGCCGTTGGGCCGTCGTCAGCTCCGGTCCCACCACGGGGTTCCGAGTAATGACCGGTTGTTGTGGCTGCGCAACGATCGATTGTTGCGGCTGTTGCGACGTCGCCGCCGCCTGTATCACCCGCGTCGCATCCCCTTCCTGCACATAGCCGCCCTGCGTCACCGGATAGCGCGGCTCAGCCGGGGCTTCCGCCGCGCCGCTGGCCTGCACCACGCCCTCGCGGCGCACCATCGCTCGATTCACTTCCAAAGACATTTGCCACGGTCGAATTTCACCTGCGGAAAACGCGATGTCCGGCACATTCAAGGCCTCGGCTTGCTCGGCCATCCGAGCGGCCGACTGCAAATCGCCGCGATCCAGCGCCACGCGGGCCTGAGCCACCAAACGGCTCGCTTCCACTTGTGCCGACGAATCACCCGTCGGCAATCGTTGCGGCTCTGGCAACATGGCCGGGGCCACTCCTGCCGGTGTCATCGCCACCGGTGCCATGGGTTGATATGCGCCGCCACCAGGCGGTCCTTGCGCGAGCGGATTCGAGTCCGCCGGCAAGTTGTACGGTGAGAAATTGCCCGGTGCCGCACCGATCGGTGGTGCCGCGCCGCTTGTGTTCAATTGAGGCAATCGTTCAGCAGAAGCATCCACATCCGACGGCCGCAGGGCATAAGGCGAGGTTGCCGTCGTCGAGGCCGGACGCAAGCGACTCGGATCGACTCCCGCGCGAACCAAATCATCGGCCATGCGCTGCGTGGAATCTTCATTCGGTGCAAACATCGCCGGCATCGCTGCCGCTTTTTGCCACGAAGCCAGTGCCGCCATCTTATCGCCCCGGGCCAAAGCCGCCCGCGCGTCGCGCAGGTGACTGGCTACCAGCGACTTTTGATCACCCGCGATTTTGTCCGCGGCAGCGCTCATCGACTGGGCGTTTGCCGGCTGTACCGCGGCTGCAACCGGATCAGCCGGTATGCCGGGCTCACCGGGCTTGTTCCCGCCAAAGATGGCCGGAATGCCAAACGGCGACTTCACCGCGTTGGCCTTCCCTCGCTCCGAGGCCAAGGCCTTACGCAGGACATCAGGGTTATCCGACCAGCGATCGGTCAACTGGTCGTATTTCACGCCCAGCTTCTCCGCATCGTTGATCAGCTTCTCGGCCCGCACAAAGTCGGCCTGCTTGATTGCCGCGCGAGCCTCGCGCAACAAGTCGTCCGATGCTCGGCGAGCGTTCGGTGGTGCCGCTGCCTGGCCCCATAGGAAACCGCCGGACAGCAACAACCCCGTTATCAACGTCGCCTGTAGCAGTGGCACGCGTGCGTTCAAAGCGATTCTCCTGTAACTCATATTTCTCACGCCTTGGCTGCTCTGCCGCTCGATCTTGATTTTCCCCGCAATCATCCAGCCGCCGATCGTCAGCAACTCGATTCTTCCGAGGGCGATTTGTCGTACTCGCGTATTGGACCCAAGCACCAACTCTGGCCGCGGAGTCTCCGCGACAATTGTTGGCGGTAGATAAGAGGCGGGTAAT
Organism: Anatilimnocola sp.; assembly: GCA_031394445.1. Classification (GTDB taxonomy): domain Bacteria; phylum Planctomycetota; class Planctomycetia; order Pirellulales; family Pirellulaceae; genus CAYLLN01. The sequence goes on from JANNTN010000894.1 coordinate 19,823, forward strand.
TACTCGCCCTGCCGCCAGTGGGTCAAGATCAGTTTGCGGCCTATCGCGAAATTCTTATCAGAAGCTCGCTCAGATTTGCGAGCAGAATTTCCGCCGGCACGTTGGCGATGCGGGATCGAACTGCTCCTGCTGGCACGCGCCGCGTGCAAAACCACCAAAACAATGCTACTCGCCCCCCTGCTATCGCCGGGAACGATAGCAATCGCGAAGCATCACGCCAAGAGCAAACCTTACGGCCCCGGCCCCACAGTCGCCACCGTCGAAGTGCTATTCCAAAAATACCCAAAGTTGATGGGAAACGCGGCATACACGCCCCGCGTCATATACAGCTCGACCAGATCGTCGAACTGGCGAATCGGCATTCGCGGCACAGCGATAACATCCGAGTCGCGCAGCCAAATTTCATCCGAAGGCACGGGCCGCCTGCCGTTCCAGGCTCCGTTCAAATCGAGCTTCGTAGCGATCAACCGCCAGTCTTCCGCCCGTCGAAACACCACGATTTCGCGCATGTTGCCGCCATTCACGCGCCCGCCAGCCAGTGCCAGCGCTTGCATCGCCGTGGTGGGCGCGACCATCTCAAACCGGCCAGGGCTGCGCACTTCACCCGTCACATACACATAGCGCGGGGCCCGCGAGAGCAAAATAGGCGTCATTTCCAAACCATCGGCCACACTGCGATACCGCTCGTTCACTTCGCGGCCAATTTCGTCCAAGGTCAGGCCTTGCGCCGGCACCACGCCAATCGACGGCAACGCGATCGTTCCCTCGGGCGTCACCCGCACTTGCTTTCCCTGCCCACCCGAAAAGAATCGGTTATTCACAGCCTGCAACAGGTCGTCCGCCTTCGCCTGTGTCTTGACGCGCGTCACGTTGATGTCCGTGATCCGATAGTACTTTTTGTATTTCTCATTCAAATCGTCGCGGATCTGATCGGATGTCCGCCGAATCACGCGCACCGCACCTAGCAAGAGCAAATCGACCGTGCCGTCGGGCTGAACGATCACTTTGCGATTCAACTTCTCGTCGATCAGCGAATCGATCTGGATTTCGTCCCCCACGTCCAGCAGATAGGGACCCGAAACCTCGTCTCGCTTTAGCCGAAAGACAAATTCGACCTGGTCATCGACGCGCAGCCGATACTCCGGCACATGCGCCGGCCGGGGCGGCCCCACATATTCCCCCTGCCCAAACGCCTGCCACGGAATCGGCCCCCAAGATTTCCAATGCACTTCGCCGCAGCCGTTGCCTTGTAAGCAATCGACGCCTTGAATCGGCGGCTGGCAAGGATTCACACAGCCCGCCACACACGTCTGGCAGAGGGTTCCCGGCATCGTCGCCATCGCAAATGGCTCGCCTGCCCACGTAGGTGTCATGCCGCACAAGCAGAGCGACAGAGCGATCAACCACTTTTGTTCCGATCTGGCCATCTGACTCACTCCGTCTCTCTGTCGCACTTGCGATTCACTCTGCGTCGGTTCTGCCGCTACCGCTTGGTCGTCCCCGTATTTGCTACCGGGTTCGCGGCAACTTTCGCTGGCCAGCTCACGTCTTCACCGCCGCTAGCCGCGAATGCTTTTGGATCAATCCAGCGGATCATGTCGCTGGCCAAGCTGCTCGTGCCATTTTTTCCTTCAAGCAATTGCCGCTCCGCCTCGGCCCGCTGGGCCAGGTCGGCTTCGCCCAAGCGGCGATGCACCACGGACAAGTTCTGCCACCCTTCGCGATTCGGATGAACCGACACACTGCGCACGAGCAATTGTTTGGCCTCGGGCAATCGGCCGTAGCGGGCATAAATCACGCCCAACTCGTTCGCGGCCAGCCAATGGTTGGGATCGGTTGCCAGCGCCGCCTGATGAAAAACGATCGTTTGTGGCCAGTTCAAGCTCGCCGAATCGGCGTCGTGTGCAGCAATGGCCGTTTGCACGCGGCCCAAGCGATACAAAATCTCTGCAGCCGCGGGCAACGAACTGGCGGCAAACGTCAACTCCGCTTGAGCGTACGCCAGGTAATGTTGCTGCGCGACCAGCGGGCTGATTTCCGCCGGCAATCGCGTCGGCAACTGCGTGCGATGCGTCGAAGCCACGGTCGCCACTTTGACGGGCTCGCGACCATCGATCGACACAAAATCGCGAGCTTCTTGCAGGGCCAATAACCCTGCCGTCAAAGCCGCGGAATGCGTCGTGGTCGATTCCTGAATGTCCCAGGCCTGCGTCAGCAACGTCAAAGCCTTGATCAACTCGCTCTTCGCGCAAAACAGCATCCCGCGTTGCATCATCGAAGCCGCCTGGTTCGCCATCTGAATCGAACGCTGCGACGCGGCCCGCATCCCGTCCGTCTGTTCTCCCAGCCCGGCCTGTTGAATCGGCGGCGCGTTGAAAGCCGAATTTGCGGTGGGAAACGTCGTCGTGGGCGGCGCGACCGGGATGTAAGCCGTGCTCGCCCGTGGCGGCGTTGCGCTGGGTGGCATGTTCGCCACAGGCGTGGCAGCAACCGCCGGCCTTTGGTTGGCCGGATAAAGGTCCGGTCCCGTGGCAGCCGTTCGCGCCACTGACGTGGGCTGCTCCGACGAAAGCGGCGGTAAAATAGCCGCGATGGGAGCAGCACTCGCCGGTGGCATTGCAATCGGTACAAACTCGCTGCGGGCCGGCGGCGATTGCGTCACGCTCGGCGCGCTCTGCCCGCTTCCCACGTGCGGCTCGCGAATCGACGACTCAACGCGTTGCTCGCGTTGGGCCAGCTCCACAATCTTCACATTCGGCGAGCCGGGACTGTGCGGCTGCTGATACTGGGCCGGAACCGAGTGCTCGTCGATCGGGCGTTGATCGGTGGGCTCGGCACGGAGTAGCGGCCGAATATTGGCGGGCAGCTCAATCATCCGCGGCGCGGGCAGACGGTCTGGTCCCGAATAGGCCGGCTTATTCTGCGTGCCACAGCCCGTGGCGAACACGGCCGAGCACACGCCGACCGATGTCAGCCGAAGTAGTTTAGCGCTCAACATGCGGCGTCCCTGCTGCAGCTTAATTGTCTTTAGCGGTCACGCTTGCCATCCTGGCACTCCCGCTTGCATGGAAGGATCGACCGCTTTCATCCCTAAGCCGCAGACAATCGGCTTCGGCGGCATCGTCAGCATTACGCGACCAATCGCCACGGCCCGCACAGCCGCGCCAAGCGGAACGACACGACCGTCATTTCTTCACTAATGCCGGCGGTTTGCCAGAACGACACTGTTCCAGAACGTGGGCGTTGTGCCCCTGCTGGCGGAGAAAATCGACAAATTCTGCCGGACCGTGCGTGCAATAAATAACGGTAGGCTCAACCCGCTCGATACATTCCACCAACTCGTCAAAGTCGGCGTGATCGGATAGCGGCACGGCAAAGTCCGCTCCCAGCCGCCACCGCCAGGCCGGGTCAATTGCCCACCCCGTCACGGCTATCGATACTGGCCGCCGCAACCCCTCCAGGGCAGCTCCCTTTTGCCGCCTGGGCGGAGCGATCACGGCCGCATCCACGGGCGGTGGGCCTTCGCACAACTCGATAGCGCCCAAATCGCACCCGCACCGCTGATAAACCTCGCTCACCGCATGAACCAGCGGATGCTGCACCACGCGAATTCCCGCCAACGACAGGATTTTGGCCACCTCTTGGGCCTTCCCCAGCACATAAGCGTGAATCACCGGCGTTCGCCCGTCGTTCAGCACGCGCGTCACCAGCGCCGTCAACTGAGCGATCGACTCCTCGCGCGGAGGCAACCGATACCGCGGCTGGCCATACGTGCTTTCCATAATCAGCACATCCGCTCGCGGCGGCGAAGCCGGTTCAGCCGTGGCCGACGCCCGCAACTTGAAATCCCCCGTGTACAAGAGCGAGCTACCGCCACATTGAACTCGCAGCATCGCCGACCCGAGCACATGGCCGGCCGGATGCGTGCTCAGCGAGCAGTCCCCCCACACCAGTTCCTCGTCATACGGCATCACCCGCGTCGGTCGCACGCCAAATCGATGTTGATAAAGCTCGCTCGTCGCCGGCGTGCAAAAAGCCAACTCGTGCCGCGCCATGTGGTCCATATGCGCGTGCGAAATAAACCCCCGCGCCTGCCGCCGGCGCATATCCACGCCCAGATCGATACTCGTAATCCTCAGCCCACCGTCGTAGTGAAACATGCCCTAATCCGATTATGTAGGGTGGGACAAGCGAGCCCGCGAGCGCAGGTCCACCAACTCGCTCACCACCTCCGCAACATTCCCTCGTTCCAACTCCCGCGCCACCGTCTCCAAACACCGAACCTGCTCCACCGTAAACGGCACCGCCATTCCGCTCATCAACGGCTCCGTTACCAGCGCTGCCACGATCGCTTTACACAATTCTGCCAGCCCCAATCCCTGCACAGCACTTGTCACAACGCCCCGGGGCCGCTCCTCGCTGTGGCTTTCCGCCAAATCACACTTGCTATGCGCGACGATCACTCTCAACGCATCGCCTCCGCCTGCACGCCTCGTTCCCTCACAAATCGTGCGATAGAGTTCCGCGTTCCAAGGCGCGGTCACGTCGGCCACTAGCACCACCAGATTCGCCGCCGCAATTTGCTGCTCCGCCCGCTCGACCCCAGCCGCCTCCAGCGCATTCTCCGCGCTCCGCAGCCCCGCCACGTCGCTCAATTCGACCCACCAGCCATCCATCGCTGTCGTCGCCACCAACACGTCCCGCGTCGTTCCCGGCTCCGGCCACACTATCGACCGCTCATAACCGAGCACCGCATTCATCAGGCTGCTCTTTCCCGCGTTCGGCTCCCCCGCCAACACCACCTTCCACGGCTGCGTCAGATGCAGTCCCACCCGCCCGCGACGCAGCAGCGTTTCAACGCCCAATCTTGCTTCCGCCACGCTGCCATCGGCAAGCAATCGCTCGATCCTTTCGAGATCCGTCCTGAGCGCCCCGCGATACTGATCTAGCAGAATCGCCGCCCCTCGCTCCGTCCGCACGTTCGCCAACGCCAACCAAGCTTCGGCCTCGATCGCATCACTCGCGACGGCGCTTGCATACGTCTCTGGCGCGAGCTCTTGGCCTCCTTCGCTGTCCAATGCCTCGCAAATCGCCCGCGCCGCCGCTTCCCCTCCGTGACAATGAATCTCTAGCTCTTCTCCCCCCAGAATACCCACCACCACATCCTCGTCCGCTGCCGCCCCAGATCGAAACCGGCCATAAACCGCCCGGTCAAGCGCATATTCCGCCAACGTACCGCCCCCCAGCGGCTGAAACCGCTTCCCCAACGCTTCCTTCGCCCCACACCCATGCACGGCAATCGTCGCAATCGCTCCCCGTCCCTGTGGCGTGAGCACGCAAAACCGCCACGTCGCGTCGCTCGCATTTGAAATCGTCGCTTCTGAATTGCTTGCACTCATTCACGATCCGCTATCACGCACCGCATGTTACGATAATACGTAACCCTCACCGAACTTCACGTCACCATGCTGCTCCGCTGGATTGTCGATCAATACCTTCGCGACGCCGCGCAAAACAAGTTGCGCGAGGTTGTGGGCGGCATCGCCGCGCCAAAAAGCTCGGCCCAGCCCCCCGGCCCCGCCGAACCTCATTCTAAGCCGCGAGCCGCCCCCGTGGCGTCCGATGGCGCAGCCCCCACCGAATTCCTCCCCTGCCATGCGGTCTTCATCTTCGCCCTGGGCATCGAATCCGGCGGCTTGGCCGACCTAATGAAGGGAGCCGAAACTTCGCAGCACCCTCACGGCATCGAGCGAGCGGGCAAATTGGGCTCACGCGAGGTGGTGCTTATTGAATCCGGCGTCGGACAAAAAGCCGCCGCTCGCGCCACCGCCGAAGCGATCAAGTTCTATCAGCCCCGTTGGGTGATTTCCGCCGGATTTGCCGGCGGCCTCGACGAATCGCTCCGCCGCGGGCACATCCTCATGGCGGATGACGTGGTGAACCTGGCCGGCGAGCACGTAGCGACCAATCTGCCGCTTGATCCTGCCTCGTTGGCCGCATCCAAAGGGCTGCACTACGGCCGCCTGCTCACGGTCGATTCTATTATCCGTCATTCGGCCGAGCGTCACCGCCTCGCCGCGGAACATGCCGCGCTAGCCTGCGATATGGAAACCTTCGCGGTCGCCGCCGCCTGTCGCGAGCGAAACACGCAATTTCTCTCCATCCGCATCATCAGCGATGCTGTGGACGACGAGCTTCCTTCCGAGATCGAGCACCTACTGAAGCAACGCAGCCTCGCTGGCAAGCTCGGTGCCGCCGCCGGCGCCATCTTCAAACGTTTCAGTGCCACCAAAGACCTCTGGAAGCTCCGCGAAGACGCCCTCAAAGCCTCCGACCGCCTAGC
>JANNTN010000670.1:0-9385 GCA_031394445.1 Anatilimnocola sp.
AAACTTCCAATCTTTAGCGCGAAAGATTTCAACTCCGTGCTTCCATCTCTCCCTCCTGCCGCTCCTTCAACTTGGAACCCGCAAACCGGAACTTTGAACCCTCCCTTTCCTTCCCCTCACTGCTCGCTCACCAACAGCTCACGAACAGTTCACCAAGCCCTCACCAACAGCTCACTAAGTGCTCAATGTGAGCGCTTTCCAACCAAACCGATTTTCGTAACCACCAGCCGCAAACCAACTTGCAAAAAGTCAGAAATCACGCGCTCCGCAGAAGTGAGCGCTTTCCGTTTTCCAAGAATCCTGGCCTCTTACGACCGTTCACCAAATTGGAAATCCGCCGCACCACCTGCTACATTCGGCCGAACAACCTCAAAGTCCGATCCCAAAGGGTTCGCCATGATTCGCCATACGATTGCAGTCACTTGCTTCCTACTCGCAACGGTGTCCACCGCCGTCGCCCAAGACAACTTCAACCCGCTGTTTAATGGGAAGGATTTGAGCGGGTGGGTAATCGTGAACGTCGCGCCGAATACGTTTACGGCTCGCGACGGCATGATTGTGAGTACGGGGAAGCCGACGGGGACGATGCGGACGGAGCGGATGTATGAGAATTTTGTGATGGAGGTGGAGTGGCGGCATATGCAACCGATGGGGAACGCGGGGGTGTTTATTTGGGGCGATCCGATCACGTTTGTGGGGCAGCCGTTCAGCCGGGGTGTGGAGGTGCAGGTGCTGGATGGGCGGAATACGGAGACGTACACGAGTCATGGGGATGTGTTTCCGATTTGGGGGGCGACGATGGTGCCCGATCGGCCGCATCCTTCGAAGAATTCGCAGCGATGCTTGCCGAGTGAGCGGCTCTGTAAGCCGTCGCCGGAATGGAATCACTACCGGATTACGTGCAACGATGGCGTGCTGAAGCTGGCGGTGAACGGCAAGGAGGTTTCGGGCGGTAGCATGTGCCGGCCGCGGAAGGGATATATCTGCTTGGAGTCGGAGGGATCGGAGTGTCACTTCAAAAACTTGAAGATTGCGGAGCTGCCTTCGACGAATCCTTCGCCGGCGGAGACCGCGGCGGAGGCGAAGGGGTTTGTGCCGCTTTATACGGGGATCGATTTGGCTGGCTGGAAAAAGGTGAGCGGGCAGGAAGGGCATTGGCAGCCGAAGGATTGGGTTTTGCACTACGACGGGAAGTGCGAAGCGGCGGAGGCGAAGGAGAAGCACTTGTGGACGGAGAAAGAGTATGGCGATTTCGAGATGGTGGTGGATTGGCGGTTCCCAGCGAAGCCAACGAAGAAGAAATATCCCGTGGTGCTGCCGAATGGTGACGACAAAGTGGATGCGAAGGGGGAAGTGGTGATGCAGGAAGTGGATGACGCCGGGAACAGCGGGATTTTGCTGCGCGGGAGCGAGGAGGCGCAGATCAATATGTGCTGTTACCCGGTCGGGTCTGGAGAAATCACGTTGTTTCGGACGAACAAGCAGTTGCCGGCGGCGGTGCGGGCGGGAGTGACGCCGAAAGAAGTGGCGGATGCGCCGCTGGGGAAATGGAACCGGTTTGTGATCACGGTGAAGGGGGAGCGCGTGAGCGTGGTGCTCAATGAGAAGAAGGTTATTGAGAACGTGCAGTTGCCGGGGATGGCGGCACGGGGACCGATTGGCTTGCAGCATCACAACGAAGTCGTGGAGTTTGGTAATCTGTTCATTCGGGAGTTGTAATCGCCGCTTCGCGATTCGCGCTTAATCAAAAACAAAAAACCCTCACCCTAGCCCTCTCCCAGTGGGAGAGGGAACAGAACAACGGAGTGTCCATGTCTGAGCAGACGCAGCAGTCGGAGTTTCCGATCGACGTGAGTTTGATCTTGCCGCGGATCAAGCATGTGGATTTCAGCGCTGGGCTACTGCAGTCTGGTATGCCTGCGGACCAACTGCCGGTGACGGAGCCGCTGGCGGGGAAGTTGGTGGTGACGTATGCGTTTGATTTGCCGCCTGGCCTTTTGATGGTGCGGCAGCAGGATTTGGCCCAACTGGGCATTTCGCAGGACGGATTGCGAAAGCTGTCGCTGGATAATTTGAAGAAGCGGATGCCGGAAATTACCGTGCAGTTTCACGGAGAGAGCGGCGAAGTGCGGCGGGTGATTACAGGGAAAAATCTGGAAGCCTGCACGCTGCTCGCGCCGGCTTTTTGGGGGAAAATTGCGGAGCAGACGGCGGGGGAGGTGGTGGTTGCGGTTCCGACGCGGGATATCGTCGTGTTTTGTAGCAGCGAATCGCAGGTGGGGCTGGCGGCGCTGAAGGTTGTGGCCGACGAAATGATGCGGCTGGAACCGGGGCATGCCCTGTCGAATGAGCTGTTTGCGTGGCGAGGCGGGGAATGGCTGGCGTTTGAGAAGAAGGCCTGACGCTTAACGCTAGCTGGCCGATAGTCGCCTTTCGCTCCGCGAAAGAGACGCGCTTTCGCGGAGCCGACCCGCAAGCGGGTACCCCGCCGACAATTTAGGCCGCGGTGGAGTTGGGTTCGGAGCCGGGAGTGGTGGAGAGGCGGGGGAAGCGGTCGCGATAGAGAAACGATTCCCACCAGCGGGCGGGGCGAAGGCGGGGGTCGTTGACGGCGATGGAGCGTTCCTTGCCGCGGCGTGTGATGACGACGACAAAGCCGTTGGGCTGGACCTGGACGACGAGCCAGTATTTTTTGACGTCGTACCAGTATCCTTCGCCGTGCTGTTCGGGGTACACGGCTTCGGCCCGGGGGCCGGGATGGGCGCTGTGCTTGGTCGTGGTGTAAATGACGCGATCGCCGGGTCTGTACATGCCGCTTGCCTTCGCCGGTGCGGATAGGGCACTGGGAAATCGGGCCGGAACGAGGTTCTGTTGACTATGTTATTCCAGTCGCCATGTTGGTCAATACGAAACGTGGCGTGGGATGCCGTTCTTCTCACCGCGGGGAAGGCGGGTACACTGGGACAGTTGGCAGCGAGTACGCTGGGACAGTTGGCAAGGATCGCCGATTGGGCGAGCAATTGAGCGAAAAATGTTCGATTCTCGGAGGGTAAGCGAATGGTTAGCGGTCACACTGGAAATGTGATGCCCCGCAAGGGGTTGCGAGTTCGAATCTCGTGCCCTCCGCTTGTCGCAACTGTTTGATGCGACAACTCTTTACGCCGGTTTTAGCCGGCGTTTTCTTTTGCGCTGGTGGGCGATGCTTAGGGTAGAGGCTTCGCCTCGATTGCGGGGCGGGATTCGTCGTAGAGGCGAGTGAACTCGGAGGTGGAGCCGGCGGGTTGGCTGGGGTTGTGGGAGTCGTGCCAGGCCTTGGCCCTGGTGTAGTAGTCGTGGGCGGTTTTGGCGTTGCCTTGGCCGGCGTGGGCGAGGGCGAGGAAGAGTAGATCGAAAGAGGCACCGTCGTTGGTGCTGAGCGCGAAAGAGCGGTCGAGAACGCGAATGGCTTCTTCGTACTGGGCATTGCGGCAGAGGGCAAGTCCGAGCGTGTTTAGATATCCCTGGTGGCCGGGTTCGAGGGCGACGGCGCGGCGGGCGTGCTCGAGCGCGAGCTCGGGATTGCGCAACTTTTCGGGACCGGTGGCCGAGAACCAGGCGATGTCATTGTGAGCGAGTCCGCACTCGGGGTCAGTCTGTACCGCTTGCTGAAAGAGTTCCAGCGCCTGCTCCGGGGACGATGTCCGGGCCTTGGAGACGAGATCCCTGGCCTCTGCCTTCTTCCGAAAGTTTCCGATGTCGAAAGTTACGACAAGTCGGGTTGAATCGTCGATGGAATTGGCGTTGGATGTGGTTTTGAGCACGTCGGATGGCAAGTCGAGCCCGCGCAGTGCCAACTCTCGCCGAATTGCCGTCAAGTCCCAGATGCGCGGGACGGCTTCCTCGCTGGCCGCCATCGTGACCAGCCTGGATTGATCGGGACTAAACGCCAGGAACGCACAGGGGCTTTTGACGGTGTCGGTCAATGACACCCAGTCTTCTCCCGTGGCCGGATCGGTCAGCCGAATGACGCCGTTGGGTTGCCCAATCGCCAGCACGCGGCTGTCGGGCGAATAGGCGATTTCCTGGCCGCTAAGCGTTTTTGCTGGGGCTTGAAGTTCCACCGCGAGCTCCCAATCGCTCACTCGCCAAACCCGAACGTCACCGAACGACGCAGCCAGCCAGCGGTTATCGGGACTGAATAGCGGGAGGCTGTCCGATTTAGTGGCCAGTTCCGCGATTTGCTGTCCCGTAACCGCGTTATAAACCAAGATGCCGCCGTGAGGCCTGTTGGCCAGTACTGCCCAGTTCCTGTCGCTACTAATCGCCATTCGATTGGTAACATTCTTCGTAACCAGCCGCACGACTTCTTCGGGTTCGTCAACGTCGATTACCCGGGGGCCGTTTCGCGCAGGCATCATCAGCAGCGTGTCGCCCGACGGTTCGATCGCAAAAAAGCCAAGGTTCGTCGGGCCCGCAAGCTGCTGTGGGGGGCCGTACGAGACCTCAAGTTCGGCTTCAACCGACCCGTGGACTGGCGGCTGTATTTTCCGTGGCCAGCGCGTGATGCTGTGTCTAGAACTGACGATCAGATCGCCATTTTGCGTGAATTTGATCTGGCTGGCGAGAACTGCCGGTTCCAACCATTGGCGCTGGGACACCAGGTCCCAGACCACCAAGCCATTGGTGCGGCTGATCGCGAGCAACCTGCCGTCGGGGCTGATGTCGAGGGAGTGGACACTCCCCAGTGCCGGATGTAATCCTCGAGGAATCAGGGAGCACTCGCTTGCGGTTACCACCTCCCACACCTGCCATTCTGAATTAGTAAAGCGGAACAACCTGTTACTAGGCTTCGACAGATCCAAAGTGAAGTTATTAAAAGTAGAGTCGCGGAGCAGTTCGCGTCCCGTGCTGGTGTGACACAATTGCAAGGAACCGTCCTGATGACTGTATGTAAACAGGAATTGACCATCATCGAAAAACCTGGCAGCCACTGCCCGGGCACTCTGCGGATAGACCATCGCCAGCGTGGCGGAATCCACGTGTAAAAGTGCCGTGCCACCGGCAAAAAAAGGCCCGACCAGGAGATAGTCGCCGCTGGCGTGCCAGGCAACCCAGTTCACGTTGTTCGTGCGATGAGTGGAATCCGGCAGCGGCATTTCTTTCAGCACCTCTCCCGTGTCCCAGGAGATGATCTGGAGTCCTGTCGCGCCGAGAACAGCGATACGTCGCGTGGGCAGATGAAAGTCAAACCAGCTACGGGCCTCTCCACGGCCGAGCTGGCGGACTTCGCGGCCCGACTCAAGATCCACAAGCCGCATGGCGCCAGCGCCGCTCACCGCGGCGTGGCGGCCATCGGGAGCATACTTGAAATGAACCACGTTTGGCGCCTGCCACACCACGATTTGCTCTGAGCCATCGATTCGCCAGACCTTCGCTCCATTCTGGAGAAGCACAACAAACCGGCCGTCAGGCGAAATGTAGTGGTCGCCGACAACCCCAGATTTCTCCAGGCTGAATAATTTCGTGCCATCCGATAGACGAACGACGAAGAGCTCGCCTTCTTTGCTGGACACTGAACTGCGATCTGCCGCAGTGCAATTACCTGCAGCAAATCCCGGCTTAAGCGAGCTAGGGTAAGCAGGCCCTGCCCGACGAAAGTCGGGGAGGCCCAAAGCGGCAATGGTGGCATTGCGCAGTTGCAGCACACGCTGCGGCGTGCGCCCGATTTCGGGCAGGAGCGCGGAGGCTTTGTCCACGGCCTGTAGCGATTCTGAGCGTTGGCCAATTTGGCGGCTGGCGGTGCGCGCGGTGATCTCCGCCACATAGGAGTCCCAGAGGCGAGCTTGGGCGTCGAGTTTTGCCGTGCGCTCGGCGTCTTCAGCCCGGGCCGTTTTTTGAAGCTGGTCGCCCAGGCGAACGGAGGCGAGCGACGAGATGCCGGCTACCGCCAAGAGCAACAGCGCGACAGCGCCTCCCAGGAGAGCGAGTGCCGGATTGCGGCGGCACCAGCGCCAGGCGCGCTCGGTATGACTTGTCGGGCGGGCGCGAATTGGCTGATCGGCGAGCAGACGCGACAGGTCGTCGGCCAAATCGACCGCTGACTGGTAACGCTGCTCGGGCTCGCGCCTCAAGCACTTGGAACAGATGGTTGCCAGGTCGCGAGGGACATGCGGCGCGAGGAGACGGAGCGAAACTGGCTCGCTGGTGAGTACTTGTTGCAAAGTCGCCATCGGCGTCTCGCCGCGGAAGGGTGGGCGGCCGGTTAGCAACTCATAGAGGATAGCGCCGAGCGAGTACACGTCGGCAGCGGGGCCGATCTGGCTGGTTTTGCCAGCAGCTTGCTCGGGTGCCATGTAGCTGGGGGTGCCGAGTAAGTCGCCGGTTTGCGTTTGCCCGTAGGAATTTTCGTGAAACGCTTTCGCGAGGCCGAAGTCGGCGATTTTAGGCGAGAGGTCAGAGATCAGAGTGCAGAGGCCAGAAGGAGGATTATCGTTATCTGACTTCTGACTTCTGACTTCTGACTTCTGCAATAGTATGTTTGCTGGCTTGAGGTCGCGGTGGATGACGCCGTGCTGGTGGGCAAAGCCGGCGGCTCTGGCGAGTGACTCGAGCAGTGTCGCTGCTTGTCGAGCGGGCCAGGGTGTGCCGTCTAAGCGATCCGCGAGCGTGCCGCCTTCGATCAACTCGAGCGCGAGGTAGGGGAGGCCGTCATGCTCGCCATAGTCGTAAATCTGCACGATCTGGGGATGGTGCAGGCGGGCCACGGCCTCGGCTTCGGCGCGAAACCGGTCGAGCAATTCCGCGCTGGCGTATTCGGCTCCCCGGACCATCTTAAGCGCGACGAGCCGGTTCAGGCCGACTTGCCGCGCGCGATAGACAATGCCCATGCCACCGCGGCCAATTTCGGCGAGGATTTCGTAGCCGGGGCCGAGCGACGGCAAGCGGGTTCGGGGCGTTCCTCGCGGGGCGAGTGTTTCAAAAGGCTGCTTGGTGTCATTCCCAGCATCCGGCTGCTTCGCACTATTATCCTGCTCGCTATTATCCTGCTCGCTACCTTCCAGCGCATAGTGAAACTCAACCTGGGCCGTCAGTTCTTCGGCGTATTGAGGGAACTGCTGCTGCAGGAGCGGGAGGTGCAAGCGTTCGCCCAGCTCTTCGCGAACGAGAAACTCGGTGTAGATCAGATCGACAACGAGCGAGGCATCGGCGAGAAGTTCCGGAAAACGAGTCAAATAGCCGCCTGCCCCGAGTTGCTCGCCGCTCCCGAGTTGCTTGCCACCCCGCAGGCGCTGGCGGAGATCGATTCGCATGATGGCCGCCAGCTCGCCGACGGGGATGGCCGGCCGCTGGGAGAGGAAGGCTTCGATGCGAGGCTGCTGTCCCGCTTGCCATTGCCGCTGGAATTCGAGAGAGGCCGGCGCACCGCTGGCGGGCGAGCGAACGGCTTCGGCGGAGCGAGGGGACGACATAGCTGCTACTTGCCGCAAAAATGGAGGTCACCAACAAGTACTAAATCGCCAGGCCGCGTGAAAACGCACAAACTGCGGCTAAATTCCATCCTCCAGCCCCAGCTCGCGTCCGACGCGCTCGATGCCACGCGTGAGTTGCATGCGGCGAGTGTTTCCGTTGCCTCCCAAGCGCTGGGCGACCTCCTCCCAGGCCAGGCCCTGGCCACGAAGGTCGGCAATTTCGCGTTCCTCATCGGTCAACGAGGCGCGCATTCGCTCTAAAATCTCGCGGCGGGAGAGAACTTCGCTGGGGGAGGGCCGGTTGTCCGTAAGTTTGTCAATCGCTTCGGGATCGGTGTTAGCGACGCGGCGATTGTCGCGTCGTTGTCGGTGCTCTTGCCGGGCCTTCGACGCCAGTTTGTTACGGGCCATGGTGACGAGCAGCCGGATCAGGTGCCGGGGCTCATCGAGATCGTATTCGCCGATTGCCGCGCGCGTGAAAAAGCTGGCCAGCACCGACTGGCAGACGTCCATGGAGTCGAACGCGCGGTTCAGACGCTCGTCTTCCATTCGCAGGCGAACTTCGCGGCGGATTAGCGGCTCGTAGTGGCGGACGAGTTCCTCGGCCGCCAAGTCGTCTCCCGCGCGAATCCGCTGGATGAAGTCGGTAAACGACACAACGTCAGACATGGGAGTACGGCTGCTTTATCTGCGAGGCGGCCGGCTGACGAGGAATCAAAAGCGACTAATTCGGTACGTTACCGTGCGTTCTGCTCTGGTTTGGCGATTAGTTTAGCAACACACGCGGTTCCGGCGCTCTTCCATTCTACTCTTAGCCAAGACAGAATTCACTCCACGGCGCGGTTTTTACAAGAGGGTTGCGAAGTCGATTTTGGTAGCTGAATTCATGGAAATTCAGGAGTTTGGTGATTAGTCGCAATCCGAATTCTCACGAATTTTGCACCAGGTGGAGCCATTCGTTTCTTGCTCGAAGTTGTTTGCCGCATGGGGTTAACCGCGAGATTTCTCTCTAAGAGGCGTGCGTTTGTCGGACGAAGGGCGATAGGGATAGTGGGATAAGCGTGAAGGGGAAGCTCGGAATAGCATCTCAAAACCAGGTTAGCCTGGGGCCTGAGCTTTTACGCGGAATCCGATTTGCTCGTCGCCCGCAGTTTTCTCGTCAGTCGAAACTCGGTACCGCGGATTATTCGCGGCTGCGTGTTAAACGAGCCATCCGCTTTTTTGAATTACTGGAATAGGTGACACATGGCATTCGCAAGCGTGCGCGAGCTGCTGCGAAGATCTTGGCGATTCAGGCACCGTCGATTGGCCAAACGGCGGCGGAACTTGACTTCGCGGTTGAGGTTTTTTGAGCGGCTGGAGGACCGCGCGCTGATGGCAGCCGTGTCGTGGATCAACGCGTCTGGCGGTTCGTGGAACATCGCGGCCAACTGGAGCGGCGGCGTTGTTCCCGGGGCGAACGACGACGTAACGATCGATCAGCCGGGAGCGCTGATCATCACGCATGCGTCGGGCACGGATACGGTTCGGAGCATTGTGTCGCAAGAGGTGCTCACGCTTTCGGGCGGCACGCTCACAGTAACGGGAACGGTGCAGGGGAGCGGATCGATCACGCTTTCGGGCGGGACGTTGGGAAGCGCGACCGTACAGCAATTGATTAAAGGGACGACGTCGGGCGGCACGCTCAATAATGTGAAATTGCAAGGTGATGTGACGCAACCCGTGCTCCTGGACTTGAATGGCTTCAACGTGAACGTGGGTGTGACGGGTGATTTGACGCTGGATAGCGCGACGGCGCGGTTACAGAACTGGGGGGAGGTATATTTCAACAGCGCGGCGGCTGGCCTGAGCGGCACGGGGACGGTATTTTTTGCGGACAACAATGGCAGCAGCGGCCTGCGGCCGGTAGCGAACGCCGGCCAGTTGACGATTGGCGC
>JANNTN010000899.1:0-7167 GCA_031394445.1 Anatilimnocola sp.
GGTCATGGGATTTCAATCTTCAAATCGCGTGACCCAGCGGCGGGAACGTCAATTTCAATGTGAGAGGTTTCGGGATTGGTTGATTACCGGGGAAACCTTGGGTCAACGCTCAGGACCGGCGCTTCGCTCCGCTCAAGAGTATTCTGAGGGGCAACGCAATAAACTCCTCCGGCAATCCCATCTATCACTAAAATGCACATTCTTGCCGCGTTGACCTCTGTGACAACGCCCGTCAGCCCTCCAAGTGGGCCACTGATAATCCGAACACGGTCGCCAGCCAAATAGCAGATCGATCTGCGCCACGCTGGCCGTTCGATGATTTCTCCGTGCTCAACTGTTTTCATCTGAGTTCTCCGAGTTTCAAGGATGTCGCTCAATGTTTTCGAAGTTAACTTAATTCCTACTGGTAAACGGTTAAGGCAACATCAAGAAAGTCGCATTCGTGTTTCCTGCACACCTGTCCGTATATGGTTGCCAGCGTAAATGCATAAGCCGCATAACTATGTCAGCGACCAAGTCAGCAGACGGACTCGATGAGAGCGCTTTCGGACAAGACCTAATCCGCACTGATCTATTCAGATGATGGTGGCAAAGAGGTCGGCCGAAAGCGGGCGCCACAAAATCACTGATGGTGCAGTGACGAAGGCGACCGGATTATTCCATTCTTAGCTTCACCTTCATCTTTGCCTCATTGTCGTCCTTAAATTGGCCCCGATGGCTGCGGAGCGCTGCGTCAATAGCGCGGCGTCCAGTAAATCTTGGGAAGATCGGGGGCAATATGCAGCAGTTCAGCGATGAGGGGATGAGCCGAAGGCCGTTTTTAGCGGCGACGGCAGCTATTTTTGGTTCGTGGTCGGTGCCGCAATCATTCTCGGCACTCCTCTCGGCTGAATCGCCGCGGGGCCGGAGCAGGTTAGAGGCAGTTCGTGACGAGACGACAGGCCTCGCGCTGCTGCAGTTGCCCCCGGGATTTTCTTATCTGTCGTTCGGCTGGACGGGCGACTTGTTGATTGACGGGACGCCGACGCCAGGGGCCCATGACGGCATGGCGGTGATTGCAGAGAAGGATGGCGTGCTGACGCTGTGCCGGAATCATGAGCTGTCGAAAGTGGGGAAGGCATTTGGACCTGAGCGAATGGTCTATGACCGGCTGGCGACCGGGGGCTGCACGAATTTGCAGTTCGATGCGAGGAGCGGCAAGTGGAAGAAGGCATGGAGCAGCCTGGCGGGGACGATCAAGAATTGCGCGGGCGGGCCGACGCCGTGGGGTACGTGGCTGAGTTGCGAAGAGACGGTTGTGCAAGACGGCGACTTGGAAGGTGACAGGAAACTGGAACTGGAGCAGACGCACGGATACATCTTTGAGGTCCCGGCGGAGGGTGCGGCCAAACCGTCGCCGCTGAAGGCGATGGGTCGCTTCGTTCACGAGGCCGTCGCGGTCGATCCCAAGACTGGGATCGTCTATGAAACCGAGGACCGCACCCCCGCCGGGTTTTACCGTTTTGTGCCGAACAAGTTTGGCGAGCTGGCAGCCGGGGGACGGCTGGAGATGTTGAAGATCGATGACTATGCGGACCTGATTAAAGGCGCGAAGCTGGGGCACGACTATCGCGTTACTTGGGTGCCGATCGAAATGCCGGAGCAGGCGCACTCGCCGGGGACGCAGGACGGTGGCGGCGTGTTCACGCAAGGCCGCGTGCAGGGCGGGGCGGCGTTTGCTCGATTGGAAGGTTGCTGGTGGGGCAACGGCGTGTGCTATTTCGATTCGACCAGCGGCGGGCGGACCGGCGCGGGACAAATTTGGCAATACGATCCGCGCAGTGGCAAGTTGCGGCTGATTTTTGAATCCCCGGGGCCGGAAGTGCTCGATAGTCCAGACAATTTGGCGGTGAGTCCGCGCGGCGGCATCGTGCTATGCGAAGACGGCAAGTTTGTACCGCAGCGGCTGCACTCTTTAACGCCTGACGGGAAGTTAAACGAACTGGCGCGAAACAACGTCGTGCTGAACGGCGAGCGGAATGATCTGTCCGGCGATTTCCGCGACATGGAATGGGCCGGGGCATCGTTCAGTCCGGATGGGCGGTGGTTGTTTGTGAATTTGCAGACGCCGGGGATCACGTTCGCGATCACAGGGCCGTGGGAATCGGTGGGGTTGTAGGTTTGCGGGGTCAGAACGGTCCGTTTTAGCGGAAAAGAATTTGCCAGCGTTAATCATTCCTTCACACGTCATTCACATGGAACCGTGAGACTCTGGACATTAAACGGCAGCCATCCGGCCTTCTGGGTTCCTACCGCTCTCCCCATAGGAACCGAGCCAAACGTGGTATTCAGGCTTGTCGAGACCTTTCGCCTCTATGCCCATCAGGATGCAGGAGATGCCCATGACCAATCGAGTTCGCAATCGCGGTTTTACGCTTGTTGAGTTGCTCGTGGTGATTGCCATCATTGGAGTTTTGGTGGCCTTGCTGTTGCCGGCTGTGCAATCGGCCCGTGAATCGGCCAGACGATCGCAGTGCTCCAACAATCTAAAGCAGATTGGTTTGGGAATGCACCTCTATGCAGATGCAAATGGCAAGTTGCCAAGTGCCTTGATGGGGGGCATTACGAGCGCAACCGACGATGATGGATGGAGCTGGGCGACGGCCATTTTGCCATTCGTGGAACAACAGGCGATGTTCGCTCAGCTCAATCCTCAAGGTGAACAGCTACTGCTTCCGAATTATTTCGCAGCAAAACAAACCATCATCCCTGGCGGGGACACGAGCCTGAAAATTTACAAATGCCCGTCCTCTTTCTTGCCGAAGATCGCACCGGCCTCCTTTGCCTTGCCAGGCGGGACGATGCTACCCGTGCGGGAGCACTTGGTTGGCTATGCAACGAACGATTACAAAAGCGCCGGGGGAAGCTGCAATGGTGATAATGGGCCGCTTCACAAATACCTCGAGCGGCCTAACTGCTGCCGCTTTGCCGAAATCACTGACGGCTTGAGTAACACACTCTTGATCGGCGAATCGACGTATGTCTTTGGAAACCCCCTTGCCGCTCCGACACGGATCAACGTCTGGCCGCTGTGGATCGCGGGATCCAACGACGACGAGTCGGTGCGAACCAATGGGCGGACAAATTCTCCGATCAATTGTGGATGCACGCCGACGACGATGGCGAAGGCGATTAATGATGACTGCAATTTCAGCATTCATCCCAGCGGCTGCCAATTTGTGTTGTGCGATGGAGCGGTGCGGTTCGTCAGTCAGAACATCGCGATTACGACCTATTGCAACTTGCACGGGATCGATGAAGGGCAGCCGATTGGGGACTTCTAGGTCGGTAGGTACGTGAGTGGTGTCCAACGTTCTACGGAAGTCAGGTGGTTAGAGAAATGCCTTGCTTGACAAAACTGCGGCTAATTGCATCGCTGGTCATGGTCGGTTCGCTGATCGGATGCGGAGCGGAAGGGGACTTTCCTACGGTGCCGACGACGGGGCGCGTTGTTTGTGAGGGCCAACCGGTTCCTCTTGTCATGGTTTTCTTTGAACCGCTGCAATCCGGCAAGGCCGCATTGGTAGGCAAACAGGGGATTGCCAACGCGGAAGCCGACGGGACGTTCAAGGTATCGACGTATGGCGACAACGACGGCGCTGTCGTAGGAAGGCATCGCGTTCGGGTCGGTCCGCCGCGGGGAGGTCCACCGCCCGGATTCAAGTGCGACTGCGTGTTGAATTCCGAAGTGGACGTGATGGAAGTCGAAGTGAAGAGGGGTGAGAAGAACGACTTTGAGCTGGTGCTGAAAAAGAAGACGGGTCGAGAACCGAAGGCGTCGCCGGATCGCTAAATAGGGAGTCCCAAAAAATGATTACTAGACGTACACAGTTGGTTTTTCGATGGATTAGCACCGCGCTATTTTGTGTGGGCAGTGCGGGAGCGATTGGGGCGCACGATCACGACCATCCTCCGATTGCGGTGAAGCCGGCAGAGGCGTATCGGCCGAGTGCCTTGCCGGATCGGATCATCCTGACGTGGGCGGGTGATCCGGCGACGACGCAAGCCGTAACCTGGCGGACATCCACGGACGTGAAGAAGGGGCTGGCAGAAATCGCAGTGGCCGATGGTGGACCAAGTTTTCCCAAGACGGCGAAGCAAGTGCCGGCGGTGTCTGAGGCATTGATGACGGATTTGAGCACGGCCCATTTTCATTCCGTGAAGTTTGTCGAGTTGAGGCCCGCCACAAAGTACGCCTATCGCGTCGGTGACGGCGTGAATTGGAGCGAGTGGTTTCATTTCACCACGGCCAGTAATAAGCCGGAGCCGTTTTCGTTCATCTATTTTGGCGATGCTCAAAACGACATCCGTTCGATGTGGTCGCGGGTGATTCGGGAGGCTTATGGTGACGCGCCCAAGGCGCGGTTCATGATTCATGCGGGTGATTTGATCAATCGGGCCGAATCGGATGCGGAATGGGGCGAATGGTTTGGGGCCGGAAGCTGGCTCAATGCGATGGTGCCGAGCGTTCCAGTAACGGGAAATCATGAGCAGGCGAAGGACGAGAATGGCAAGTCGCGCGTATCGCATCACTGGCGGCCGCAATTCACATTGCCCGAGGATGGACCCATTGGTTTGGAAGAGCAGTGCTACACGCTGGTCTATCAAGGCGTGCGGATCATCGGCCTGGATAGCAACCGGGAGGTTGACCGGCAGATTCCGTGGCTAAAGAAGGTTCTGGCCGAGAACAAGTCGCCGTGGATCGTTTGCACGTTTCATCATCCGATCTTTTCAACCGCGAAGGATCGGGACAATCCCAAGGTCCGTAACGCGTGGAAGCCAATCTTTGACAAGTACCGCATCGATTTGGTTTTGACAGGGCACGATCACAGCTATGGACGAACGGGACTGGAAACGCCACTGGCGATGCCGGAGACGGTGAGCAATGTGGCGACGGGCGTCAATAAAGTCGATCCGAAAACGGGGACGGTTTATGTCGTCTCGGTGAGCGGACCCAAGATGTACAACATTGAGCCCAAGCCGTTCATGACGCGGGTTGCTGAAGACACGCAGCTCTATCAGATCATTCATATCGATGGCGACACGCTTCGTTTTGAAGCGCGAACGGCCGTGGGGGAAGTGTATGACGCGTTTTCGCTGCAAAAACGGCCGGGCCAGATTAATGAGCTGATTGATCAGACGCCGACCACGCCGGCGCGCAGGCGACAGGCTGCGGACGCGGCGGCAGCGGAAGGCCAGTGATCTAGAAGTGTCTGTTACTGTGGCCGCTCCATCGGATGAGGGAGGAATCGATGCGAAGAAGTGAACCGGCAGCAATTGTCATCGTGCTGCTACTGATTGTTTCAGCCGTCGTCGAGGGGGGGAAACCTCAAGGGATCACGGTCTCGTTTCAACAGGGCGTCGATGGATATTCGGGCGCTGTCGATACGGAGATTTGGGCTCTGGCACCAACGACGATCTTGGACAGCAATCCCAATGCCTCGTCCGATGCGAACAACGATGGCGGCGAGAGCCAGGTGCTGTTGCGATTCGATCGACTTATTGGCACAGGTGAGAAGCAGATTCCGCCGCGAGCGGCAATTCGCTCGGCGAAGCTGCTCGTCAGTGCTTTCGATCAAGGAGACACTGTCAACCTCCACCGAATGCTAGTCCCTTTTGACCGTGCGGCAACTTGGGGCAGCTTGATTTCGGGCGTGTCGGCCGATGGTCTGGAAGCTTCACGACATAAGGACAGCTTCACGTTCGGCAAGATCGCGGCTAACTCGTCAGAGATCGCGTTCGAGGTGACGGATACCGTCCAGGCATGGGCCAATGGAGAGGCCAACCACGGCTGGGTGTTTTTGAATACCGGCGGCAACGGTTGGGATTTCTATTCGTCCGATTTCGATAGGGTCGGACAGCGCCCGAAGCTGCTCGTCGAGTTCACACCACCAAGTTCACGCTAACCACTTTCAGGAGGACAATTTGCCATGACGATGCACAGTGCTGGAACGTGGTACTCCGATCCGTCGCACTTTCGTCGCCCGTCGCGACGCGACTTCTTACATGCCGGGTGGTTAGGCGGGCTGGGGCTGACGCTCGGCAATTTGTTCCGGCTGGAGGCAAAGGCAGCCGAACCGGGCGGCTCGAAAATCGAGCCGAAGGCCAAATCGGTCATTCATATTTATTTGCAGGGCGGCTTCGCCCACATGGACAGCTTTGATCCGAAGCCGGATGCACCGGCCGAATATCGGGGCATTCTTTCAGCCATCGACACGAACCTGCCGGGCGTGCAGTTCAGCTCGCATATGCAGGAAACGGCGAAAATTGCCGACAAACTAACCGTTGTCCGCAGCATGACGCACACCGAGGTCGATCACAGCCGGGGGGAACACAGCATGTTCACCGGCTATCGGCCGAGCCCGGCGCTCGTCTATCCGAGTGTGGGGAGCGTGGTTGCGCAGGAGATGGGTCCGCGCGGAGCAATGCCACCCTACGTGTGTGTCCCGACGCAGGGAAGTCAGTTTTTGGGAAGCGGTTACTTGAGCAATGCCTGCGGGCCGTTTGCTCTGGGAACAGATCCGGCGCGGCCTGGATTTACCGTTCGCGATTTAAGTCTGCCCGCAGGAGTCGATGAGCGGCGGTTCGAGGAGCGGAAGAGCTGGAAGCAGCTTGTGGATCAGCATTTTAGCAGCGGCGAGCGGGACGATTCACTGGCCACGATGGACTCGTTCTACCAGCGGGCCTACGACTTGCTCGCCTCACCCGCATCACGCGAAGCATTCAGCTTGAAAGGGGAGACGGAAGCCACAAAAGACCTGTATGGCTTCAAGCCCTGGGGGCCAGTCATTCGCCCGTCAGCGGGTTCACGGTTTCTCGTGGCTCGTCGATTGGTGGAGGCGGGTTGCCGTTGTGTTACGGCGACTTTCGGCGCGTGGGACACGCATTCGTATCACTATCGCAGCATCGAAACGATGATGCCGGACCTCGATAAGGCATTTGCCGGCCTCATTCGCGATCTGGACGACCGCGGGATGCTGGATTCTACCCTGGTGCTTGTGACCAGCGAATTTGGCCGCACTCCAAAGGTGAATGCGGGCGGTGGCCGCGATCACTGGCCGCGTGTGTTCAGCATTGTCATGGCCGGGGGAGGAATGAAACGGGGCCAAATCTATGGCGCGTCTGATG
>JANNTN010000900.1:0-2785 GCA_031394445.1 Anatilimnocola sp.
GCTTTTACATCCAGGCTTCACACGCTCTCGTAAAGTCCGATGAAAGCCTCCGCGAGGCGATCACGGCTGTCAACGAGTTCTTCACAGCCGTCAGCGAAGAAGAGCTGCTCAATCAACCGGGAATGCAGAAGCTCCGCCAGGACTTGCTCAGCAAAACCAAGTCCTACTTCGAGCGATTTTCCACGCAGCGTGCCGGTGATCCCAAGGTCGAAGTGGAATTGGCCGGTGCCTATTACCGCTTAGGTGAAATCGCCTCTTTTCTGGAATCTCCCGACGACGCCATCAAGCCCTATCAAAAGGCCCGCGAGATTCAAGAACGCATCCTCGCTCGCAAACCGGCCGACTTGCCTTCGCTCAAGGCCCTCGGCGACACGGTCAACGCCATCGGATTTCTACGGAACGGGCAGCGCGATTTCGATGCAGCCAACCGTGAATTCACCACAGCGATTGAAATTCGCGGGCAGTTGGTCGCGGCTGATCCTACCCAGGTCGAGTATCAACGCGTGCTGGCCAACACGCACATGAACATCGGCAACATCGCCCAGGCCGAGAAGGAATTCGAGAATGCTAGAAAGGCCTTCGAGAAGGCTCAGGAAATCCGCGAAAACGTCCTGAAGAATGCGCTCTTTGACGATCCGAAAATGAACAATTTACGCCGCGATTTTGGCATGTGCCTATTCAATCTCGGCAATCTTGACCTCTATGAAGGCGTGGAGGGCGCTGAAGAGCATTTCAAGGAATCGGTAGCCACTTTTGAAGGGTTGACCGCCGCCGAGCCAGCCAATCTCCAATTTCAGCAGCAATTGGCTTTCGCTTATCGTCGCGTGGGAAACGTGCTCACGGCAAAAAACGAACTCGACGAGGCCAAGCAGTATTACCTACGAGCCCTTGAGCGCGCCGCGTCGCTGGCGCAACTCAACCCCAAAGTCGTCGAGTATTCTATCGACTGGGCCGGTGTGTACATGGACCTATTTGCACTGGAATCCAAGGCCAGCGATACACCTGCCGCGATTACCGCTCTCGAAAAAGCCCGCGACATCCTCACGCCGCTCGTTGAAAAATTCCCCACCGAAGCGCGCTGCCAGTCGGATCTGGCCATTACCATCAGTGAGCTCGCATCGCTGCAATCTCAAGTGGGGGACGTAAAGGCCGCCAAGAAAAACCTGGAAGAGGCCCTCCAAATCGCGCGCGACCTGGTCAAGCAATATGACCAGGAAGCATTCTTCGTCATGGAGGCCATGATCCTCCGGCAGCTGGCCATGACAGAAACCAGCCAAGGCAACCGCAAGAACGCGATCGAACTTTTCGAACAGGCTCAAGCCGTCTCGCGCATCCTCCTGCAGCGATTCCCGAAAAATTACACGCACCAGATCGATCTAGTCACGACGCTAGGCGATCTCGCTGACACGGAACACGCCGTTGGCAACCATCAATCCGCGATCGAACATCGCGACCAGGCCCAAACCGTCATGCGCATCCTGGTTGAGCAATCCCCGACCGATGCCCACCGGTTCGACTTCGCCATGACCCTTCGCGAGCTCGCCATCGCCGAACACGACGCCGGAAACGAGAAATCCGCCGCACAGCACGTCCAAGAAGCCATCACCATTCTCACCGACCTCGTCAAGCAACTCCCCGACGACCAGCAATTCCGGGCCGAGCTGGCCAACACGCACATGAGCATCGGTGGTATCGCTCAAATCGCCGCTGATTTCAAAAGCGCCCGAAAAGCGTTCAACACAGCTCAGGAAATCCGCGAAAGCGCCCTGAAAAATGCGGCCCATGACGATCCGAACATGAATGACCTCCGCCGCGATTACGGCATGTGTCAGTTCGCGCTCGGCAATCTTGACCTCGATGAAGGTGTGGATGGTGCCGAGGAGCATTTCAAGCAATCGGTAGCTATCTTTGAAGGATTGACCGCTGCAGTACCCGACAATTTGCAATATCAGTGGCAACTCGCCTTAATCTATCGTCGCGTGGGCAGCGTCCTCTCCGCAAAAGGCGAACTCGACGAGGCCAAACAATATTATCTGCAAGCCCTGGAGCGAGCCACGCCGCTAGCGCAACTCAACCCAAAAGTTGTCGAGTATTCCATCGAGTGGGCCGGTGCGTACATGGACTTAGCAGCTCTGGAGTTCAAAACCGGCAATGCGTCTGCTGCGATTGCCGCTGTCGAAAAGGCGCGCGATATCCTCACGCCGCTGGTCGAAAAATTCCCCATGGTTGCACGCTGCCAAGAGGATCTTGCCACCGCTCTCCGCGAGCTTGCCGTCTTACAATTCGAGGAGGGCAATGACCGTGCTGCCAAGATAAATCTGGAAGAGGCGCTCCGCATCGCGCGGGATTTAGTTAATCAATACAGTCAGGATAATTTCTTCCTTATGGAAGCCACGGTTTTACGACGATTGGCTACCATCGAAACCAGCCAAGGCAATGGAAAATCCGCAATCGAACATCTCAACCAAGCCCAAGACGTCATGCGTACCCTGGTTGAGCAATCCCCAACCGAAGCCCACCAATTCGACCTCGCCATGACCCTCCGCGAACTCGCCAACATCGAACACGACGCGGGCAACGACAAATCAGCCACTCAGCACGTCCAAGAGGCGATTAGCATTTTCGTCGACCTCGTCAAGCAAAACCCCGACGATCAAGAATTCCAAGCCGAGCTCAAGAACACCCAAGACATCGCCTGGGCCAAGCCATCAACCAACTAAAGTAGTCCGGCGAGACCCTCCCGTTTCCCTTTGCGGCCTTTGCCCCCTCTGCGCCTTTGCGTTAA
>JANNTN010000714.1:0-2289 GCA_031394445.1 Anatilimnocola sp.
TTTTGTATTTGACCTTGGCCTTGGTGACGGAGGAGCCGAAGTAGTATTTGGCTTCGATCTTGGCGGTGATTTTTTCGCCGAGCATGACGGGCTCGGTTGGGGCTTTGATCGAAACTTCGAATTCGGGCTTTTTGTATTCCTCGACGCGGAAGGTGTTGCCGGTCATTCCGCCGAGGGGCAGGTTGTGGCCTTGGTCGAGCTGAATGTTGTACTGGCCGAGGGTGGCGTCGGTGGGGAGCGCGTATTCGCCTTGGAGGCCGCCGTATTCGTCGGCCTGGAGCGTTTGGTTAAAGACTTTTTCGCCTTTGGGATTGTGAATGACGATGGGGAGCGAAATGCCGGCGAAGTCGCTTTTGTCGTTGTCGTATTGGGCCCGCTGGACCCAGAGCTTGAACTGCACCTTTTGATTCGGCCGATAGACGGGCCGGTCGGTCATGGTGAAGACTTTGACCTGGTTATATTCAGCGTCGTGATATTGGCCGGCCCAGACACCGGTGAAGCCGAGGAAGGCGAGGCGCGAGGTCTTGTCGCGGGCGGTGATGAGCCACTGGAATTCTTGTTTGAGATAGCGGGGGTCGGGTGTGAGCAGGCCGTCGCGATTGGCGACTTCGGCGAAGTTGGTGGTGGTGACCTGGTAGCGGTTGTTGCCGAGGTGACGCTGTTGCCAGCCGAAGAATTCGACGTTGGCCCCGGCGACAGGTGCGCCGGTGGCGGCATCGGCGACAAAGTAGAGCGTTTTGCCGCTGAGTTGCTTTTGCACGATCGCGGTGTCGGCGACCCAGAGGATAATTTTGCTGGTGTTGCCCCCTTCGACGGTGGCCGTGAGCAAGTAAGCACCGGCTTTTTCGAGCGGGGTGGTGACGGTGATACGGCGATCGAAATGGTTGGGCCGCGGCTGGAGCGGGAGATCCCAAGTGGCGGCGACGTCGCCAATGTATTTGGTTTCGTTTTCTGTAACGAGGCGATGGCCGAGGTTGCCGAGGTTGATTTTGTTCCAGTCGATGCGGTTGCCGGGATCGGCTTTGAGGTAGGCCTTGAGATCGGCGAGGAGGAGATCGACTTTGATCGCGCGGGCGTCGAATTTTACCTTTTGGCCGTTGCGGAAGCGGAAATCGACGGTGGCTTTGGTTCCGGAGGGTTGCGAGGTGGTGCCTTCGAAGGTGCCCCAGTTGCTGATGATCTGGTCGAGGCGAGCTTGCTTCCAGCGATTGGGCGGCGGATTGCCGAATTGGCGGATGGATTGACGCCAGTAGTCGGCGGCTTTGGGATATTGGCGGCGATTCTCAAAGATTTGGGCGAGGGCTTGGAGGGAGTCTTCGACGGTGCCGGTGCGGGGCTCGGCGATGATTTGTTGGTAAATCTTGATGGCGTTGAATTCGTCGGGTAGCTCGAAGCGTTTGATGCCGCTGGCGAGCTTGGCGATGGTTTCGTTTTCTTTCAGCGTGTGGAGGGCGTAGGTGCCGGATTCGTCTTTCTTCGTGTCGTCATCCGACTGCGGGGAGAACCAGCCGCCATTGCCCTGTTGGAGCGACTCGACGCCGTAAAGCTGGTTGAAGAATTGGGCCAGATGCGTGCGGACGGCGTTCAGTTGTAGCGGCGCGTTTTCGACCGCTTGCGAGAGAGCCCAGCGCCAGCGGTGGCCGTCGGTTTCGGACTTTTCCCAACTTGTGGGCAGCGTGTGATAGACGGGTTTGCCCTCGGCATCGACGGGTGCGCCGTTGTACTCGCGATAGTAGTGGTGGCCGTCGTCGTAATCGGGCAGGGTGGTGAGGTCGGTGAGGTATTGGAGTCGCCAGGCCTCGGTGTAGCCGCGATTGCTCAAGAGCATTTCGGCGAGCTTCATCCAAAACTGGGAGACTTCGTCCTTGCGGCTGTCCTTCATCGCGAGTGGCAGAGCTTGCTGCATGAGTTGCAGGGCGCGGACACGGTCGCGCTCTTCGCTGTTGAGCGCTTCGCCGCCGCCGCGATGTTGGCCGCGCTCGAATTTGCCGGCGATGCGGAAGCCGTAGTGGTCGATTTGGCTATATTGCTGGGCGGCGGTAGCGAGCAGACGCCAGTTGTTTGCGTGGGCGGCAATTGTTTGTTCGAGGAGGGCGTCGAACTCTTGAAGGCGACCGAGGTGATGGAGGCACTGGACGCTATTTTCCAAATCTCGGCTGATGGTATTTGCGCCGGCGTTGGGATCGAGGCAGAGGCGCTTGAAGGCGTTATAGGCTTCGTTGAAGTTGCCGTCATTCATCAGCTTGGTCGCTTGGGAACGGAGGGCGGCGGGGTTGGGAGCTTGTGAGA
>JANNTN010000726.1:0-21049 GCA_031394445.1 Anatilimnocola sp.
GCCTGTTCCGGTGCCATGAAATCGACCGTCCCCATCACCATCCCGGTTCCCGTCAGCTCGCTTTGAGTCGCCGCGTTGCCGCCCGTCTCGATCCGCGCCAGCCCCATATCCAAGATCTTCACCACGCCGTCCTTGCCCAGCAGCAAGTTAGCCGGCTTGATATTGCGATGAACCACCCCTTGATTGTGCGCATATTCCAAACCGCGCGCCGCTTGCTGGATGTAATTGGCGGCTTTTGCTACCGGCAAAGGGCCGTTCTCTTTCACCAGCGACGCCAAATCTCGCCCATCGACATACTCCGTCACCAAAAAATGAACGCCGTTGGCCTCATCGGCGTCGTCCGCCGCCACAATATTCGTATGCCGCAGTTTGGCTGCCGCTTCCACTTCGCGTTGAAAACGAGCCACCGCCGTGGCATCCTTCAGCATCGCGGCTGGAAGCATCTTGAGGGCCACAACCCGCTTCAAGCGGCGATGCTCCGCCTTGAATACCTGTCCCTCGCCCGTTCCGAGCTTATCGTGAAGCGTGTAGTTGCCCAGGATTAGCGACTTTGCCTTCCCCGCCGCCACCTGTGTTGCCTGAAATCGCGTCACCAAATTCTGCTTCAGCAACTCTCTCAGCAACGACTCACCGTCCTTAGGCTGTGCATTCGGCGGCACGAACGCCCCGAGCCTGCTCGGCGCAACAATCCCCGTCTCCGTGAGCTGCTTGACGACGGTTTCCACTGCAACAGCCATTCACCCACCGCTATAAAAGTCCCGCGATTATAGCCTGCCGCCAGACCAGGAGAACGCACATCCCGCAATTTCCAAGCCCCAGCCTTGCGCATTCAGCCGGCCTTACCGACTGCCAAAAAATCTTCGAAAATCTCGCCCGGTTTTTCGCCTGAAAAGCAATAGAGAAAGATAGAGGCCAGCCTTCCGCACGTATTTCCTCATCGACCAAAGAATCATTACGGCGGTTATGATAGCCAGGCTTCTGCGGTTAAATGTCGAACCCGTAAACCAGTTGAGATGACCGCCAAAACCAGCAAATGGACCGCCTTTCTGCTCTCAGCTTGTGTCAGGGGCGGGGCAATTGGCAGCCAGGAGCTGGACCTGTCTGGCATGGTTTGCGTCGGCCGGTTTGCTCGTCGCCGGTTTTGCATACTGCCAGCGACTGTTTGGGGATTCGATGGGCTGGCAGTTTCCGATCCAAATGGGAGCGGGCGTGGCGTTGTCTGTTCTGAGTGCCGAACATGCCAAGCGACTGCTAGAGCCGAAGCGCGAGCGAGGCTCGGTGGTCATGAGCTCATCTGTGCAGTGCTCCCGTTGGAAAGGACGAAATCTCGATATTCTCATTTCGCTCGACGTTGTCTGCGCTCAGGTGGAATTATGGAGCATCATTCACGACCTGCCGCGGTTTCTCACGATCGACCCGTTCCACGACGATGTGACGCTGATGCGCGCAAGTCCAGCGGTAGGAGTGGACCTGGTCCTCTCGCACAACGCCTTCGGATGGCGATTTTTGCGGTTCGGTCGGATCGTCGCTTGGCAGGAAGGAAGCGGCTACACTTTCAGCGACTTATCGCCACGCGGCCCACGGGCTGGCTTTCCACATGTATTCATCGTGAAGCTGGAACCAATCACGGAGTCAACTGATTTCACCACGCGCAGCCGGCTGACCATCCGCGTCCGAGGCAGGTGGACCTCGCGGCTCGCTCCCGTGTGGCTAGGACGGCTGTGGGTCTGGCTAGTCTGTCGCGAACACGCCCGGCTATTGCGACAAGGACTCTGAAATGAACGAAGCGATGCATCACCACGGGCGAAATTCGGCCGCCACGCCTTTTTGCCGCCGCTGCGGGGGCCCACTCCCAATGATCGACCTGCCGGCGATCTGCCCGAATTGCGGCCTGCAATATGATCCGGCTCGTCCGGAAACGTATGCCACGCACCGCAGCAGCTCCCGGTGGAAATTCTGGATGCCCGGCTTTTTCCTGTCGGTCGCCCTCGGAACTCTTAGCTATGCCCTCTGTCTGCAAACCGGCTCGATGGGCACCGCCCTATTCTTCGCCGTGCCGGTCAGCTTCGGGGCGATCCTAGGATATGCCACTCGCATGCAGACCTGGGCCTACGTTTTCCTGGGAACCATTGCCATTTTCTCTGTGGTTTTCCTGTTGATTTCCTTAAACCTCGCGGGTCTTTTCTGCGGCTTCACACTCGGCATCATCTTCCTGATTCCAACCTTCGTCGGTCTGGTTTGCGGAATTCTGTTGCGGCTGTTCCTGATCGCTAGCGGCTGGGACCACGCTTGGTATTTCCGCTGTTACGTTTGGCTTATTGCAGCCCTGCCGATGATTGGGCAACAAATTGAAAATCTTGTCCCGTATGGGCCAGACATCGCCGTCGTAAGTACAGGCCTCACTATCGACGCGACGCCGGAGGAAGCGTGGAATGCCATCATGTTTTACGAAGAGGTGGAACATTCGCCTCCTTGGCTTTTACACCTGGCCCTTCCCAAGCCGATCCGCAGCGAAGGGAACAAGCAGAACGAAGGGGAGGTGGTCCGGTGCTTCTACAACTGCGGGACAATTTGCAAGCGAATCAGCAAGGCTGAGCCGGGCCGGCGACTCTCGTTTGATGTTGTCGAGGTGAAAATGCGGAGTGAAAACTACGCCAGTCTGCTTGATGGCAGCTTTGAGATTGAGCCGGTCGGGACGAAGCAGGCCAGACTAACGCTCACAACTCGCTTTGAGCGGAAGCTGCGGCCTGCCTGGGTCTGGGAACCGATTGAGCGCAAAGTAATCCATTCCCTCCACGGCCATGTGCTAGAAGGGATGCGCCGCAAAGCTGGAAAAATTCACGCGGAGGAGAAGCACGAGACTCCCCATCGGCCAAACGCTGACGGGCAGCCCGCGCCCCACGTGGCCTTGGCTGAGAAGGGCGAACAGCCGTGACCCAGCAGACCATTCATTCCGAGGATCAACGTCCCGCCGCGAATCAGTATTCGCTTCGCGGGATGTTCCTGTTCATGACGGCGACGTGTGTCATCCTCGCACTGCTGGCATTGATAATCAAAAGCCCAGTGCATTGGCTGGGAGTGCTGATTGTTCCACTGTGCTGCTTCATCATCATCGCCGCCATTGAACTAGCCGGTAGAATGTCACCGCAGCGGCCGAATGAACCTTTCTCTTATCCGCCTGCGCCGAAGAACGCCTTGCAAACTGCGTATTTCAGCGATGCGGAAAATCCCTTCGCCCTGCCTGCGACTGCCCGTGAATCTCCACTCAGGGCAGCGATTATTCAAGGTAGGTACGGCAAGATCGATGCTACCGCCGCGACACCGTCAGAGTCGCACGACCCGGCTGGCGACTAATCGTCCGCCTCAATGGACCTCGGTTCCCTAAGACTCCGGCGGGATGGCTGTGAGGGCAGCCGGCAAATTCAAAATCCAAGTCACGACTTCCGAGCATTCAATGTTAGCCTGGGAGTGAGCCCCAAACCCTTGCTATCCACTCCACCAACTTTGCCCATTCAGCCGGCCTTACCGACCCCCAAAAAATCTTCAAGAATCTGGCCCGGTTTTTCGCGCAGATTGCAATGTACATATTGGACGACCGTTCTCGTCCTTACATGCCTCCGCGTGAGGAATCACCACCTCTGCGCGCACCCTGCCTTAACTTTGAACATTGAACTTTGAACCTGGAACTGCTCACTTACCGCTCAACGGACCTTCCTAACCGCTCAATAACCGCTCAACTTGAGCATTTTTCGCCCCGGTCGATTTTCACAAACCCTGATCTCAAAACGTCTTGCAGCAACCGCACCACAACAAACTATTCTGAGTTGAGCGCCAAGCCAGATCGCTTCGCCAAACCCCGTTTGCAATCCAACCACACTACTTTCTAATCACTATCCCAACGACGTCCGCTTCCTGACTCCGTTTTTAACTCCGCACTCCGCGTTCCGCACTTCTTATGATCGTCTCCTGGAACTGGCTCAACGATTACGTCCCGCTGAAGATGACGCAGGCCGAACTGGTCGAGCGGCTGATGATGGCTGGCCTCAATCATGAGAGCACCGAGCAACTGGGGCACGACTGGGCCATCGATCTGGAAGTGACCAGCAACCGGCCCGATTGCCTGGGCCACATCGGCATCGCCCGCGAGGCTGCGGTGTTGTTCGACCTGCAATTAAAGTTCAGCGATGCCGAACTCACCGCGGCGAGCAAAGCGACTTCCACTCAAGAGCCCGCCCGCATCGCCGACGATCTGCGCACCTACACCAGCATCGATGTCGCCTGCCCCGACCTTTGCCCGCGTTACAACGCCCGCGTCATTCGGGGCGTGAAGATCGCCAATTCGTCTTCGCAAATGGCAATGCGACTCGCCGCTGTCGGTCAGCCGGTCATCAACAACATCGTCGATATCACTAACTACGTGATGATGGAGTGCGGCCAGCCGTTGCACGCGTTCGATTTCCAAAAACTTGCCGGTCGCAAGATCATCGTCCGCCGGGGGACGGATGGAGAAGAGTTTCAGGCGATAGACCACAAAACGTATAAGCTCGACAGCCAGATGTGCGTTATTGCTGATGCCACCCGGCCGGTCGCCATCGCCGGCGTTATGGGCGGGGCCGATAGCGAAGTCTCCGCCACGACGACCGACGTGCTGATCGAAGCGGCCCAGTTCGCGCCGCTGTCGGTTCGCTCCACTGCCCGCAAGCTCAAGCTACACAGCGGCTCATCCTATCGTTTTGAGCGAGGCACCGATCCCGAAATGGTCGATTGGGCCAGCCGTCGCGCCTGCGAGCTGATCCTCAAACATGCCGGCGGCCAACTCATCGACGGTGTCATCGATGTCGGTGCCCCGCGCTCCCGCCGCCAGCCCATCACGCTGCGGCTGGCGCAGCTCAAGCGAATCATCGGCATCGATGTTCCCCCGGAGGTTGTGCGGAAAATCCTCATTGCGCTCGGTTGCCTCGAACAGTCGGCTGGCACGCAGGAGATCATTACGGTCCCGCCAACCTGGCGGCGCGATCTCGATCGCGAAATCGACCTCGTCGAAGAAGTCGCCCGCATTCACGGCTACGATAAAATTCCCGAAGACGCCAACGTGCCGATGGCCGCCTCGCACCGGCCCGATAGCGACCGCGTGCTCGCGAAAGTCCGACAAACGCTCACCGCCACCGGCCACGACGAAGCCATGACCGCCAGCGTCGTCCCCGAAAAATGGTCCGACTCCTTCAGCCCTTGGACCGATTCGCCGCCCCTCGTCGCGAACACCGCGATGCTGGAAGGGGCCGACCGCCTCCGCCGCAGCCTCGTCCCCAGCCTCCTCGATTCGCGCCGCATCAACGAATCACTGAGCAACCCCGTTATCGAGCTATTTGAAACCGCCCGGATTTACCTATCCACAACCGAAGGACTGCCGCGCGAGCAATTAACGCTGACCACCGTCAGCGGCCGCGGCTTTTTGCACCTCAAGGGTCTCGTCGAATCGCTCTTGGAAGCTCTGCACATCGACCAACCACTCGATCTGACCGATTATCAGCACGATCTGCTCGAAGCCGGTCGCGCCAGCGAACTGAAGCTTAACGGCCAGCGCCTCGGCTTCCTGGGCGACGTTTCCACCGCCGGCCTCAAAGCCTTCAGTCTCCGCGGCCCGGCGTGTATTCTGGAAATCGATCTTGGCCGGCTCGCGGCTGCCGCCAAGCTCATCACCAGCTACACCCCGCAAAGTCCCTATCCAACAATCGCCCGCGATTTGAATCTGATCGTCGCCGAATCAATCCGCTGGGATACCTTGGCCGCGACCGTCAACGCCTCAGCCGGCCCGACGCTAGAGCGATTGGAATACCTCGACATCTACCGCGATCCGCAAAAGGACGGCCCGGACACCAAACGCATTCACTTCTCATTCACGCTTCGCGCCGCCGACCGCACGCTCACCGGCCCCGAAGCCGATTCCATCCGCGACGCCGTCGTCACCGCCTGCCACCAGCAGCACGGTGCGAAGTTGTTGGCATAAAGCTTGCGACTACTTCTCCACCACCCAGATATTCCGAAACGCCACCGGATTGCCGTGATTCTGTAAAAACAGACCCAGCTTCTCCGGTCCTTCCGGCCGATAGCCGGGCGTGTGCGCGGTCAATTCCAGGTCCTTGTGAATCGCCACGCCATTGTGCTTCACCGTGATCCGAGCGTTAGTCGTTTTCTT
Organism: Anatilimnocola sp.; assembly: GCA_031394445.1. Taxonomy (GTDB): domain Bacteria; phylum Planctomycetota; class Planctomycetia; order Pirellulales; family Pirellulaceae; genus CAYLLN01. Next base: position 6,197 of record JANNTN010000726.1, read on the forward strand.
TCCCGCTTCGTCATATTTTGCCGCCGTGAAATCGATGTCATACGTTTGCCACGCCAGCGGCGGCAGGCACATATTCACGTTGGGCTTCGATTGCTTGTAGATTCCGCCACATTCGTTATCGACCCCTTCCAAACCAAAACTATCCAGCACCTGCACTTCATACCGGCCATTCACATACACGCCGCTGTTCCCCCGCGCCTGCCCACGCGATTGCGGCATGAATGGCGTCCGAAACTCGATATGCAGCGTGTGATCGCCTAGCTTCTGCTTACTGACGCAGTTCGTCGGCCCCAGCAAATTACCCTCAACAATCTCACCCTTCTCAAAATGATCCGGCGTGCTGCCATCAAACAGCACTACCGCCCCCGCCGGCGGCGCAGCTCCAAGCGTCGGGCTCTTTCGTTCAGCTTTTTTCAACTCGCCAACCTTATTACCGTCGTGCATCACGCTAAACAAGCCGTCGCGAATGGTTGCTGCCCACGTATCCCCCGTGACCTCGACCACACCATTCTTAAGTTCTCCTTTTCCCGGTTTGATTTCCCCGCCCCGCTCCCAGCCCTCTCCTGGCAGGCCGCCGCGGTGCCCAACCACATCGAACTTGCCTTCCCCAAGCGCCACTACTTGCACGCCCCACGTTTGGTCGTGAACCGTGCCCAAGTATTCTCCCTGAAACGTAAAATCCGGTCCCGCCTCGGCTGGATTCGTGAATGCCGGCTTTCCGTCAGCGGCCCACAACAACCCGGCACACAACGAACAAATCAATACCCACGATCCCAGTTTCCAGCGCATCTCAGCTTCTCCACAGGTTGGCGGCATGGCTTGTTACTCACTGCATTCGGTCGATCATACCGCGCATCACGCCCCAGTAAATCCAGATTGCAGTCGCTTCGCCCCGTGGTGAGAATAGGCAGCGGAACAACTGCATGAATCGCGACGAACCTCCCCATCCCGCTGCTTCGAACATTCCGCAATCTGCCGGCGGCGTCAATCTCGACGAATACCGGGGATACCTTCGCGCCGTCGCCCAAATCGAAATTGGCCGCCGACTGCAAAGCAAGGTCGATGCTTCTGACATCGTGCAACAATCGCTGCTTGAAGCCTACCAAGGGCTCGCCGCCCACAGGGGGCATACGCAGGCCGAGCTTATGGCTTGGCTCCGCACGATTTTGGCCCGCAATCTGTTGAATACCTACCGCGATTACGGCGCGCAAAAGCGCGACATCAGCCGCGAACACTCCCTGGCCCAGCAACTCGATGATTCTTCCGTTCGACTGGATCGCTTTCTCGCCAGCGAGCAAACTTCGCCCAGCCAGCGCGTCATTCGCGGTGAGCAAGCCGAGCGTCTGGCCACCGCGCTGGCCACGCTGCCGGACGATCAGCGAACCGCCGTCATCCTCAAGCACTTTCACGACGAATCACTCGCCCAAATCGCCGAAAAAATGGACCGCAGCACCCTCGCCGTCGCCGGCCTCCTCAAACGCGGCCTAAAAAAACTGCGGCAAACGATGGACGGCGACTCCACCAGCGGTTCATGAACGATCATGCAGCCATCCCCATTGATTCTCGCCAGTAGCTCGCCGCGCCGGACCCAACTCATGCAGGAGGCCGGTTACCATTTCACCGTCCTGCCGCCACGGCCAGAGGCCGAAACCGAGGCTTCCGACGGTGAGCCAGCGGAAAAACTTATTGCACGTTTGGCGGTCCAAAAAGCTCGTGACGTCGCCATCCGAACCGACTATGGCCTCATCATCGGCTGCGACACGGTGGCCGAATGCGCCGGCCAAATTCTCGGAAAGCCAGCCGACCGCGAGCACGCCCGGCAAATGCTAGCACTGTTGCGAGGCCAAGAGCATCGCGTTCTTAGCGGGCTGTGCATTTGGCAAAGGCCCAGCGATAAACACCGCGTCGCCATCGATATCACGCGACTCGTAATGGACCCGATCTCAAACGAGACGCTCGAAAAATATCTCGATACCAATCAGTGGCAGGGAAAAGCCGGGGCTTTTGGCTATCAAGACGGCCTGGATTGGGTGCATGTCGTGACCGGAAGTGAATCGAATGTCGTCGGGCTTCCCATGGAGCTGCTGGCCCAAATGTTGGCCGAATTCGGAGTTTCTTCCAACCAATAATGCCATGCGCTGGCGATCCATGTAGGGCGGAGTTACGATACCTGCACCCACCAGCTTCGGTTCCCGCCATGATCCCCTCCGGAGACACCCCCGAATCCTTCACCGCGTCTGCGCCCTCCGTGCGGCTCTTCCCGTTGCCCAGCCTGGTGATGTTCCCGCATGTGATTCAGCCGCTGCACATTTTTGAGCCGCGATACCGCGACTTGCTCGAAGATGCCCTGGCCAGCGATCGCACGATTGCCATGGTCACTTTGAAGCCCGGTTGGGAGCAAAATTACGAAGGCCGCCCGCCGATCGCCCCCATCGCTTGCGTCAGCAAGATCGTGTCGCACGAACGGCTCCCCTCGGGCCGGCACAATATCCTCTTACGCGGCTTACGGCGCGTCACCATTCGACAGGAATTGTCCCCCGTGCTCCCCTTTCGCCAGGCGGAAGTTGAAACGCTGGAGGATTTTTACCCAGCGATGGCTCCTCGCCGCGCCGATGTGCAGCGCCGCATCCTCGAACTGGCCCGCCAATTGCTTCCCGATTCTGAAGCACTTCATGAGCAACTCGACGACCTCCTCGCGGGTGAATCTTCACTCGGCATGCTCACCGATGTGTTTGCATTCACTTTGGGATTTTCGCTGGCAGTCAAGCAAAAGCTACTGGCTGAATCGAATGTCGATTGCCGCGCCGAAATTTTGGAAGAAAGACTGACGGAGTTGGCCGCACAGGTGCATTCTTCGGCCGGTGGCCCCGTGACCGATTTCCCTCCACGGTTTAGTCTGAACTAGGTTCGCGGCACCTGCACAGCCGCATCTGGCCTCTAATTCGTCCAATCTCCGGTTGATTTTTGCCTTTTTAATATGTCCCGCATCGTTTTAGCCATGTCTGGCGGCGTCGATTCCAGCGTTGCCGCGTGGCTACTCAAGGAGGCTGGGCACGACGTCATCGGCGTCTTTATGCGGCACGGCGAAGAGGCCCAGGAAGCCTGCGCCGTCGATGGACCACCGGGTTTCACGCTCCCGATTTTTCAAACCCGCTCCGATCACAAGCAGGGCTGCTGCTCGGCCAGCGACGCCGAGGACGCCCGCCGCGTTGCCGACCGGCTCGATATTCCGTTTTATGCCCTGAACTTGCAGGCTGAGTTTCGTCAGATCATCGATTATTTCGTGGCCGAGTACTCGCGCGGCAGAACACCCAATCCGTGCGTGCAGTGCAACAACTGGCTGAAGTTCGGCAAACTGTTCGATTACGCCGATAGCGTTAGTGCCGAGTTCGTAGCGACGGGGCATTATGCCCGGCTCGTGGCAAGTGAAGTGCGTGAAAACGTCCCGATGCTCCTCCGCGGCATCGACGACGGCAAAGACCAATCCTACGTGCTCTTTGGCATCGACCGTCGCCTGCTTTCTCGAATGCTCTTGCCGGTCGGTGAGTTTCGTAAGCCGCAGATTCGCGAAATGGCGGCCAAAGTGGGGTTGCGCGTGGCGGAAAAACGCGACAGCCAGGAAATCTGTTTTGTGACCAGCGGTCATCACGACGAGTTTGTTCGTGAGCGGAGACGGCGAGACGCCGGCAGCGAGTGGGATTTGTCGGGTGAGATCGTCACGACCGAGGGACGCGTGGTGGGGCGTCACCCGGGAATCGAGCGATTCACGATTGGCCAGCGCAAGGGACTCGGAATCGCAATGGGCGAGCCCTATTTTGTCGTGCGGATCGATCCCGTCACGCGGCAAGTGGTGATTGGCAAGGAAGCGGACCTCGCGACGAGCGAGCTGACGGCCAGCGAATGCAACTGGCTCGCCGATCCCCCGCAGGGCGAGTTCGGCTGCACCGCAAAAATTCGCTACAACAGCCCGCCTACCGCGGCAACTGCTGAAGTGCTACCCCAGGGCAAGCTGAAAGTGAAATTTCATCAGCCGCGGAATGGTGTTGCGCCCGGACAGGCCGTGGTCGTTTATGACGGTGATCGCGTGCTCGGCGGCGGCTGGATCGACTGACGACTCTCGCTGGTTGGGCAACAATCGGTTATCATTCGCGGCAAGCCTTGGTGATCTTGTCTCGGAGTAAGTCTCATGTTGCCTTCCGTGCTGCTTCTGCTCGCTCAGCTCCGGCTCGAAAAAGAGAACGGTCTGGCCGGCAATTTCATGTTCATCATCATGCTTGGCGTGGCGGCCATCGCCGGGCTCATCTTACTCGTCGCCGCGATTGCCTTCGCGGCTTACGGCAAGTTGTGGTTTCGGGCCTATATGTCCAGTGCCGATGTCAGCATGCTCAGCCTGATTGGCATGGGTTTTCGGCAAGTCAACTCGCAAGTCATTATTCAGGCCAAGATCATGGCGGCCCAAGCGGGCCTCGACATTAATCGCCGCACCGGCATCAGCACGCAGCGGCTGGAAGCCCACTATTTGGCCGGCGGAAATGTGACAAACGTGATTTTGGCGATCATTGCCGCCCACCGGGCCGACATTCCGCTCGATTTCGATCGGGCGGCAGCTATTGATCTGGCCGGACGCGACGTGCTGGATGCAGTTCGCACCAGCGTCATGCCCAAAATTATCGACTGCCCCGACCAACGAGGCGGCAAAACAGTTCTTAGCGCGGTCGCCTGTAATGGCATCGAGCTGCTGGTGAAGGCCCGCGTTACCGTGCGGACGAACCTGGCCCAGCTCATCGGCGGCGCGACAGAGGAAACGATCATCGCCCGCGTAGGGCAGGGCATCGTTACTTCGATCGGATCGTCGAAGAGCCACGAGGAAGTGCTGGCTAACCCCAACAAGATTTCACGGGCGCTACTCGAACGGGGACTCGACGCCCAAACGGCGTTTGAAATCGTCTCCATCGACATCGCCACCGTTCAGGTTGGCCAGAACATCGGAGCCCGGCTGCAGGCTGACGCGGCCGAGGCCGATACGCGTGTGGCCCGTGCCAAGGCCGAGCAGCAGCGGGCTGAGGCGATTGCCCTGGAACAAGAGATGAAAGCCAAGGTCGCCGAAAATCGCGCCCGGCTGGTGCAGGCCGAAGCTCAAGTGCCCATTGCGATGGCCGAAGCCTTTCGCAAGGGAAATCTGAATGGGGCCGGAGCGGCCTAATGTGTGGCAGGCTTCCAGCCTGCCATCCTTGGACTTGCCGCAGTTCTTCTGAGCGATTTGTTTTCTTTTACGTGATTTGTTGCGCATAAAAAGCCGCGACCATTTTGGTCGCGGCTTTACTGGTTTAATTTTTTGAAGGGCAGGCTGGAAGCCCATCTAAGGACTAGCGGCCACCGTAGCCGCGGCCACCCCCACCACCGCCGCCTCGTCCGCCGCGTCCACCACCGCCTCCGCCGCCACGACCACCTCGGTCGCCACCACGGCCACCGCCGCCGCTGCGTCCGCCACGACCACCGTAGCCTCCGCCCCCGCCACCTCCGCCGTATCCACCACCACCTCCGCCACCCCGGCCTCCGTAGCCACCACCACCGGAACCTCCTCCTCCGCCGCCGTAATCACCGCGGCCTTCAGGGCGACCTTCGGGCCGGCCTTCAGGGCGATATTCGCCACGGCCTTCGGGACGATCACCACCGGGGCGATCACCACGACCTTCACCGCGATCACCGCCACGGCCTTCGGGACGATCACCGCCGCGGCCTTCGCCGCCACGATATTCACCACGGCCTTCGGGGCGTTCGATGCCAAATTCGCCGCGGCCTTCATTACGATCGCCGCCACGATCACCACCCGCTGGAAAATCTTCCTCGCCACCCTCTTCCATGTCCGCTTCGCCGCCGCCGCCGCCGCGCGGGGCGCGTTCGGCCGTTTGGGCGGCCATTTCGTCGGGAATGCCGAGTTCTTCGTAAGCACGCTTACGGCTCAGTTTGACGCGGTCGTGATCATCGACGTCGATCACGAGCACTTTCATCTCGTCACCCATGCGGCAAACGTCGCCGACAGAGTTGACGTATCCGGCCGAAAGCTCACTGATGTGAACGAGACCATCGCGGCCAGGCAGAATCTCGACGAATGCACCGAAATCCTTGATGCTGGTGACGCGGCCGTGATAGATCTTGCCGATCTGCACCGTCGCCGTGCAAGCCTCAACCTGAGCGAGAGCCGCATCGGCCCACTCGCGGTTGCTGCTGGCGATGGTGACCGTGCCATCGTCCTCGACCTCGATCACGCAGCCCGTGGCTTCCTGGATGCCACGGATGTTCTTGCCGCCAGGGCCAATGAGCGCGCCGATCTTTTCGGGATCGATGTGCGTGCGAATCAGCCGCGGTGCATATTGAGAAATGTCTTCCTTCGGCCGCGAAATGGTTTGCAGCATTCTGCGGAGGATTTGAATGCGGGCCTCGCGCGATTGATCGAACGTGGCCCGAATGATCTCCGGGCTGATGCCTTCGATCTTGAGATCGAGCTGGATGCCCGTGATGCCGTTTTGCGTGCCGGCAATCTTGAAATCCATGTCGCCATAGTGGTCTTCGTCGCCGATGATATCGGTGAGTAAAACCCACTGGTTGTCACCTTCCTTGACGAGGCCGACCGAGATGCCCGCGACAGGGTTGCTGATCGGCACGCCAGCGGCCATCAGACCGAGCGTGGCACCGCAGACGCTGGCCATGCTGGAACTGCCGTTCGATTCCAGAATGTCCGAAATCACGCGAATCGTGTACGGAAATTCCTCGGGGTTCGGCAAGATGGGAGCGACGCTCCGTTCGGCGAGGGCACCGTGGCCGATTTCGCGACGGCCAGGGCCGCGAATGGGCCGCACTTCGCCGACGCTGAACGACGGAAAGTTGTAGTCGAGCATGAACTTCTTGCTGTACTCGTCGAACAGGCCATCGACCCGCTGCTCGTCGCGCGTGGTGCCCAGCGTGACAGTAACCAGGGCCTGCGTCTCGCCGCGTTGAAACACAGCCGAGCCGTGAACGCGGGGCAACACATCGACGGCACACTCGATATTACGCAGCGTGCGATAGTCACGGCCGTCAGGACGAGTGCCGCTGAGAATCAGGTCGCGAACAACTCGCTCTTCCAGGTCGTGCCAGGAGCGAGAGAAAACCTCCGGCTTGATGGCGTCTGTCGCGAGCGAATCGGGAATCAACTCGGCGAGGGCCTTCGCCTTAAGAATCTTCACCGCTTCGGCCCGGGCCTGTTTGCCGCTGATCTGCTCGGCCGACTTGAACTCGTCGTAAAAGCGGCTCTTCAGACGGTCATAGACCGTGGTGTCCTCCACGGCCGTGAACTCTGGTTTTTTCACGCCGATCTTCTGGGCGAACTCACGCTGGAGCTCGATGATCTCCTTGATGGCAGCGTGGCCAAACATGATCGCCTCGAACATGTCGTTTTCCGGCAGTTCGCGGGCGAAACCTTCGATCATGGCGACGGCAGTGTCGGAACCCGACATGATCAGGTCGAGATCGCTCTCTTCGAGTTCATCATGCGTGGGAAACGCGACGAACTTGCCACTGATTCGGCCAACGCGCACGCTGGCGATTGGTCCGTTAAACGGCATGGGCGAGATAAATAGAGCGCAGGCAATGCCGTTCATAGCGATTACATCGCCGTCGTTTTGCTTGTCGCTGGCCAGCACAAAGCTCTGGCACTGCACTTCCTCGCGATAGCCCTTGGGAAACAAGGGGCGGATGGGCCGGTCGCAGAGTCGCGAAGTGAGCGTCTCTTTGGTCGTAGGGCGGCCTTCTCGCTTGATGAAGCCACCGGGAAACTTACCGGCTGCGGCCGTCCGCTCTCGGTAATCGCAAGTGAGCGGGAAGAAGTCGATGCCGGGGCGTCCCGGGCCGCTGGTGGCGGCATTCATCACGACCGTTTCACCATATTGGGCCAGAACGGCCGCATGGGCCTGTTTGGCGAGAAATCCTGTTTCAAAAGAGAGAACGCTCGAACCAATTTGCTTTTCAACGCGGACCTTCACTATGGTCACCTTTACAGTTGCGTCCGTTCTCGAAAGAGACTGAAGAGATTGCCGTCTAAACAAGCCAATATCGCTGCGCCAGCGCAAAGCATTCCCTGCCGACCCCTTGCGGGCACGCCCAACTACCAGACGGCAGGGAAAAAAATACCCCGCAGCTCACACACAATCGCCAAAGCGGCGTAACAACAAACGCACTTGCCTACTCGCGCTTTTTTATTTGCGCTTGCCTACTTGCGAATCCCCAGCTTGCCGATGATCTCGACATAGCCCTGAGCGCTCTGACGTCGCAAATAGTCGAGCAGACGTCGGCGGCGGCTGACCATGGCCAAAAGGCCGCGCCGGCTGGCATAGTCTTTCCCGTGCGTCCGCATGTGCTCGGTCAGATTGTTGATCCGGGTGGTGAGTATGGCGATCTGGACTTCCGGAGAGCCGGAATCCGACTCCTGCCGCCGAAACTCTTGGATCAATTCGCGTTTCCGCTCTTTGGTGACTGTCATCGCTGGCCGATATTTCCCCCGCACGCCAAGCTCACCGGCCCCATTGCCGGCCTCACCGCGTGCGACGAATCTCCTTACGCTCCTACGACTTCGGACTATTCCTACGAAATACTACACATAACAACAAGTCGCCTAATGTAGCAGGGGCTGCCGGGAATGCAAGGGCGAGTAAGACCGGCTTTGCAGCCATTCCAGAACCCAAGAAATACGGCGGAAAGTCGATTAGCCAGCCTTATTGAGTTTGCGCTGGTCGAGCCAGCGTTGCAGCGACCTACCGCTCTCTCGCGATGGCCCACCCAGCAGCAATCCTTCGACGCTAATGTCTTCTTCGAGATCAGGCCAGTGAATGCCGGTGCCGCCGCCATTGAATTCCCATTTGCTTCGCTCAACAGAGTTTCCATAAAGCAATCTGGGGTACCACACCAGCGGAGCAATGATTGTCCGGCCGTCAGACAGTTCCACTGTGAGCGAATCGTCAGACACGCGGACGCTGGTAGCTAGTACCGAGCCATATTCAAGATGGGAAGTATTCATTCCAGGCTCCTAGCAATGTCTGTTGATGCTCCTCAACGATCGATTGAATCTTTCGCAACTCGTGTTCAGAAAAACCCTTGCTTCGTTCATAGAGAACAGGGGACAACCAAAACTTCGCTTCTGCGTCATCTCTTTTGACGTGAATGTGGGCGGGTTCCGGTGCGTCCGCTGGGTAAAAGTAGAACCGATAAGGACCGACACGAAGTATGCTCGGCATGTCACTTAGGCTTTATACTCCCACTCTCGCACATCCACAAAATGCCCCGCAACCGCCGCGGCAGCCGCCATCGCCGGACTAACGAGGTGCGTGCGGCCACCTTTGCCTTGGCGGCCTTCGAAATTGCGGTTGCTGGTGCTGGCGCAGCGCTCGCCAGGTTCGAGCTTGTCGGGGTTCATGGCCAGGCACATGCTGCAGCCCGCTTCGCGCCATTCAAACCCGGCTTGCTTGAAGATTTGGTCGAGCCCCTCGGCTTCGGCTTCCCGTTTCACCTGGCCGCTACCGGGCACAACCATCGCGTTCACGGTGCCGGCGACCTTGTGACCCTTAACCACGGCAGCCGCCGCCCGGAGGTCGCCAATGCGGGCGTTGGTGCATGAGCCGATGAAGACGCGGTCAATTTTCACGTCGGTGAGCGGTGTGCCGGCAGCCAGGCCCATGTATTCGAGGGCACGAGCGGCTGATTTCTGCTCGGTTTCGTCGCCAAGAGCGGTCGGATTCGGCACTTTCGCTGTGACGGGCGCGACCTGGCCCGGATTGGTGCCCCACGTGACTTGCGGCGTAATGTCCGACGCTTTGAAGACGATCGATTTGTCGTATTTCGCGCCCGCGTCGGTCGGCAATTGCTTCCAGCGGGCGACGGCCGCTTCGTAAGCCGCTCCCTGCGGTGCATGTGGCTTGCCGCGAAGGTAGTCGAAGGTTTTTTCATCGGGGGCGATCATGCCGGCGCGGGCCCCAGCTTCGATCGACATGTTGCAGACGGTCATCCGCTCTTCCATATTCAGCCCGCGGATCGCTTCGCCCGTGTATTCAATGACGTAGCCGGTGCCGCCATCGGTCGTGATCTGACCGATGAGATAGAGAATGACATCTTTAGCCGTGACGCCGCGGGGCAGGGGGCCATCGACGCGAAGTTCCAGCGTTTTCGGCAGCGATTGCAACAGCGTTTGCGTGGCCAGCACATGCTCGACCTCGCTGGTGCCGATGCCGAAGGCCAATGCCCCAAACGCGCCGTGTGTCGCTGTATGGCTATCGCCGCAAACGATCGTCATGCCGGGCTGCGTGTAGCCGAGTTCCGGGCCGATAACGTGAACAATACCTTGCTCGACATCATGAATGTCGTAGAGCCTAACGCCGAATTCCTTGCAGTTCTGCCGCAATGTTTCGACCTGCTGCCGGGAAATCGGGTCGGCGATGGGGAGCGAGCGGTCGGTCGTGGGGACGTTGTGATCGGGCACCGCAATCGTCCGTTCTGGCCGGCGGACCTTGCGACTGGCCAGACGGAGCCCCTCAAACGCCTGCGGGCTGGTGACTTCATGCACCAGTTGCAAATCGATGTACAGAATCGTTTGCTTGTCCGATTCAGCGTGAACGACGTGGTTGTCCCAGATTTTCTGGAACATCGTGCGGGGGGAGGAGGGCATGGAAGGTTCGGGGGTCAGGAGTCAGGGATCAGAATGCAGAATGCGGAAGGCGGGGCCGTGTTTTTATGCCTGATACCAATATAACGTGAACTGGGTGTGTCGGATAAGGCTTGAAAGGTTGATAGCGGCCAACCACCGGAGCGATCCATGCACTTTTGGGTCCGCAAAAAATGGTAGAGATATTTAAGGATCTCGCGGTGGTTTTGGCCGGCAAAAGTGACCAGTCAGATAGGCAATCGCCCTTTCATCCATAGTGGCTGGTTCAGGGGCAACGACGGATAGCCAGCCGCAGGGGGGGCGATCGGACTAGAGAAAGGGTGCAGACATGGTGCGTACATGCGTCGTTGTTTTCATGGCGAGTCTCTTTTTAGGAGTCGCCTTAACTGGCAATGTGGCCGTGGCGCAGTGCCGCGGTGGGGGAGGGCAGGGGGGCACAACCACGACGGGCACGACCGGAACGACCGGCGTGACCTCGACCGCTGGCTTGATGGCTTCGGGTGGCAGTGCCTCGGTGCTCACGGGGCAGGGGTCGTTGGCCTATGACCTGACGATGGCCCAACTCGTTGCCCAGCGAGTGGCTCAGCAGCAGGCGATGATCGCGATGCGGCAGCAGCAGATCAAAGCCGAGAAGCTGGCGGCCCGAAAATATCGAGCCGAACAAACTCGGGCCCAGGTTGCTGAAAGCCGGGCTCGCACGCGGGCCTTGCTGGCGGCACAAAACGGATTGCCCGTGCCCAAGCAGCCGACTTATGTGGCGCTGAGCTCGGTGAAGCGGTAGCGAAAGTTTGATAGGAGGCCCGGTGAATCCGAATTCGGGCGAATTCGGTCGCCTGGCGATCATCTCGGCTGCCGCGTCTTCATGGGCGAGTCGCGGCGGCCAACGAAACTTATCTCGGCATCTTATCTCAATATTTTCTCGGATCATTGGTAATCGGGGCGACTGGCTTCGCTTGCGCCTGGCTGGATCGAGAGAGGCAATTCGATCCACCGTGCGCAGAGCGCGAGCGAAGCCCGCCTTGATTCTCAGGCATCATTAACCAGGCCGCCGTTATCGCTTGGGGCGAATGACGACGATGGCGGCGACCTACTTTTCTGAAGGAACAGCACATGAGTCTTCACTCTAAACAGACAAAACAGGGTTCGGACCGCCACAGTCTCAGGCAGGCAATTCGTCAGTTGTTTTTTGGTACTACAGCAGAGCATAGGACTGGCGGTTCTCACACGGAACAAAAATATCGAGGTCGCTCGTTGCAAATTCACCCAGTCCTCGAAACGCTGGAAGGCCGTTCGCTGATGGCGGTCGTGGCCGATCTGAACAGCGATACTACCAGCACGCCGTCCGTTCACACTGAGTTGACTACGACGATGCCAGCGGCAATGCCACGCGGACCGCGACAAAACATCGTGGATGCCGAAGACGTGGACGACGACGGCGATTGCACGGCCAGCGATGTGTTGTCGGTGATCAACGCGATCAACGCGAAGTCGATGGACTCCTTGAAGGGATTTGTCGATGTCGATGGCGACGGCCAATGCACCGCCAGCGATGTCATGCGCGTCATCAATCGCATCAACAGCGGCAATGTGCAGCGGCCGAAGCCCGCACCGGTCCCCCCCTCCAGTCCCGTAACAGCGGGAGAATCTCGTTCAATCGACGGCACGGGAAACAACGTAACCAACACGAGTTGGGGTAGCGTAGGCGTCGATTTGCTCAGAACAGCAGCGGCCGAATATGGAGATGGCATCGCGTCGCCGGCGGGGGACGGTCGACCGAGTGCCCGCGAAATCAGCAACGCCATTTCCGATCAAGGGGGCGAAACGATTCTGAATGCTCAGCAATTGTCGGCGATGGCGTATGCCTGGGGGCAGTTCATCGACCACGATCTCGATTTGACCCCCACGGGCGGCAAGGAAGTGCTCAAAATCGAGGTGCCCACGGGCGATCCGTCGTTCGATCCGCTTTCGACCGGCACCAAAGGTATCTACACCAGCCGCTCTGTTTTTAATTCAGCAACGGGCACATCCGCCGATACCCCCCGCCAGCAAATCAATACGATCACGGCCTTCCTCGATGGCTCGATGATCTACGGCTCGGATGCAGAGATCGCCAAAGCGCTGCGCACGCTGAGCGGTGGCCTGCTCAAAACCAGCGACGGCGATTTGTTGCCCCTCAACGACGCCGCGACCTTTGGCGAAGGCAACACGCTGGACATGGCCAACGATGCCCACATCGTCTCGTCGAACAAACTGTTCGCCGCGGGTGATGTGCGGGCCAACGAAAATGTTGAGTTGACGAGCCTGCACACCTTGTTCCTACGCGAGCATAACCTGTGGGCCGCCAAGATTGCCGCCGGCGACTCCACGCTGACGGACGAGCAGGTTTTCCAGCAAGCTCGGGCCATCGTCATCGGCGAAATCGGAGCGATTACTTACAACCAGTGGCTGCCTGCCATTTTGGGCCGGCCCCTGACGCCGTATCGCGGTTACAACGCGAATGTGAACCCCGGCATTGCCAACGAGTTCTCTACCGCCGCTTTTCGCTTCGGGCACAGTTTGCTCGGCGACGATGTCGAGTTTCTCGACAACGACGGCAACGAAGTGGCCGACGAAATTCCCCTCGCCGCGGCTTTTTTCAATCCCGATGTCGTCAAAGAGACAGGCATCGACCCGCTGCTCAAGTATCTCGCGTCGGATACTGCCCAGGAGCTGGACACGGAGATTGTCGAAAGCGTGCGCAACTTCCTGTTTGGGCCTCCCGGCGCAGGCGGACTGGATCTCGCGAGCCTGAATATCGAACGCGGCCGCGAGCATGGCCTGGCCGACTACAACACGGTGCGAGTAGCGTACAAGTTGCCTGCGGTGACGAGTTTTGCCCTGATCACGTCAGACATCGAGTTACAAGCAAAGCTCCAGGAACTTTACGGCACGGTCGATAACATCGACCTCTGGGTCGGCGGCCTGGCCGAAGATCACGTCCGCGATGGAAACCTCGGCCCCACCTTCACGGCGATCATCGCCGATCAGTTCCAACGCCTCCGCGACGGCGACCGCTTCTGGTACGAAGGCACGTTCTCCGGCCAACAGCTCAACCAGATTCGCAACACGACGCTGGCCGACGTCATCGAACGCAACACTGATCTGACCAAACTACAAGACAACGTCTTCTACTTCAAAGTTGCCGCCGAGGGACAGGTGTTCGTCGATGGCAATGGCGACGGCATGCAAAACCCGCGCGGTGAGCCGGGACTTGGCGGAGTGGAAATTCAATTGCTCGACGACGAAGGGGCAGTCCTCGCCACGACCAAAACCGGTCGCGACGGCAGGTATCGATTCGACCGCTTCGGCGGCGCGGGTGACTACTCGGTGCAAATTGTCTTGCCGACCAACGCCAAGCTCACGACCGATGCGGCTCTCGATTTCCACCTATCGACTGGCGGGCAAAACATCCGCGGCTTGAGCTTCGGCCTCTCTCTAACCAACAGCACGACTCCCACGCCACCTAAACCGCCCAAGCCAGCTCCTCCTCCGCAGCACCCCAAGCCCCGGCTGGCAGCGGCCGCCGCGCCAACGGATTGGTCGGCGGCGGTGGATAGCGTGTTCGGCGGGTAGCTGCCTGCCGGTAAGTCCGATTGGGCGGCATGTTCCAATTTTGCAGTCATTTTGAGATTTTCGGGCCAAAAAATGTCGCCTAGCTATAATGACCACTGGGGCAATTTGGCCGGCCGACAAGGGCCGGCTTTATGCTGGCGAGCGAACGGCTATGAGCGAGCAATCTGCGGAAATGCAACCGGCGGCACCCGAGAGGGATGAGGTTGCCACGCGGCGAGCCGCCGGGCACGACCTATTCCGGCAAGGCAACTATGCCGAGGCTCTAGCTGCCTGGCAGGAAGTGGAATCACTGGACGCGAGCGACGACGAAGCGCCGCGCATGATCGCGGCGATTGCGATTGCCGAAAATCGCGAGCAGGCAGGTTTAGATTTAGCGGGACACCTCTCGCGACGCTTGAAGCCACGACCGTCCCACAAGCCTTCATTCGCAATACCTCAATCGGCTGGACTTGCTGCAATCGGCAATGTGCCGGCGGGGGCGTTGCTCAATCCGCTCCAGCAACTCGAAGCCGCGATTCGCGATCGGCCGTCGATTCCCGAACTGTATCTGC
>JANNTN010000742.1:0-11238 GCA_031394445.1 Anatilimnocola sp.
GTTCCGCTGCGCTCCACCCACGGCTATTCACCGGTCGCCGCTACGCGGCTGCAAGATTTACGAGATTAACAAGCTCAGGCAGGTCACGCCGCCTTCGGCTTTAACGAATTCCGATAACTCGATGGGCCGCACGTGGAAGCCGAGCGAATCGATCATTTCCGCGGTGCGGATGTGTTCCGCCGCTAGTAGCACGAAGGAGTTCAAGAGGCAGACGTTCGCGCCCCAGGGTTCGCTCGATGGAATTTCGACGAGTTCAAACTTAAGCGAGGCGAGCGCGGCAAGGTTGATCCAGGCGGGGTTTATTAGCAGTCGCCCATCGGGCAATGCGGTGCAGGCGGTTTTCAGATGCAGGCAGTTTTGAACGGGAACTGCCTGGACGGTGTAACCGAATCGCTCGACTTGGCCAGCAAGTAGCGCGATTCCCGCGAAGTTAGTGCGGGCCGATTGGCCGACGAGCAACGTCCGCCCCACGCGGAGCACATCGCCACCTTCGATCTTGGCTGGCGACTCGATGCGCACCACTTCGCGATGTTCACGCAAGATCGGCTCGATGCCGGCCGGTTCGTCTCGGCGGGCCGGCGTGCCCATTGAGGTCAGCACGGCGACTTCGTCGAGCACGATCGCGGTGTCTTCGAGGAAGGTGCCGTCGGGGTGAATCGAATTAACTTCCAGCGTGACCACTTTTGCCCGGCAAGCTCGCAACGCTGCACAATACGCGGCGTGCTGCGCCACTGCCCGGTCATAGTCGATCGCTTGCTGCGCCACAAATGTCCGCTGGCACGCCTGCAAGTTGGGGGATGGTAGGTGCGTCAGCGCGAGCATGTCAGCAGCGAATTGAACAAAAAGTAGCGGAGGAAGCAAAGAGACGGACGGCGGCCCAATAACTATGGCTTTGGCTCCACTAGCCCTAGTCGGCGTTTCAGCTCTTGCGTGCTGGCGGCAGTGGCGACAAAAAGCTGTTCGGGATAGCGACGATGCTTCAGCATCTCGTTATAGATCGAAATTTCGCGGTAATCGTGGGCGGCAAAGCCGGCCAGATACTGCAGCCGCAAATTGCGGTCGCGGTTGATTTCAGCGTCTTTCAGCCAGGGGGCCAGATTCGCGGCTGTGCCGGCGTAGGTCGCCAAGAGGTCGAAGCCCGAATGAAAGCCGACCTGATACAGAGACTCATCGACGGGGAAATGATCGCCGCGACCGAGGCGGTCTTGCAGTTTATCAATGTCGATTTGCAGTGGATCGACTTGCCCCAGCAGCACTACGTCGTAGCCGCGACCCTCAACATCGTTGCTCCATACGGTCCCTTCGGGAAAGACCGCGAAGAATGTCGCCAGCTCACTCTTCACCGCCGCGACACTGCTCTCATACAGCGGTACCCATTGCGTGATCACGCCGCCGGGATTCAGCCGGCTTTTGCAGAGCTCGAAATATTCGCGGGTATAAAGCGTCGCCGCCCCTTTGACCCACGGATTGATGGGGTCGGACGTGATGATGTCGAATTTTTCCCGCGTGGTCAGGATGTAATGCCGGGCATCGTCGAACACCACCTCGACCTTCTTGTGCTTCACGACGCCGTAGTTTTCCTCGGCAAAGTGTTCGGCAACGACCTGCGGTATCAGCGGCTCGATCTCGCAGATGACAATCCGCTCGACGCTGGGATGCACGATGAACGAACCGGCTGTCACCCCCGCACCGCAGCCCACAACCAGCACCGATTTTGGCTCCGGATGCACGAGCGCCGGAATATGGCCGAGCATTCGCTGCAACCGCATGTCTTGCGGCTCACTCGACGCCTCGATCTTGCCGCTGACGTGAAAATTTCGCACGCCTTCGCCATAGATAGAGACGGCGACCGACGAATTCACTCCCTCGCCGTGATAGAGCAATTCGTAGTAGCCCGCACGGCTGGGCAATCGGCGGCCATGCGCGATCAACTCTCCCGAGGTCGGTGGCACGCTGTACGCGAGCCACAGCGCACCGCAGATTCCCGCCGTGAGCAAAACGCCGGCCAATGGCCCATAGGATAGGCGTCCCGCCGGTCCGTGTTTTGGCAAAAACAATACCGGGACCAGTGCAACGGTCGCCGACGCAACTGTCACGAGCATCAAAACCTGCTGACACCGCTGTGTGCCAATCCAGCCGACGAGCAACACACTGAAGAAGAGCGCGCCGATGATCGCGCCGACCGTGTTGGCCGCATACACTTCCCCCACGAGACGGCCTGCATCTGTTTCTTGATCGCTCTGTGCGGCAGCCAATCCTAACGGAAAGCTCGCGCCCCACAAGATTGCTGCCGGCAACACGGCCCAGAGGCAGCGGACGATGTCGAGCTGAAAATTGAGCCAGGGATATTTGGCCAGCGATGGATCGATGGGCCAGTACGGGATCGACAGCGCCAGCATGTATGCCGTCCAGGCAATTGCGGCGGCCAGTAGCAACTGACAAATGCCGAGCAGCAAGCGGGGCGACTTGCTTTCTCTTGCCGCAAACGCACCGCCGCTACTGCCGAGGCCCAGACCCGTCAAAAACACGGCCAGGATAATTGAGAAGGTATAAACGGTTCCGCCGATCATCAGCGACAACAGCCGCGTCCAGACGACTTCTGCCCCCAGCGCGCTCAACCCGGAGAGTCCAATCGCCAGATAGACGCCCCAGGGCCGCTGCGGCGGTTGCGTAGCCGCGTGACTCACATTCGGTGCCGACTTATCAACTGGCGTTGCCTGGGCTACGAAGAGTCCGATAACGGCCACGGCCAGATTGATTGCGGCTGCGACGTAGGTTGCCGTGGCCATGTCGAACAGCCGCAGCAAATAGAAGCCCGCCAGCAAGCAACCCAGCACCGCCCCCGCGATGTTGCCGCCGTAAAAAAATCCGAGCCACGAAATTCCGCGCGGCGTAGCTTCGACCCAGCGCGCCGCCGCCGCCGGCAGCGTCGCCCCCATCAGCATCGTCGGCGGCAAGAGGCAGAGCGCGGCAAAAACTCCGCGCATGATGATTCCACCAGCACCCTGCATCGCGCTCGCGGCGTACAAATCGTCCACCTGCGGCAGCACGAAGAGCAGCCCGATGCCCAGCGCACCAATTCCCAGCTCCAAAAGCGCATAGACGCGCAGCGGATGGAGGTCTCGTTTCAACCAACGCGGCAAGAGCAAGCTGCCCAAGCACATGCCCCCCATGAAGGTGCCAAGCAGCACGCCTAGCGAAATGGCAGACGAACCAATGACAAGCTGCAACAGTTGCAGCCAGACGATTTCGTAAATCAGGGCCGCACAGCCGCTACCCACGAAGAGGAGAAAGATAACCGGCAGCCAAGGATCTTTCGGCGAACTGCGAGAGGTCATACGAGAGTCGCAGTCTAAAACGAAAGTAGAACGCGGCAAACCGAGGGAATTCAACCACGAATGACACGAATGAGGGAGTCAGCTTGAAGCAAGCTTCCTGGCCCGGCTTGATTTGTGTTATTCGAGTGATTCGTGGTTTTTCTGCTTCACGCTTCCCCGAACGTGTCCACGCGATCAGTTGGCCTTGTTGCCAATGCAATACAAATGCGTGCTGGTTCGCAGGAAAAGTTGTTGGCCGCTGACGGCGATCGAAGACATCGTAAACGTCCCGTCGAGCTCATTTTTCGCCAGCTCGTTGTACTCCGGTCCGGCTGCGAGGACGACCGTCGCGGCGTTTTCGCCCGTGATGTAGAGCTTTCCATCGGCCAACAGCGGCGAGGAATCAATCGTGGCACCAACGCCTAGCCGGCTGCGATAGATTTGTTTGCCGGTTTTGGCATCGATGCAGGTAATCAGGCCGTTGTCGGCCACCATGTAGTAATACTTGCCGTCGCTGACTGGCGTGGGCACGTCCGGCCCGCCGTCTTCGTCCCACTTCCAACGGAGGTTGCTTTCGGTCACGTCGCCCTTGCCGCCGGCCTTGAGTGCGAGCACCGGTTTTTGCCGAGTGCCGGCGTAGATCATGCCATCGACGACGACCGGCGAATTGACCGAGCGAAAGAATCCGTTCTTCGTCGGATTCAAACCCGCCGCCCGCCATAACTCGTCACCAGTCGCTGGGTCATGCCCCGTTACATAGTCGCCGCCGCTGATTACGATTTGCGGCTTACCGTCCACCATCATTAAAGCTGGCGTCGAGTAGGCATCAGGGGACTCGTTCGGCGCATCGGTCGGCCGATCCTTTTTCCATTTCTCATTACCGCTCGCGGCATCGAACGCCACCAGATACGACGGTTCGTCGGTCCGCATGCCGTGCAGCACCTCCACGATCACCTTGTTGTCGAATAGCAGCGGCGAGCTGCCATAGCCCCAGTTCAAGCCGAACTTTCCATATTTCTTTTGCAGCTCGTGCGACCAAACTTTTTTGCCGTCAAAATCCAGCGCGGTTAGCACGCCATTGCCTGTCATTACCCAGACGTGCTTGCCGTCGGTCACTGGCGAGGGGGAACTCGAATTTTGCTTGTTGTAGGTCTCGTTGCCTTGGTCGAGCTCTACCACCCAGCGCACACTGCCGTTCTTCTTCGATAAACAAACCAAGAGCAGCTTCTCTCCGCCGGGATCGCGACGAGGCCGACCTCCCTTGCCGCCTTTGCCGGGCTCTGCCTGCGAAGGTGCCGCCGCTTTCTGTTCTTTCTTGGATGGCGACGTCACAAAAATATGATCGCCCCAAATGATTGGCGTGCTACTGCTCCACGAGGGCAACTCTGCTTTCCAAACGATGTTCTCGTTCTTTTCTAGACTCCAAGTGGTCGGCAAATTCTTCGTGTCGCTAATCCCGTTGCCGGTCGGCCCGCGCCACTGCGGCCAGTTCTCGTTCGCGTTGCAATCGAACGACGCGATGAACACGGCAGCCCAAGCTACAACGCAACATCGAAGAGGAGCAGCCATCACGAAAATTCTCCCTGCCAATGACAAGATTTCGCCGCTTTCATCAGAGCGCGGCAGCACGCAGGGCATCATGGCCTAAATAACTGGGCATTTCCAGTTGGCGGAGCGAAATTTCACCGCGACTATTTCACCGCGATTGACGAGCCGTTAGGCCGCCCGCCGTTGTGTTCTCGACTGTGCGGCGCTCATCGCCAACACTTCCTCGCACAAATGGCGGTAGTCTTCCGCGCCGTTTGAGGTCGGCGCGTACGTTAGAATTGACTGTCCAAAGCTGGGCGCTTCGGCCAGGCGGATATTGCGGCGAATGCGAGTTGAGAAGGCCCGGGCATCCGACCAGATGCAGCCGGGTCGCCGTTCTTTGTCAAAATACGCACTCACGTCTTCACTGACTTCGTTCGCCAGCCGCGTGTTGGCGTCGTACATGCAGAGCAACACGCCGGTGAGCCGCAGTTGTGGATTCAAGCGTTGGCTCACCATTTCGATCGTGCGGAGCAGCTTGCTCAAACCGTGAAGGGCGAGAAAATGGGGCTGGAGCGGGAGGAAAACCTCGCGGACCATTGTTAGTGCGTTGATCGTTAGCACGCCAAGCGAGGGCGGGCAGTCGATCACGATGTAGTCGAATTCCGCGTCGTCGCTGGCCAATTTGTCGCGCAGAATGACTTCGCGTCCGACCTCGCCCGCCAGTTCCATTTCTGCGGCAGCCAGATCGAGATGCGCGGGGGCCAAATACAGATTCTCGCCCACCTGTTGCCGCACATCGCGAAACTGTCGATCGCCGGTCAGCACGTCATACATCGACGCTTGCCCGTCGTTTATGGTCACGCCCAGGTGCAACGACGCATGCGCCTGCGGATCGAGGTCGATCACCAGAACGCGTTTCCCAGACAGCGCCAGCGCCGCACTAAGATTCACGGCAGTCGTGGTCTTGCCGACTCCGCCCTTCTGATTCATCACCGCGATGGACCGCATGGAATTCTCCGTAACTCACCGCTATTGGCAGACTTCAGCCCGCGCTGTCAGCCCAATCGAGCGGGCGGGAGTATAGGAGAGGGCGCTGCGGGAACCCAGACGAGAAATTCGCGTCAAAATAGGCAAACCACGCGAAATTTCCCGTTGCCTAGCCAGCGCCGCCGCCAATCTTTCAGCGGTGGCTCCCAAACCGGTACCACTTGCCGTAAGTTGCTTACCAGACGTATCTTACTGCCAAACTTGCGGCTCCTAGCCTTTGGCATGTGAATTCCACTTAAGTAGCGTCCACGCCAAGTCGATGCGAGTCGGACGAGTGCCTTGGCGGACCGACTTGCCATTGGTCCGATTGTTGCAAGCATTGCCAGCAGCGTTTACACCATGCGAATCATCCGAATTCAACCGGCACACCAACTGGGCAGCATTTGCCCACGCAGTGCCGGTGCATGGTCGAGCGCGCCGACTTGCTCAGCATCGGTTACGTCTGCCAACCAAGCGTCCATAAGCACCGCGTCAGTCGCAACGGCGTCGGCCGTCGAGCTAACGTCGGCCGATTCTGATCTGAGCCGTCTCGAAGCGATTCTTTTCCTTGCCCGCGAGCCACTCAATACTCGCAAGTTGAGCCGTTTCGCCAATTTGGCGGATGGGACACAGGCTCGCACACTAATTCGACAATTAAATGAGCGCTACGACGCCAGCGGGCGGGCCTTTCGCGTGCAGCAGGTGGCGGGCGGATACCAGCTCATGACGCGACAAAAAGTCGCTCCGTGGCTCCGGCGATTGGCACATGTGCCTGCGGAGACGCGATTGAGCGGCCCCGCCCTGGAAACTCTGGCCGTAATCGCCTATCGTCAACCCGTTCCGCGGGCCGATATTGAGGCGATCCGCGGCGTAAATTGTGGTGAAATCCTGCGGCAATTGATGGATCGCGACTTGGTACGGATTGGGGGCCGCGGTGAAGAATTGGGGCGGCCGTATCTCTATGCCACGACCAAGCGGTTTTTGGAACTTTTCGGCCTGAATCAGATCGACGAACTACCCCGCGCGAGCGAGTTGCAAAATGCTCCGCTGAACCGCGCCGAAGCGATTACCGCGACACTTCAGCCGTTGCCACTCACGAATCACGAACGAGAAATTAGCGGATAGCCTATTGACGAAATCGGCCACAAATCTACCTTTGGCTGACTGCGAGTTATTACGAGGAGAGCCCGACGTGACAGTTTCCCTTTCTAGTTCTGCGCTGCTAGACGAACATCGACAGGCTGCTCGTGCCCGCTTGCGCTTGGCGGCCAGGTTGGCCCGCGCTAGCGAACCGCGCATGGACGAGGATGATGATGAAGATTTTGAAGACGAAGAGGTAGAAGACGACGAGGACGATGATTGGGAGGATGACGAGGAAGAAGAAGCCGAGGCCGAGGAGGAAGAAGCTGAAGAGGAAGACGACGAAGAAGGCGAAGACGAAGAAGGCGAAGACGAGCCGGAAGATGATGACGACGAAGAAGACCTCGACGATGACTGGGAAGAAGTCGGCGAAGAGGACGACGAGGAAGAAGACGAAGACGAAGACGAAGAGGATGAGGAAGACGACGAAGAAGACTGGGATGATGATGATGATGACGACGACGATGACGATTGGGATGACGACGAAGAGGAAGAAGAGGAAAAAGGCGAAAGCTGGGAATAGCGGTTCGTTCCCCTGCTAGCTCAAATTTCTCTGGCGCGACATGCTTCGTCGCGCAGCGTTTGCAAAGTCGCGCACCGTTCGTAAGAAACTCATCTACGAGTTTGCGGGCGTCACATGCACTCTGCTCAATGGGCACAACATCAACATTGATTGCCCCGCTAGCACTGCTGCCACGCAGTCATCCCTGCTTTTGCGGGGCCGCCCTGGTTCACCTACGATTTCCGGGTGTTGACTTTGCGGGGTGGGTAACATTTGCCCGCGTTGCCGCGAGTAGTGATTTATCCGCTTCTGCGAGATCGATATTGCGGGCAGGGACTATTGTGCCGGTGCCGTAAGCAAGGCGGCTTATGGCTAGCACAACGGTGATACCAACCACGTTCATAAGCCTGCGCATGCCGGCGAAGCGGCGCCAGGTGAAACGTTTAGGCGAAACGTTCAGGCGAACTACCCACGCGTCTTCAGTCAAGCGACAAGGATGTTGGCAATGAAACGACTCTTCCGCAATCTCTGGTTGGCCGCGTTATGTGCGGCCTTGATCCCGGCCGCGGTCCGGGCCCAGGGCAACGAAGCAACCGCCTACTATCAACCTGAGGATGGCGGCAGCGGCCAAGTTGTGCCTGCCTCAGCGCTCATGGGTTGCAGTCCAGCCTGCGGCCCCGCCTGCGGACCAACTAGTGGTTGCGCCTGTGGCTCGTGCTGCGACGATTCTTGCTGTGGCGGCTGCGGCGGCATGTGCTGGCCGTGCGGCTGCTTGCTTTCCGACCTCGGCGAGGCCCACAAGCTGTGGACGCCTTGCTGCGAGGATAGCCAGTGGGTCGGCGCGGGCTGGCTCGCCCAAGGTTACGTCTGGAACCCGTACCGGCCAGCCGACCGCTTCAACGGTCCGATGACCTGGAACGACCGGGCCAACGAATACCAGATGAACGAACTGTATTACTACTTTGGCCGCGTGGCCAAGACCGACGAGTGCTGCCTCGACTGGGGTGCCCGCATCGATACGATGTACGGCACGAACTATCGCTGGAACACGTCGGCCGGCTTTGAAACCAACTTCGATACCAACAATGCGTTCTATGGCTTGGCCATCCCGCAGTTGTATGCCCAGCTTGGCTACAACAACTGGGATATCAAAGTGGGCCGTTGGTTTTCGCCAGTTGGCTACTACGTGATCGGCACCGCCAATAACTTCTTCGCGACGCTGCCTTACACCTTCCAATACGGCGAGCCATTTACTCACACCGGCATCATCGCGAGCAAGAAGCTCAACGATAAGCTGACCGTGGCGGTGCGATCACGCACGGCTGGGATAGCAGCGACAACACCGGCAACCCGCATGCGGGCGGACTGGCCACCGCTACTTACACGATCGACGAGCAGCGTACGCTGGCCTATGTCGGCGTGTTTGGCCCGGAAGTCAATTTCTCCGGCGTTAATCGGGCGTCGAACGGCTTTGGTTATACCAACCGCTACCTGCAGACCCTCGTGTACGTCCGCAAGTTCAGCGATGACGTGACGGGCGTTGTGCAGGGCGACTACGGTGCCCAGGACGATGCTTTGATTGGCCCTTCGGGCAATAATGTTGATGCTCGCTGGTACGGCCTGAACACCTACCTCTACTGGAACCAGACCTGCCGTTGCCAGTGGGGTGCCAATGCTGAATGGTTCCGCGATCAAGGCGGCTTCCGCGTGGGCCAAGTGTTGCCGAGCTTCGGCAGCCCCGACGCTCGCGGCTTGGGCGTCTCGAACGGCCAAACCCGCTTTGGTTACGACGGCAGCTTCTACCGCTTGATGTTTGGCCCGAAGTATTTCTTCACGCCGAACATCTACGGCCGGGCTGCTCTCGCCGCCGACTGGTATGTGGGCAAGAACAACAACCCCAACAACCAGAGCCCGTATGACGACGGCACGAAAGACCACCAACAGGCTGTCGTGTTCGATGTGATCGCCACGTTCTAATGCGTGGGGCAAGGATTCATCCTGCCAGACACTTGGTCCCGTCTCGAACAGAGGAGTATGGCCAAGTGTAAGTGGTAACCGACTTTCGATCCCACCGCGGCCCGGGCGAGTCCACTCGCTCGGGCTGCGTCATTTCTTGGTTGTAAAACGAGATGAACGCTCAATCCTAACCAAGACGCGGATTAGCTGACACTCGGCGGAGCCTTGGGCTGCGAATCGCCGCGCCGCATGGCTTCCAAAACTTCCTGCCGATGCACCGGCACTTCGGTAGGCGCTTCGATGCCCAGACGCACCTTATCCCCCCGTACCTCCACCACGGTGATGACGATGTTATCGCCAATCACAATCCTTTCATCGCGCTTTCGAGACAACACAAGCATGCTAGCACCGCTTCCCAAAAACCGGGATGTCAACTCATGCAAACCATTACCACCTCTAATTTTAGAGCGCATGAGGTCGAGGTTAAATTCTGTTACGTAAGCCAGCCGTCGCGGGTTCCTGCAATTTCCGCTTTTTAAGACTGCAATTCCCACATCCAATTGCCGCAAACCACTACACCGCAATGATTTACGACGCAAGACAACATCCGAAACACATTTCGCGACGCTGCGAATAGCAATTCAAGTGCCGCGATCAGGACACTTTGTCAAAAAGCATTGGAAAGAATTTGCCACCGATCGCTTGCCCCGGCGGAACGACCGGCACACCCGCCAACAACTCCTGGTCACTGTCACTTTTAACCCCATCGCGAATCACGTTGATCACCGTCGCTCGCCGTGGCCGGTCGGTGCGGTTTTCAAAGCTGCCGTGAACCATCAATGGATGGTGAAACGAGCATTCACCCGCCTGCAATTCAATCGCCACCGGATGCGTGAACTGCTCCCATTGCGCGGGCGAGAGCACTTCTTGAATTGCGTCCATATTTCCCGCCAGACCCGTGATCGGCAGCAGATCCCAGCGGTGGCTGCCCGGCACATAATGCAAACAACCATTCTCGCGGCTGCTCTCATCGAGCCCAATCCAGCACGTCAGATGCGCCATCGGCTTCGTGCGCGTCCAATACGAATAGTCCTGATGCCACGCAACGACGCCGCCGTGCTTGGCGGGCTTGCAAAATAATTGATCGTGCCAAAAACGCACCGCACCATCGAGCAGTTGGCTCGCCGCCATCGTGAAGGCCGGGTGCCACAAAATGTCATGAAAAGCCGGCCGAATTCGCCACGCCCCGAGTGCATGAAACAGAACCGTATCCGGCTTGTTCGATTCGTTGGTGTGGTACTCGTACCACAACTCGTGCCCCGCATGCCCCGGGTCGAAGAATTCTATGAGTTCTCCCCGCAGCCGCGCGATTTGCTCCTCCGTCAAAATGCTTACGCCCGCCAGGTAACCCTGCTCGTGATAAAACGCGATCTGATCATCGCTCAGCCGGTATAGATCCCATTCGTCAGGCGTTTGCGGCAAGCGAAACAAGTCGCCGACAAGTTCGTGACGATCGGCAAAATCCATTGTCATTGAAAATCTCCTCGCGGCAGGCGCTTTGTTGAGCCTCTGGCCTCCATCGGATAGCATGAATCCAATTCAAGTCTAAGACCAGAGGCCTCCGCGGCGCGAGCACAGAAGATCATCAGGCTCCATCCCCACCTCTGCGAACATCCTCCAATTCCCTATTTCATTTCAAGGGTAGCCTGGTCGATCCTCGATTGCGCGCGTCGAACGAGCACGCTTTGCAATGCTCCCTCCAAGCTC
>JANNTN010000091.1:0-8911 GCA_031394445.1 Anatilimnocola sp.
ATCGTCACCGCCCCCTCGAGCCTCTACGATCCTACTTTCACGTTCAAACTCGGCGACGATCCGAAGCAACCCGCAGTCACCATGAGCCAGTTCGCCGCCAAGCAATACACCAAATGGCTCAGTGGCATCAGCGGCCAATATTTTCGTTTGCCGACCGAGGCCGAGTGGGAATACGCCTGCCGCGCCGGCTCCACCAACGCTTACTCCTTTGGCAATGAGGCGGCACAACTTGGCGAGCACGCCTGGTTCTTCGATAACGCCAGCGAGCGGTTGCATCTCGTCGGCGAGAAAAAACCCAACGCCTTTGGCCTCTACGATATGCATGGCAACGTCAGCGAGTGGGTTATCGACGAATACACCGCCGATGGCTTCGCCCACCTCAAGGGCAAAGGCACGGTGAAGGGGAGCGACGCCATCGCCTGGCCCAAAAAGCTCTTTCCGCGTGTCGTGAAGGGTGGCGGTTTTGAAGACGACGCTGCCGGCTGCCGCGTTGCCGCCCGACGCAAAAGCGACGACGACGGCTGGCGCGAAGAAGACCCCAATTTTCCGCAAAGCCCGTGGTGGTTCACCAGCCAGCCCGCCCTCAGCGTCGGCTTCCGCCCCATCCGCCCCCTCGCTGTGCCTTCCCTGGAAGTGCGCAACAAATTCTACGACGCCGACCTCGAACAACTCCAAGGCGACGTCGATCAACGCATCGACCAAGAAGGCCGCGGCGCCCGCGCACTCGCCAACCCCCAACTCCTCGACGCCATCAAAAAGCTCGGCGAAATGCCGTGAAAATGATTACGCTGCCTTCGCCAACACATTCTCTTGCGCTTCGCCGCGGACGGTGCCCCATTCGGCAATGACGCTTTCGATGCGGGTGTTGAGTTTTTCTAGCTCGTCGAGGAGCTGATCTTGTCGCGTGTCGAGCTCTTGCAGCAGCGAAACCGCTCCGGCGGGCCCGGAGGGGGCTGGCAGATTGGCTGCATCAAATTCTGGACAGTCGTCTTCGACGGCATCCGCCATGCGCGCACTTGTAGCCAGTTGTTCCAGATGCGGTAGATAGTTCGGCGCACATTGAATCGACCACTGGGCAAGCTGCCGATGATGCGCGGCAAATCACGGCCGGTCGGCAAAGCTTGGCAAACTCTCCGGCTGAAAAAGTTGCTGGCAGTTCATTGCCAGCCTGCTAGCAGTGAGTGCTACAACTGCTTGAGCAACTCGTTGGCTTTGGATTTGGCTGAGCTAGGGTTGGCGCGAATGGCGGAGAAGCCCTTGGCGAGAATCTCGCCTTTAGCGGCGTCCTTGGCTTTGACCTGAGTGGCGATGTCGTCGAACGACTCCGCCTCGCTAGTGACCGGCATGCCGTTGGAATAGTTGGTCAAAATCGCCTTTGCTCGCGCGATTGGATCGGGCGCTGGCACTTGAAAAGTCTCGATCTTCGGCAGGTCCGAAGAACCGCAGCCCGTCAGAACTCCGATAGACACAACTGCCAGCGCCACACCCGTGAAAAAACCTCTCATGACGACTAACGCTCCAACTTTGGACTTTGAATCTTGTACTCACTCGTTCACGGCAGTCCCGTCGTTGCGGGAACCGGTGTATTGCCAAACGAGAATATCGACGTTGTTGTTGGCAAAGCGGACGGAGCCATCGCCCATCGCGGCGTTCACGCCGCTGGGATGCAGGCTCCGCGCGGGGATCACACCGTTCGTCCAATCGTGCGAGCCGCCGGGGCAGCAGGCACCGCCGGCGCTGGGATATTGCCAGTTGGGCGGCGCGGCAGTGTTCAAACTCGAATGGCCCGCGGCATACCAGGCCCAGTTGCCACCGTTATTTCCGAGAAAACCGCCGCCGGCGAGGCTTCTGGCCGCCGTGCCAATCGCCGTCAGCTCCGCGGCCGTGGCATAGTCTCTGTTTCTGACCGCGCTGAAAGGTGCATCACCCGCATAGAAAATATCGAAGGGATACGTTGCCGCGCCAGTTCCCGTCGATCCACGCCCGTTCAAGAATTCGGACGCCAGCAGCGTCGAGCTCAGGCCGTCGGTGACGTCCTTCATCCGCCGCGGGTTCTGATAAGCGATGATCCCGTTGAACGCTTCGCCGACCCACACGACTTGCGTGCGGCTGCCGGTGGACCATCCATAATTCGAGCCCGGCCCGCCCCAGTTTACCGCCCGCGGCGGCGCTTTTTGCGCCGAGGGGCAAATGAACGACTTGAGCCGCACGTTCATCGGGCCGTTCCAACTTTGCGACCACATAGACGCGTCACCCACCGCGCCGGTTGGCGCTGTGCCCAAGGCTTGGCCTGGCTGGGCCGTCGTGGGAATCTTAAATTGGCTATGCACACCCGGCTGTTCGATGTAGGGCAAAATCGCGTAGCTGGCGTTGGTCGCCTCCCAGGCATTGACGCCGATCAACTGATAGTTGTAAGGGAAGAGGTTGCTGGCGTCGTGAAAAGTGTGGATGCCGAGCCCAAGCTGCTTGAGGTTGTTCGTGCATTGGGTCCGGCGGGCCGATTCCCGCGCGGATTGCACCGCCGGCAGCAGCAGCGCGACGAGCACGCCGATGATGGCGATCACGACGAGCAATTCGACCAACGTAAATGCGCAGCGCGTACGTCGAGAGAGGCAGTCTCGATTCATGGCGATACCCCGCAGCCAAAAAATGAATACGAGCTTGGGGCTGGCTATGCTCCAAGCGGCAACCCATTCTAAACAAAAGTGATATCGTTTGCTTACATATTCGTCCGAGTGGCAAAAATATCTTGGAACGCGAGATCCAGCCCGGCAGGCAGGATCTACCAATTGCTCAACTCGGTTGAGCGTTGGCAAGGTGGAAAGTCATAAGTGTTTGCGGGATCGTGGTTTGCAGAATTCGGACAAGTCGCGAAAGGCTCAAGTTGTGCAGTTATTGAGCGGTTAGGGGGTAGCAGTTGAGCGGTTAGTGAGGTGTTTGGCATTTTGGGAGTGAGAGGTTAGATGTTTTGAAATGGCGATGGCATTGGGGCGCAGCGCGCTCCGATTCGGTACATTGCAATTCAGGCAGAAAACCGGGCCAGAATTTTGAAAATAGTTTTTTAGTGATTTGTGAGTAGTCGAGAGCGGGCGAGATTTTTCGAATTGGCAGCCAAAAGTAAGGGAAGTGGAGAGCATGGCCATTGCGGGCTCTATCGAAGCGAAAACTTCCGAGCAGTTGTTGCTCGATGCGATTGCTGGCGTGGGTGCGGGTGGGCTGCTGACCAATAGCGATGGGCGGGCGCAGTTTGCGGCGGAAATGGCCCGTCGGCAGCCGGAATCGCGCGTGACTTGCTGGCTGCTGGACTTGTATCAGCAGCAGCAGATTCGGGCGACGCAATTGCTGCCGGCGAATTTGGACCTGGTTTGTGCCACCGACCCACCGCAGAACGAAGTGGATTGCGTCGGTTGGGCCTTTAGCCGGCAGGGGAATGGCGAGTTGGTCCGCGACATGCTGCAAATCGGCCACGAACGGCTGGCGGTGGGGGGACGGATGCTCGCCGCGATCGACAACCCGCGCGACCAGTGGCTAAACGAATGTCTGCAACGGATTTTCGATAAGGTTTCGCGGCAAGCGAGCAAGCGCGGCGTGCTGTACTCCGCAACGAAGACGGCGGCATTGAAAAAACGCAAAGAGTACGCAGCCGAATTTGCCTTTCGCGACGGTGAACAGCTGATTCACTTGCGGACGCGGCCCGGAGTATTTAGCCATCGCGAACTCGACCTCGGCGCGCGGTCGCTGATCAAGGCGATGGCAGTTTCGCCCAACATGCGCGTTCTCGATCTCGGTTGCGGGAGCGGTGCCGTCGGCGTCGCCGCCGCGCTGCGTGCCGAAGGAGTGCGAGTCGATGCCATCGACAGCAACCCACGCGCAGTCGAAAGCACCGCCTGGGCCGCGGAGCGAAATGCCGCCCCCGCCCTCACCGCCCGTTTGGATTGCGACGGAACGACCGTTCCCCCCGCTTCCTACGACCTCGTCCTCGCCAATCCGCCCTACTACTCCCACTTTCGCATCGCCCGGCTATTCACCGACATCGCCAAACGCGCCCTCGCGCCCGGCGGAACGCTCCTGGTCGTAACCAAGCAAGCCCCGTGGTATGAGGAACATTTGCCCGCCAACTTTGCCGACGTGCAGGCCGAGCAGGTGGGGAACTATGTGGTGGTGCGGGGGAGAAGGGAATAGAAAAGGCAACCAGCACCTCACAATTCAGAATGTGCCAGCCCGCCGGACCTTTTATCGGTTCCTGACACGAATGGCACTGTCGAATCGCAAGTTGATTTAGGTACAGCGTTTACGAAGTTCGCGTCGAAGTTCTGACCTGGGTTTTTGCATGAGCTTGTAGCCGTGGCGGCGGCGTTTGAGGACACGCGGTTCGAGGCGGCCGGGGCGGTTGGCAACTTCGCAGGCGGCGATTTTCCGGAGCATCAGACGCCAGTAGGCGTCCAACGCCGAGGCCTGGATGAGGCCGAGCGAGAGTTGCATCCAGCCTGCCAGCACGTACTGACAGGTGCTGGTGAAACTGATTTGTCGCGGCTGCTTGCCATGCACCAAGGCCGCGCCCGCCGCCGTCGTGCGAATCAGGTTGTATCCCAAGAGGGTCGTCCACACTTCGCGCTCGACCATTTCGGGCGACTTGCAACGTACATGCCCCAGATTGAGCGACGACTTGACGCCGCGGATGTCCAATTCCGAATTCCAACGAAAACCAGACAGTTCGGCAATCTCTTCCCGCGTGTACTCGTCGGCATCGGTCAGCGTGGTGATGACGTCGATCGTGCGCGTGCGGCGGCCAGGCTCGACGACCTGAAAGCGAATCTCACGGAGCGTCAGCGTCTCGGGGATCCGGGCGTAAGTTTCCTCATCCATCCACGCCGGTCGCGGCGGCCGAGTCCAAACGATGGTGTGATCGTACTTGCCCAGTCGCTGGCCGCGGCGGCGCAGTTAATCGAGCCGGCCGAATGTCGGCATTGATGCTTCCGCGCGCAAACGTGCGTCCTTTGGCCCAGCAGCAGGGCCAGCATCATAAATGAGCAGTAGTAGCGGTCCGCGACGGCAATCTCGCCGGCCAAAAGGCTGGCCAGCAATGTTCGCAGCAATGCCGATTCGCCCGTCTCATTTCCCTGGTACGGTCCCAGCGCCAAGTCCATCACACAGGCCGTCGCCAAGGACCAGATGGCCACGGCCCGCGCGATGGGCAGCCCCACTCCCGGCTGCTGCGTTTTGGGGTGTGGAAACTGGGCCTGGTTCGCCGGGGTGTCGGGCATCGTGAACGTGAAGCCGTCGATCAGCTGGGTGTGATACCGGCCTTTCCATAGCCAACTCGAGTCGGCAGCTTGCTCCAGTTCCTCCACCACCTCAGGGCTTAAGTCTCGAATCGCCGCTGCCGAGAGTTTGGCCCTGGCGCGGCAGTAGTCGCCCGTGTCTGCCGTCGGGGCGTGGAGTTCCTGTTGCTGGCAGTAGCTCACCACCCGGGCCACCGCCGCCTGACACGACGCTTCTTTGCCGTCGCGCAACACCTGCGACAGAAACGACCAGACCATGAGAGCCGTCGTATAGACGCCGTGCAGCCCAAACTGGCAACCATGCTTGTTAAAGACGCGCTCGATCCGCTCGGCCGAAAGAATGTTAGCAAACGGCAACCCCTCGCCGGCCAAAAAAGCATCCGCCACTTGCCGAAAACTGCCGCTGCCCGGCACGGGCGAATCGGGTAGGAATGCAGCCATGAAAAAACCCTCCCTGGCTTGTACCTGCACGGTAGCCAAGGAGGGCTTACTATTTCAGAGCCGAGCGCGGGCCCAAACTGGAACACCACCTCGACACACCAGAAGATTTTCACAATTCTTCCGGCGCGTCAATAGAACCCTTGCGCGCCACACCCATTGCGACAGTGCCATTCGTGCCTGACACCTTTTCCAGCCCATCCCCCCGGCCCCTGACACCTTTTCCGACACCTTTTCCGGCCCATGGCATAAAGTAGCCCTCACGCTCCGCGTGAGGAAGCCCATTGTGGCTTACCCCTCCATGTCAGTTCTTAAATAAGCGTGGCGCGAAATCGTAGAGGTGTTTGCGCCAGACTTGCCATTCGTGCGATCCCGGCCCTTCGACCCACATGTGCTCGACTTTATGCTCCGTCAGTGACCGATGGATCGCTTGTCCGCCTTCAAAAAGTCGATCCTCGCTGCCACAGCCGATCCAGAGGAGCTTGAGCTGGCGATTCGCTTCCGCCGCGTCGCGTAGTGCCCCACCATAAGACGTCTCGACGTTAAACTCGCGTAACGCGCCGCTGAATGAGCCGATCCAAGCAAATTTGTCGAGATGCGCCAGGCCCGTTCGCATCGCTTGCCCGCCCCCCATCGAGAGCCCGGCGATTGCCCGGTGCTCGCGATTGGCCAGCGTGTGGAATTTGCCGTCGATGAACGGCACCAAGTCCGTTACCACCAGTTCCGAGAATTGATCGGCCTGGCCGCGCGCCCCAGTCGCTGGCTGAACCGTCGCCGGCTGATCCGCGGTTGTCGCGTAGCCATTCTCCATCACAACCAACATCGGCTCCGCCTGCTTCGCTGCGATCAGATTGTCGAGAATCAGGTTCGCCTTCCCCTGCTCTGTCCAACCCCGCTCGCTTTCTCCCGCGCCATGCTGGAGGTAGAGGACCGGATAGCGGCGCTCGGGCTGCTCGTCATATCCTGGCGGAGTATAGACGAATGCCCGCCGCGGCCCACCGGTAACCTTCGACATGTAGTTGCAAATCCGCACATCGCCGCGCGGCACATCCTTGAGCGAATAAAAATCGAGTTTGGAATCGGGAACTTCCAACCCGCTCGACTCCTGAGCCCAGCCGAAAAACGTCCGGCTGGCCGGATCGTTGCACGCAAAGCCGTCCACCATCAGTTGGTAATAGTGAAACCCCGGCCGGACCGACGTTCTCCCCAACCAAGTTCCGCCATCGCCACGACTAAGATCAATCGGCTTGTCACCCAGTCCATTTCCCGTTCCCCGCGGCACCACCTGCACCTGCTTCGCCTCCCGCGCCACGACACGAAACGTCACCGTCTCATCACCATGCAACAGCGGATACTGACTACCGCGCACAGCCGAAAGCGCGGGCTGGTCAACAACTGGTTCTGCGCCGTTTGCAACAACTGCAAATGTGAACAAAACACAAACAAACTTTTCGTTGTGCATGGCCAGCTCCTCAGTCGTTTTGAGTCATATTGTGACGGCTAGATCCCAAAGCAAAACAAATCCGTCTCGCCACGCACATAGACGCGGCCGCCGGTGATGGCGGGTGTCGCGTAGCAACCTTGGCCGAGTTGGTTGGTGGAGAGCACTTTCCATTCGGACTCGGCGCTGACGATGCTGATTTTCCCCTCGGTGTCGATCAGCAGCAATTTGCCAGCGGCTGCCACGGGAGAGGCGTAGAACTTTGCCCCGTGGCCCAGGCGGGCCCGCTTGATGATCTCGCCCGAAACTGGCTGCACCGAGGTGAGAATGCCGCCATCGTTGATGAAAAACAAGGAGCGATCGTACAAGAGCAGCGACGGAATTTGCGGCACGCTTTTGCGATAGCTCCAGCTCACTCGTGTCCCCACGGGCTGCTGCTTATCGTCGAGTTCGATGGCCACCAGTCCGCCGCCGCCGATAAAACTTTTGAACGCCTTCTCCATCTCTTCGGCATTGATCTTGCCATCGCCGTTTCCCCAGCTTGTATCGATCCGCTTGGCGATCCGATATAGCGGCACCTGCGACTCCAGTTCCTCGAAAGACAATTCGCCGTCTTTGTTCTTGTCGTGCCGCAGCAGCGAATCGATTTTGAAGGGATTTTCCGTGAACGACGGCTCGCAGACAAACACACGATTGCCGCTAACGACCGGCACTGAAACGGGTGCGTTGGCAACTCCCTCGATCGACCAATTTCGCCGTCCGCTCGCCGCGTCGTAGCCCACCACTTCCATCGGCCCCGACACAATCAATTCCGTTCCCTTCGCGGTCACCCGTGTGGCCGGCGATGAATAGCCGCCAATCGGTCCGTCCTGCCGGGAAGCTTTCCACGCCTCCGCTCCGCTTTGGCAGTTGAACGCGGCTAAGAACGAGTCCTGCAACTGATCCGCGAGGACGATCACGTGCCCATCGGCCAGCACCAGCGACGCGGTCACGCCGTGAAAACTGTGAAATGGGCCAAGCGGAACCTGCCAGCGTGCTTCGCCGCCATGCGTGAAGCAGACTAAGCCCGAATCGGGAAAGAATGCATAGACATTTGCCTCATCGGCCACGGGTGAAGGATTCGCCGGGCCACCTGGTGCCGTCGTAACTTCGCGCCGCGCCGCCGGCACCGATTTGTTCCAGAGCAGTTCGCCGCTGTTGGCATCAAAGCACTTCAGCAGCCGCGTTTCGCCTTCGAACGCCGTCAAAAAGAGTCGCCCGCCTGCAATCACCGGCGAGGACGTTCCCTTGCCGCTGCTGACTTTCCATAAAAGATTCTTTTCGACGTCGAGCTCAGCGGGCAAATCGCTGGCCTCGGCAATTCCCGACCCATCCGGGCCGCGAAACCGCAACCAGTCCCCCGCCCGCAACTCGGCAGTCCACAAAACGCCGACCGCGACGACGAAAAACAGTGAAACAGCCGCATATCGCACCGTCATAGCTGCGATCTCCCCCTTGGAATGTAATTGGCTGGCAGACCTACGCAGGCGCAGCATACCAAACCGACTCTGCGACCGTTGCAACTGCCCTGGTGGAACCGTAGGTTGGCCATACTCAATCCGCCCATCGGAGAAGCCACCACATGTTCCGCCACTGCATTGTTACATTGCCCGCGATAATCTTTCTCGCCTTATCGGCCACCGCCGATGAGCCGTTTCCCGCCCATAAGATTCTGGGCAACACCTACTACGTCGGCTCCAAGGCCCTCTCG
>JANNTN010000763.1:0-8913 GCA_031394445.1 Anatilimnocola sp.
CGCGACCGCTTTTTCAAGCGCGCGTAGCGGTCAACTTGCCGAAAGCCCGCCGCTTGCCGAGATTTTGTGCGATACGTGGCGATAGCTATCAGCTAATGAGCTGTATGAGTTAATGGATAAGTGCGGGCAAAGCTCGCTGGCCCTGTTTTCGCGGTAAACCTATAATCGCACCCGATCCAACAGTGGATTTTTGGCCACCGGCAGGGAATGCCGCTGGGCCGCTGATACGTTGTGACTGAGCATGTCAGGCTGAGCATGTCAGGACAAGGAAGTCCGTCTCGTTGCCTGCTACGCGCGCTTGAAAAAGCGGTCGCGCCATCGCTGCTTGCCGTTTGGGTATTCTTCGCTGTCTGTCACGTCGCGACTCTGCAAGCCGCCGAACCTGTCGATGTACGCATTCGCATTGCGTGGGGTGGTGGCGAGGCCCGCTCGTGGGTGGGAGCGATTCGAATCAGCGAGGGAACTTTGTCGGAGGTGCAGCCGCTGGGCCTCGAAGCCGATGTTCCCGGCTCGATGCTGTTGGTGGACGCGACGACGGTGCGTGTCGTTCCGCGCTCGCCGCGAGGTTATCACGGTTGCGATTTGCGCGTGCAAGCGCCGGAAGACGCGAAGCTGCTGGTGCAGCTCGACTGGGAATCGCCGCCGAGGCGGGCGTCGATCGAGTTGCCGCTGATGCGCGTGATGCACGAGTTGATGCAGCAAGACTTGGACGACAAAAGCAATCGCTTGTTCGCGCAGCGCTCGCCCGGCGATACGCTGCGCGTGAGCTTCAACCGTTCATCGCTGGTGTTCACGACTGGAGAGAAGTTCGAGCTGGAAGTGCAGCCGCAAGAGCTGGAGTTGGCAGCCAACTCCAGTTACGTTTTGTCGGCGACGCTGGGGCCGGCGCGGACCGAAGACATTCAATGGTCGGAAGAGAAGGAAATTCAAACGGATATCTTGGGTCGGGCCAAAGGATTGCCGCTGGCGCTATCGGTGCCGGAAGCGGAGGGTGTGTACGACTTGCGGTTGGCGCTGTTTCCCAAGCGATTGACGCCGGCGCTATTGCGTGGCAAGCCGCTGGCCAGCCGCAAGATTCAACTGGTGGCAGTGTCGCCGGTGAAGACGGCGTCGCCGCCGCCGGCAGCGTGGCAAAGCGTGCTGGAGTTCGATCCGGCGAACCCGAAATGGTGGGAGCAAGTGGCTCGTTTGCCGGCCTGGACACGATTGCCCACGACGCCGCGACCGGTGGAGAGCCGTCCGGCGAGCGTGCGTGCGCATCAAGGCCGCAATTGGGTGGAACTTGCGCCGCGAGCGTGGCAAGCGTATCCGCTATCGATGCCGACTGCCGGCCGGCCGCATTTGGTGGAGATTGAATATCCCAGCGATCTCGAACAGACGCTAAGCATCAGCATCGTCGAGCCCAACTCAGCCGGCTACGTTGGGCCGGTGGGCTTGGATTCGGGCCTGGAAGTGTCGCGGCCCGAAGCGGGGCATCAGCCGGGAGTGAAGCGACACGAAATCGTGGTGTGGCCCCAGACGCGAGCGCCGTATTTGCTGCTTGTGAATCGTCGTGACGACGCGGCGGCGGTGTTTGGAAAAATTGGCGTGAAAGCGGGGCCAGTGAACTTGCCGCCGCTGGCGATTCCCTCGGCGGTGTTTCCCACCCGGCAACTTACGGCTTATTTCGATAAGCCGCTGTTTGCGGAGAATTTTTCTGGCTCAGAAGCGGTCGATCCGGTGACGCGCCGCAGTCTAGATGATTGGATCACGTTTGGCTCGGCGGCAGAACGGTTGATCGAAACATTGCAGCAAGGCGGCTATAGCTCGCTCATGCTGACGGTGGCATCGGACGGCAGCGCGATCTATCCCAGCACGTTACTGGAGCCGACACCAGAATATGATTCGGGCGTGTTTTTTGAGAGCGGACAGGATCCGCTGCGGAAAGACATTTTAGAGCTGCTGTTTCGGTTGTGCGACCGGAGTGGGATTGTGCTGATTCCGGCGGTGCAATTTGCCGGGCCGCTGCCCGAGCTGGAGCGGGCGCGATTTGGTGGCGAAGGGGCCGCGGGGCTGGAGCCGGTGGGCCCGGACGGGCGGACGTGGATGGGTAGCGGCAAAGGGATTGCCGGCGCGGGAGTGTATTACAACCCGCTCGATGAGCGCGTGCAGCGGGCGATGGTGGCGGTGGTCGATGAATTGGCTCAGCGGTATGGCCATCATGCCAGCTTTGGTGGCATCTCGATTCAGATGAGCGCCGACAGCTATGCGATGCTGGCCGACGGCACGTGCAGCATGGACGAGGTGACGTTCGCGAGGTTTTTGGCTGACTCGAAGATTCCTGCCGCGGCACAAGATGTGACAACGGCCGGCACGCGCTGGGAGCTGGTGCGGAATACGGCGGGGCCGGCGTGGCTGGAATGGCGAACGGAAAAAATGTGTGCGTTGTATCGGCAAATGCGAGCAACGATCAGCCAGCAGCGGCTGGGTGCGAAGCTGTATTTGACTCCGGCGAACTTGCTGGGCGGGCGGCAGTTGCAATCGGCTTTGAGGCCCGAATTGCCGCCCTACGATGGCGTCGTGGAGCGGTTACCGCTGCTGGGGCTGGATGTCGCACGGCTGAACGATGTCGATATCGTGGTGCCGCGGCCGCAGCGCGTGACATCGATGAGCACACCTGCGGCGCACGATCAGGACGTGCATTGGAATCGCAATGCGGCTCTCGACAATGTGTTTACCAAGGCGGCGCAACGCGCGGCGGTGCATTATGTAACGCCCGCGCCATTGCGGTTGCCCGATTTTGATGCGGCGAGTCCGTTTGGGGCCGATAAGACGCGTACGCTGTTGGTTTCGCATATTGTGCCGGCGGATGCGAGCTATCGCGAGCGATTCGTGGAAAGTTTGGCGCGACTGGACGCGGCGGTGATGATCGACGGGGGATGGATGCTGCCGCTGGGGCAGCAGTCGGCCCTCGCGCCGCTGGCCAAGGTTTATCGCCGCTTGCCGAGCGAGGCGTTTGAGACGATTTCGCAAGCGGGTCAGTCGCTACAGCGCGGCACGCCGCCGCAGGAATGCGTCGTTCGCACGTTGAATAAAGGCGAGAAGACGTATTTTTATGTCGTCAATCCGACGCCGTGGCCACTGACGGCGCAGATACAGTTTACAGCAACGCAGGCACCGCGCATTATTCCCTACAACGATGAACGCGCGACGAAGACGCAGCAAGTGAGTGGCGGCCAGGAATGGACCGTGACGCTGGAGCCATTCGATCTGGTGGGTGGCGAAGTGACTGGCGGCCAAGCCCGCGTGGTGAAGTGGGCTGTCACGCCGCCATCGAACGCCGCCGCCGCGCTGGGAGAGCAAAGCCGAGAGGTTGCCCGGCGGGCGAACTATCTACGCGAGAACCCACGCTCAATCACGCTATTCAATCCGTCGTTCGAGGTCAAAGCTGTCGATGGTTCGCCGGCGGGATGGCAACATGCCCGGGGCGAGGGGATGGCGGTGACGGTGGAGTCGCGGCCAGCCAGCGTTATTTCCGATGCGCTGCACTTGGTGCGGCGCGGTGCGACGGTGCCGCTGTGGGTGCGTAGTAGTCCGATCAACTTGCCGACGACGGGGCGCGTGCTAATGAAGGCCCGCGTTCGTTTGGCCGATGGCGCGCCGCAGCCGCAATTGCGACTGGCGATCGAGGGGAAGCTGGATGGGCAGGCGTTTTATCGCCGTGCGAATTTTGGAGCAGCGGAAGCGGCTGGAATGGAAGTTTCGCCGCTGACGCCGGGACAGTGGACGGCACATACGATCGAGTTGACCGATTTGCCGACGGCGGGGCTGACGGAGTTGTGCGTGGGCTTCGATCTGATGAGCGATGGCGAGGTGTGGATCGATGACGTGCAGGTGCAGGATTTGTGGCTGGACGTGACCGAATTAGACGAGCTGAAGAAAAGCGTTGCCACGGCGAACCTGCAGGCCCAATCGGGCAGTCTTAACGAGGCCCGGCTGTTTGTCGAAGGGTATTGGCCGAGTTTTTTGCGTCGGAACGTGCAATTGCCGGATGCGGCGAATCCGCCACCCACTTCTGCTGGTGCCAGCTCGCCGCGCAAGCCGCTCGGCGGATTGGGTTCGATTCTGCCCTCGGCTCAAGCGGCGATAAAAGACGCCAAAGAATCTCTAGAGGCCAAGGAGGAAAAATCCAAGCGGCCCACGCGAACCGCCGAGCGAATGCGTAACTGGTGGCCGTCTTGGCCGTGGAAGTAGATTTCTGGCGAGCGGGAGGCGTCAGCCTCTCGGTGGCGTCAAATTACCGGGGAACTTACGTTCCCCGCTCGCCTTAGCGAGCCTCAAGTGGAAGTGTCGCGGCGGGTTTATTAACATCAGGCAATGCAAACTCATTTCGTGCGGGTGTCGCCTTGGGCGGCAGTTCTGTTGATTTTCTCACTGACGGCAGCGGCTGAGGATTATCAGCCGGGGAAGTCGTATTTCGGACGGAATAATTACATCGAGTATCTGGCTGGCGACCTGCCGCTGATTTTTTCCGCGCCACATGGCGGGAGGGAGAAGCCGGACGAATTGCCCGACCGCGAGATGGGAACGTTTGCGTTCGATACGAACACGCAGGAGTTGGCGCGGACGGTGGCGGAAGAGTTGCATCAGCGAACCGGCCGCTGGCCGCATCTGATTATTTGCCGCGTCAACCGCCGAAAGATCGATTGCAACCGTGACATCAAGGAAGGGGCGGCGGGAAATGCGTTGACCGAGCAAACTTGGAATGAGTTTCAAGGGTATATCGACGCGGCGCGGGCGGCGGTGGTGAAGAAGTACGGCCGGGGCTTTTACGTTGATTTGCATGGGCACGGGCACCCCGAGCCGCGTTTGGAGTTGGGCTATCTGCACAGTGTCGATCAACTGGCGGTTGCCGACGA
The DNA here is from genome assembly GCA_031394445.1 of Anatilimnocola sp. GTDB lineage: Bacteria > Planctomycetota > Planctomycetia > Pirellulales > Pirellulaceae > CAYLLN01. Next base: position 4,899 of record JANNTN010000763.1, read on the forward strand.
GGAGTTGAACAAACCGCCTTATGCGTCGGATAGCAGCCTGCGGGCGATTGCCGCTAAGGGGGCGATGCCGTATGCCGAGTTGATTCGCGGTAAGAACAGTTTTGGCGCGCTCATGGAAGCACGCGGCTTTCTGTGCTCCCCCAGTCCGACTAATCCGCACCCCAAGGCACCTTTTTTTCGTGGCGGCTACAACACCGATCGCCATGCCCGCGATGCGGCACCGCTGGCAGGTTTGCAGATTGAGTCGTATTCCAAAGGCGTGCGGGACACGCCAGAGAACCGCAAGAAATTTGCCGAGGCCATCGTGGGCACGCTCGACGAGTATCTCAGCATTCACATGGACCTGCCGATCAAATCCTCGCAGGCTGCGAAAAAAGCTAAATAGCCGGGACCAAAGCTGGTCACGGAGCGTGGCGAAAAAGTTATCCACCGGCGCTTCACTGGGAGCAGGTTTGCTACCGGCTGGTGAAGCCGTAACGTACTACTTCTTTTGAAAACCGTGCCGGCGGTGCTCGCTGTAGCGATTGAGGGCTGCTTCGATGATGGGTGCGGCGTGCTCGGCGGCTTGGAATTCTTCGACCTCGACCGTTTTGTGTTCGAGCGTCTTGTAGTCCAAGAAGAATCGCCGCAGCATTGTGAGGCGGTGCTCGGGTAGTTCGCCCGCTTCGCGAAAACCATTGAACTCGGGATCGTCGAGCGCGACGGCTAAAATTTTGTGGTCCTTCTTGCCGCTATCGACCATTGTCATCAGTCCGATGGCCCGCGAGCGGACGAGCGTCAGCGGCACCACTGGTTCCTGGCAAAGCACGAGCACATCGAGCGGATCGTCGTCTTCGGCATAGGTCTGCGGGATGAATCCATAATTCGCCGGGTAATGCACGGCTGAATACAGCATTCGATCCACTCGCAATAAACCAGTCGCCTTATCCAGTTCGTACTTGATGCTGCTGCCGCGCGGAATTTCGATCAGCGCCATGAATTCATACGGCAGATTCAAGCCAGGTGTAACGTCGTGCCAGGGATGGGTCATAGTGATCTCCAGAGTAGCCGTCACGCTCGGCGTGAAGTGCTCAAGATTTTACGGGATGGTGTGCGTTTCGGTACGCCTGGGCTCATCACACGGAGCGTGATGGCTACTTTAAGTGGCTAAACGATCAATGCACTCTTCCATGTATTCGATGCTTTCGCGTGCGAGGGCTTCGACGCCGGGCGCGTAGTCGAAGACTTCGACTGAGACCCAGCCGCGATAGTCGATTTCGGCTAGCGCTTGAAAGATGGGTACGAAATCGAGGTCGCCCATGCCGGGGCCGCGCATGTTGGGGTCGTTGGCGTGGAAGTGGGCCATGAGGCGGGCGTTCTGACGGATGAGATCGGGGATTGGCTTCGACTCGCTGGCCATCGCTTTGCAATCGAGGTGCAGGCGGCAATGCGAGGAGCCGACCATTTCGCACAGTTGCCGGCCGGCTTCGGCGGTCATTAAAAAGTTGCCGTCTTTGGGTCCGAGCGGCTCGACGGCGAGCGTGACGCCGCATTCTTCCAGTGTGGGCATCGCCCGTTTGAGGCAATCGGCGGCGAGGTCCAGCGCCTGGTCGTGAGTAACGCCGGGTAGCAAATTCCGTTGTACGGGCGAACCGAGCACCATCAAATGCCCGCCCAAATCGCGACACAATCGGGCCAGCTCGGCAATGTAATCAGCCGTTTTGTGGCGAACTGCGTCGTCGGGTGTCGTTAAGTAGTAGCCAGTGGTTTTGGCCAGCAGCCAATGCAGTCCGATGATATCCAGCCCCGCATCATCGGCTTGGCGGCGAACTTCGGCCCGTTTTTCCGGCGTAATGTCGTAGGCGTTGGTGTTGATCGTGAACGGGGCGATTTCCAGGCCGGTATAGCCCAGCTCGGCGGCAAAGCGAAAAGCCTTGTCAAATGGCCAGTCTTGAAAAGTCTCGTTGCAGATGGCGAAGCGCATGGCGATTTTCCTTGGAGAATCATTGTTTCGCACCAGGACGCGACTACAAGCCCCGTTGTGACCCTTGGCTGGGTTCCTATACTTTCTAGTGGCGGCACTCAAGGAGCGCCGTGGATTGCTCAAAAATGACGAAAGGGCTGCTGTGAACGAGTCGCCAGCGACCGCTCCCCAGGGTAGTTTTTTGGAGCGGAACGAGTTTTTGCTCCGTCGGCTGCATTCGCTGTCGGGATTGGTGCCGGTCGGCGCTTATATGGTCGTTCACTTGCTGACGAACGCCAGCGTGCTCGACAGTTCCGCCGCTTTCCAGCGAAACGTCTATCAAATTCACAGCCTCGGCGCGGCTCTGCCGGTGATCGAGTGGGTCTTTATCTTCCTGCCGCTGCTCTATCACGCGATTTACGGTGTGCTGATTGTCCGCGGGGCACTGCCGAATTCGAGCACCTATAAAACGACGAGCAACATCCGCTATACGCTGCAGCGGGCCACGGGAATGATCGCGTTTGTGTTCATCATGTGGCACGTGTTTCACATGCACGGCTGGTTTCATTTCGATGCCTGGCAGAAGGGCGTTGCGGAGCCGCTGGCCGGGGCGCAATTCAAGCCGTTCAACGCCGCCAGCACCGCTGCTCAGGCGATGCGAATTTCCCTGATTGTGCCGATTTTGTATGCGATAGGCGTACTGAGCTGTGTGTTCCACCTCGCTAACGGCATTTGGACGTTTGGCATCACCTGGGGCATTTGGGTCACACCGGCTGCACAGCGGTGGGCCACGGCGGCGTGCTTGGTGTTTGGCCTCGGCCTCGCCGCCGTCAGCATGGGGGCACTCGGCGGCTTCGCCTTTGGCGTCGATGTGAAGCAGGCTCAGGAAGTCGAAAAAGCGATGTACGACGCCAAGGTCGCGTCGAAAGAGATTGCTCCGAACGAACATAAGATCGCGCACCCGAAAGCGGATGACGAACATAAGTCGAAAGAGACAGCGGCGGTGCATGGCGGTCGAGTGAGTGGTGAGTAAGTGAGTGGTGAGTGGGAAAAGAAATGGCAAAACAACGTGTATTGATTGTCGGCGGTGGATTGGCCGGGCTCGCGGCAGCGATGAAGCTGGCCGAGTTGGGCATCGATGTCGATTTGATGAGCCTGGTGCCGGTGAAGCGGTCGCACAGCGTTTGTGCCCAGGGCGGCATCAACAGCGTCAACGACTTGACGCGGCAGCAGGGTGACGAAGAGTGGCTGCATTTTGACGACACGGTTTATGGCGGCGACTTTTTGCAGCATCAGCCGCCGGTGAAGGAAATGGCCTTCTGGGGGCCGAAAATCATCGATTTGATGGATCGCCTCGGTGTGACGTTCAACCGCACGCCGGAAGGATTTCTCGATCGGCGGCGGTTCGGCGGCACGATGTTTAAGCGCACGGCCTTTGCCGGAGCGACGACGGGCCAACAGCTTCTCTATTCGCTCGACGAGCAGGTTCGCCGCTGGCAAACCGAAGGTAAGGTCCGTAAGTTCGAGTTCTGGGACTTTCTGGGTCCGGTGCTCGATGACAACGGCGTCTGTCGCGGCGCGATTGGGCAAGATTTGGTGTCGATGGAAATTCGGGCCTTTCCCGCCGATGCAGTGCTCGTCGGCACGGGGGGCACGGGGTTGATTTATGGCCGTTCGACGATGTCGATGGCCTGCACGGGAAGTGCGGCGAGTCGTTGCTTTCAGGTTGGCGCGAAATACGGTAATGCCGAGTTTGTGCAGGTGCATCCGACGGCGATTCCCGGTGCCGATAAGCTCCGGCTGATGAGCGAATCGGCCCGTGGCGAGGGTGGCCGCGTGTGGGTGCCGCGTAAGCCGCAAGACCTGCGCGACCCGCTGACAGTTCCCGAAGCCGAGCGTTTTTACTTTTTGGAAGAGCGGTATCCGAAGTACAAGAATCTGGTTCCACGCGATATTGCGACGCGGGAGATTTTCGATATTTGCGTGAACGAGGGGCTGAGCGTCGAGAAAGATCGGCAGTGCGTCTATCTCGATCTGACGCACATCCCGAAGGCTGAACTCGACCGCAAGCTC
>JANNTN010000844.1:0-2863 GCA_031394445.1 Anatilimnocola sp.
CTTTGTAAAGCTTCCAGGCTTTACAAAGAAGCCCAGGCCAGCGACGATCGCGTCGCCAAATTGAAAGTGTTCAAGCATCATGCCCACATGGCCTTTTTGGCTTTTGCTTATGGGGCGCTCGAAGAGGGAAATCCCATCGCCATGCAAATGTGCATGGATGCGGGACTGACCATCGAGAATTTAGAGCACCAAGACACGGACCTCAAAATCGTGGCGAAGTTCTTTGCCCTTGAAGGGGGCGATCTCGACATGACCCTGCAGCCGGAGGAGAAGCCCGGCGTGCTCGAAAAAGTGTCGAAGGTGCTGGCAGACAAGGTCAGCGGCCGCAAAACCTCGATCGCGGAAACGAATTGGCAGGCGACCGATTTGAGCCTGACGCTGACGGCTTTTGAGAAGAATTGTGAGGCGGCGGAACTCGCCGGCTGGTATGCATCCGGCACCGGCAAAATCGTCAGCGCTTTCAAGAGCTATGAAAAGGCGCAGAAGCAAGACAATGGCCAGGACGTGAAAAATACGGAGCAGCACTTCCGCGCGGCAATTCTGCTGATGAACATGCTGCAGCAATATGACCCGACAAACCAGGTAGGAGGCGAAGTACATAAAGGGATGAACCAGTATTTGATCTCGCTGCACACCAAGATCGACACGGAGCAGAAGCGGGTCTATAAGGCGTGGAATGAATGCCTGAAAGAGGTCAACACAGGTTGGAACGCCGATCATATTCCGATCGAGTTCACCGACAAATTCTGGGACAAGATTAAGAAGGAAGCCCGTAAAGAGGTTGGTTGGGAGGGCAAAAAGGTGGGCTTATCCAGTCCGCTGAAGAAGGTTGCCAGTGCGGAGAAAGATTTAGCAAAGGAACGCAACAAGCCGGTCAACAAAAAAGACGTTAAAAAGATTTCCAAGTACGCCAAGAAGAAGTCGGAGGCGTTGCTAAAGCTGATGAAGAAGCTACAGGACTGGAAGGAATCGCAGCCGGGCATGGCCGGCGTGCGGCAGCGGATGATCGAAGAAATACAAAAAGAGATTCCCCCGGAGGTGAATGACAATCAAGAGCTGGAACAGGAACTCCAAAAGCTGATGGAGGAAGGTGGCGATCAAGCCCCCGAAATCGATCCATTAGAGCTTGAGGCGGAGGCTCTCTCCGAAGACGACCAATTGCTGAAGGAGCTGGCCGAGCTATCGGGCGGGGAAGAAGCCCGCGATGAGCTCGAAGATAAATGCAACGAGCTGAAGCTTGTGGTGCGCAAGCGTGGGGAAGACGCCAAGTTCTTTTTGGATCAATTGCAGCGAGGAGCATTCCAAGGGGACAAAAAACTGGTCGAGAAGCGCTACAAGGAGATCATGTCGGAGCTGAAGGATGTAAAGAAGGAGTACACCAAAGCCCGCAAGAAATATAATGCGCAGCTTAAGCAGATTCGCAAAGACATGAAAAGGATGCTCAAGGAAGAGAAGAAGACAAACGAGCAGATTGCGAAGGCCGAACTGCTGGTGGAACATTCCCGCGCGTACCAACTGATTCTCGCTCGTGAGATGGAGCAGATGGACGCGGAGTTCCAACTGGAAACGGAAGAAGCGATGAAATTGAGCGATCAAATCAACGACATCATCAGCTCCAAAATGCAGATGGTCGTCGAATTCGACGAAGATGAGCTCGAAGCGGAGCTGGAGAAGCTCGCCCAAGAGGACCAGGAAATGGTGGAAGACGAGATTGAAGAACTGCCTAACGCGCCGACGCACCCGGTCGGCGGCGGACAAGAAGAGAAGCCCAATCAGCCGCAGAAGCAAAAAGTGACTAATTAGGGTCGATCAACCAACGTGAAGCGGGCCGGGCTGTTGAATTGCCACCCGCTGAGCTATCGAATTGCTGATCGTTGTTTCTGCGGGTAGGTTTCCTGTTCGCATAGGCGTTCGTGCGCGAAGCCTGCTATAATCGGCCAGAAGTCGAACGCTGGGTATCGACGGACCTCTATCAGCGCGAAAGACCGCCCGCGATGCGAAATTTGCCTGTCTTCTGGCATGAAGGCATGTTCCTGCGGCCGCAGCATTTTCAAGCGGCGGACCGTTATTGGTCGGAGCTGCACGAGGTTTCGCAGCAACTCGACCATCCCTATTACTACGGCCTGCGGACAGCATCGATCAGCGAAGAGGCGATCGCCAACAACCAGTTTCAGATCAATTCGTGCCGGGCCCGCATGAAGGACGGCACCGTCATCAATTTGGAAATTGGCCAGGAGCCGGACCGGCTCGACATGCGCGAAGCCGTAACCGGCATGCTGATCGACACGGCCGAGCTGTCGGAAGCGTTCGAGCAGGAATCGCGAATTCGGATTTTTTTGGCGACGCCGCGCCTCAAGCTGGGCCGGGTCAACGTCGGCCAGAGCCGCACGGACTTAGATTGTCGCTACCTGCCGGCCAACAACGCCGTGCAAGATGAAACCGACGGTAGCAACCAGGAAGACGTCGATTTTCTGCTGCTCAATACGCGGCTTCTGCTTTCGACCCAAACGCACGCGGGTTTTGAGGTGCTTCCGGTCGCGCAGGTGAAACGCACGGGCGGCACCAACTCCGCCCCTGAGATCGACGCTGAGTACATCCCGCCGCTATTGGCCATCGAGGCCTGGCCGCGCCTCAGCCGCGACATCATCCGAGTGATCTACGACCGCCTGGGCGAGAGCATCAATGTTTTGGCGGAGCAAGTTTCGGCGCTCGACGTCGCGCTGGCATCGAACGACCCGATGGACATGCGGCGGGTGCTGATGCTGACGAGGCTGAACGAAGCCTACGCCGCGCTGTCGGCTCTCACCTTTTCCGCCGGCGTGCATCCCTTCCCGGCTTATGCCGAATTGTGCCGGGCGATTGG
>JANNTN010000914.1:0-1663 GCA_031394445.1 Anatilimnocola sp.
GGCCTAACGAAACTACCGGTTCCGCTGTATCCCGCACCCACTCCTGCGGCCCCAGCCAGCGCTGCAATTCAGCATCAATTGGCTCTTGCGCAGACACCACGGACATGGTAACCGCGATCAGAGCGACACTCGCCTGCCAACCCAAATACCAGTGCTTATTCTGCATTCCTACGCCAACGCTTCCAGCCGCCATCCTGCCCGTGGTTCGCGGCTAATGAACTGATCCGCAGCTCGTGTGTTGGTGACCCGCATCGCGACGGTGTCCCAGTGAATTTTCGTGCCGGCACGGTAGGCCACGTTGCCCAAATGATTCGCTTCCGTCAATAAACCCGCATATTCGCCGAATGGACTGCCCGTCGGGGTGCCGTTTTTGATCGCTTGCAGCCATTCCTGCTGCTGCGTCGGACCATCCATGATGAATTTTTCTGGACGCTGAAAATCTTTGAAATCCGCCTCGGGTAATAACACATGCTTGTTGTAGTCCGATAGCAGCATCCGCCCGTTCGAGCCGATGAACAGCACGCCGTTGGTGAATTGCGGAATCGCCTTGTCCTTCCAAATCTGCGGCTTGTGCGTGCCCTGATGCCACGTCAGCTTGCAGGCCGGCATATCGCCGCGCGGACCATATTCATAAACGGCTGTCATCGACGCCGGTGCAATCTCCGGATGCGGATCAGGCCCCATCGCTTCCACCGTCTTCGGCGCATCGAGCTTCAGCGCCCAAAACGGCAAGTCATTCCAGTGGCTCCCCAAGTCCGACATCGTTCCATTGCCGAAATCCCACCAGCGATACCACCGGGGACCGGGAAAATACGCCTCATGAAATGGCCGAGCGGGGGCAGGCCCGAGCCACAGCTCCCAGTCCAAATAGCTTGGCGGCGTTTGCCCTTCCGTTGGCCGCTCGGTTAAAAACACTTTCTCGCCGTTAGCACTGGTCACATAGCCGTGCTGGTCGTTGGCGGCTTTGGCTTCTTCGGGGCTTTGCCTTCCCCAGGCCCGCGAAACCCACACGTGGCATTCGCTCACCGGTCCGATCGCTCCGCTGTGAATTAGCTCCACCACTCGGTGATAGTTTGGATTGGCGTGCATTTGTGTGCCCATTTGCGTCGGCAGCTTCGCCTTCTTCGCCGCCTCGCGCATGGCCCGGCACTCGGCCACGTCGCGCGACATCGGCTTCTCGCAGTACACGGCCTTACCAAGCTGCAGCGCCGGCACAGTCGCATAGGCATGGGTATGTTCCGTCGTACTCACGACGACCGCATCGAGATCCTTTGACTCATCGAGCAGCTTTCGAAAATCTTTGTATAGCCGGGCCTTGGGATGGGCTTGCGCTGCGTTCTCCAAATTCTGCCCATTCACATCGCAGAGCGCAACGACGTTTACTTCGACTCCCCCCGCCTTGGTCATCTCCGTCAAATTGGCCCGCGCCCTGCCCCCGGCCGCAATAAAGCCCAAATTGATCCGCCCCGTTGTGTTTTGCGCTCGCAAGATCGCTGGCGCACCCAAGGTGGCAGCGCCAACTGCCGCGGATTGAGCCAAAAACGAGCGCCGAGTATGCATTTTCTTTCGCATCGGAAAACCTCCTGAAAATTTTCGCTCAACCTCATGAAGCATGTTCAACGGGGTGACGGACCACGCGGGTACATCATCGCGCGATTGTGAG
>JANNTN010000889.1:0-3064 GCA_031394445.1 Anatilimnocola sp.
CATCCGGCGAGAAAGCCAGATCACTCACCCAATCCTTGTGCCCCTCCAGCGTCGCCGTCTCTTTCCCCTCGGCCGACCACAGCTTGATCTTCCGATCTGCCCCCGCCGTGGCCAGCGACCCATCCTTCGACCACACCACCGCCCACACTGCGTCCCCGTGCCCTTCCAGCTTCGCCTTCTCCGCCGGCATCTCGGCTTTCCAATCCCACAGCTTGGCCAGCTTATCGGTCGAGCATGTAGCCAGCGTCGCGCCATCCGGTGAGAACGCCACGTCATACACCGCCGCCTCATGCGCCTTGAATGTCTTTAACTCCTTAGCACCTTCTGTCTCGAACAGAATCACATTGCCATCTTCCATCCCCGCCGCAAAGTTCTTCCCATCCGGCGAAAGCGCAATCCGCCGAATCCAGCCTTTTTTCTCGATCGTTTGCCCCGGCTTCTTCTCCGCCACGTTCCACACCATGATCTTCCCGTCGTAGCCGCTGGTAATCAGCGTTTTGCCATCCGCGGTCGCAACAATCGACCACACAATCGTCGGCTGTCCCTCCAGGCTGCTCGTTAGCTGACCCGATTTCACATCCCAAATCTTCACGTCCCCGTTGCGATACAGCAGGCTCTCGCCGCCGCCGCTGGCCAATTGCGCCCCATCGTTAATAAACACCGCCGAAGTAACCCAACGATTCTGTTTCGCCAGCGTCGGCGCTTCCTGGCCGATTACAGTGCTATTGAAGATCGCGGCAAAGCAGCCGGCGAAAATGGCAAGGCGCAACATGGTGTCATCTCCTGAAAATGCGAACGTGATGCAGCATTACCGTACTCTGCCGCACGACTCACACGCAATGCGGCTGCCGTTTCGGGTTACAATCCAGTCTGGATTGTCTTGCAGCCCCAAGTGAGCCAGAACATGCTTTCGATTTCCGGCGAAATAGACCAACCCCGCGAACTGACGTTTGCCGACCTGGCAGCAATCGACGCGGAGCATCAGATAATCGACGTCAGCCGCCTCGTGCCCGGCCGCAAAGGCGATGCCGTGCGATTCACCGGCCTCTTGCAGCTCATCCGCCCAAAACCGACCGCCAAATACCTCGGCCTACATTCCTCGACCGACGATTTCCACGCCAGCATCCCACTTGCCGCCGTCGCCGACCGCGCCCTGGTCATCTACCGCCTCGACGGCCAACCGCTCCCCGCAAAAGCTGGCGGCCCCGTCCGGTTTTTCATCCCCGACTTCGCCGCCTGCCACACACACGAGATCGACGAGTGTGCCAACGTGAAATTCGTCGATCGCATCGAGTTCACAGCCGACAAAGGCCACGACAACCGCCCCCACGACGGTGCCGAGCACGAGGCCCTACACGCCAAAGAACACTCACATTAGCCGGGACCAAACTTGGTCCCGGTCGGCTGGCGGTGTTTTTGCATATAAAAATTCGCAACTATTTAGCCGAATGGAGCGGCCCCAGGGAAAACCGCTGATTTCGCGGATGGGCACGGATGGAACGTGTGCTTCGCATCTTGTGGTCTGCCTGAATTTCATCCGCGAAATTCCGCGCCATCCGCGGTTCCTCATTCCTCTGCTCTTTCATCAGGCTAACAGTTACAAAAATTCTTATACTACAAGCGCGGCGTTTCTCCACGGCCTTTGCAAATGTCCTCAGCCCCGCTTCGTTGCCTTCGTTTTCTTCTGTTCGCATTTCTTCACTCCGTTTCCTCTGTTTGCTCCTGTTCAATTCTTTTTTACTTCGACGACGCCGCGCCGTAATACCAACGTTCCATTACTTCGCATTGCGCAAAGATTCTCGGCCCGCGGGAACCCTTTGCATTCATCCGTGAAAATCTGTGTTTCATCCGTGGCTTCCCTTCCCTGTCTTTGGTTGCGCCTACGCCGCGCCGTGCTACCTCCCAGCCTCCTCCAGCCCCGCGATCTCCAACTTCTTCATCTGAAGCAAAGCCTGCAACACCTGCTGCGATTTGCCGGGGATCCTCAGTAGCTTCGGCAAAATCATCGGCACAACCTGCCACGACACGCCAAACTTATCCTTCAGCCACCCGCACTGCTGCGATTCGGGATCGCCGCCAGCCCCCAGTTTCTCCCAAAAATGGTCGATCTCAGCCTGCGTATCACAGTGAATAGCGAAGGAAATCGCCTCCGTAAATTTGAACATTGGCCCGCCATTCAGCGCCGTGAACGCCTGCCCCTCAATCTCAAATTCCACCGTCATCACCGCCCCCGGCTCTCGACCATGAAGCTCCCGCCCCGCCTCCGTAAAGTGGGTCGTATCGGTAATTCTGGATTTTTTGAAGATCGACGTATAAAGCCGCGCTGCTTCCTCCGCCTGGTTATCAAACCACAAACACGCCGTAATTTTCTGAAGATTCGCCATGATTGCATTTCCTGGTTACGCACAGTGATAGCAGGGCAGAATATCCCCGCTGTCATTCATTAGTCGATTGAAAGTCCCCCGAATCGACAAGTGACGCGATAAAAACCGCAACCTATTTATTCACCCGCGCCGCCGAAAGCAACTGCCACAGTTTGGCATCCAGCGGCGAGCAATTATCCCCAAGGCGTGTCACAACAAGCTGCTGCGACGGCACGACGTACAACTTACGTTGGAACGCACCCAGCGCCGCAACAAGGTCGGGTGGGGCAGTCGGAACCAGCGGGCCGCGAACGAGTTGCCGGCCGCGCATCACCTGCGGCTGACCGTTGAGCCACCACAAATAACCATACGACGGGTTGAGGTCTTGCGAGCGATGCAGCGCGTCGTGCAAGAACTGCTTGTCCTTAATAATCGCCTGACCGTTCCAATCGCCATTGTTCAGGATTAGCACGCCAAAGCGGGCCAAGTCGCGGGCCGTGGTGGTAAAGCCGACACTGTTTTTCCCCTCGAGCCCAGCGGCGGCCAGCGGTCGCTCAGACCAGCGAGAATCCGCCATCCCCAGCGGACCGGTCAGCCATTGCTTCGTCAGTTCGTTGCGGTCGAGTTTCGCCGCAGCAGCCGTACATACCAGCACTCGCGCGTAAGCCGTCGAGTTGTAAAACCACCGCGTGCCAGCCGGC
>JANNTN010000897.1:0-2856 GCA_031394445.1 Anatilimnocola sp.
GTTACGAAGGGGCTCAACCGCAATGAACGGCTGATTGTCATCCTCTATTATTACGAAGAGCTAACGATGAAAGAGATCGGCAGCACGCTCGATCTCTCCGAAAGCCGCGTCAGCCAAATGCACAGCGCGCTGATTGTCCGCCTGCAAGGTCAACTCCGCAGCCGTCGGCCCGATTTTGCAACCTAGCGTCGGGGGCTATCGTACCTGGATTCAAGAATGAAGCGGGAAAGTTACGAGGCTTTTAAGGGTCAGGAGCTTTGGCTACGGTTTTCCGTGAAAACGGTCGAAGTCAGGAACGGTTAGTTAAAACGATTCACGGGACATGGCTGCCCTGTGGGGCGTTTTTTGTTTCTTGGTTCGTGGCTCCACTTCTCCACCAATGTTGCCAAGCGGCCGTTACAAACGCAGTCCAGAACCGCTGATCTAGGACCGGTCCGGCCTCCGTGGGCGTGGCGTCGATCGTTGCTTACCGCGGTCAGTTGCTTCTCACTCCGGCCATGGGCAGACTGACTGCCATGAGCGAACTTCCAGCCGTGTGTCCGAAGTGCCAAAGTACGATGACCCAGGGTCACATCGCCGAACTGGATTATCCGCCTCGTCGATGTGCCGACCGCCCAGCAATGGCCCGCCCTCGGCCATCGCCATAGCGAACCGCGATATTGCGCCGGGCCGAGGGGCTCGGCAGGAATTCGTAGAGGCTGAGGGCCAGGCGGTCGAAGCTCGCGGCCTTCCGCCGGAGTTATTCGGTGTCTTTCGTCAAGAGTTGGAGATAGCCGCGGTAAGCGTAGACACGGTCGCGCGCTCTGCCTGTCGTTTCATGGAGAACCTTGACCTGACATAGCGCTGCGATCGCCTTCGCGGCAGTTGGTTTGGTCGTCTCGAGCAACTCGATCACACCCGAGAGAGTAAGCATCGGATGGTTCGGCAGCAGATCGAACAGCCGAATCGCGGGGATTGTCACTCCCTTTTGCTTCAGCAACATTTGGCGATCATTGTTCAGCAAAGCGAACAAGCGCTGTGCCGTGACCACGCCGTCGTCGGCTGCGACCTGGACACACGTCAAGAAAAAAGTGGTCCAGCCTTCCCAGTCGCCAGTGCTGCGGACGGCCGCCAGTCGACGGTAGTACTCTTCACGCTGGCGCTTGAACGCCAGGCTCAAGTACAGCAGCGGCGACGGCAACAGCCCCCACTGCTCGACAAGCAGAGCCACCAGCAGTCGACCGATTCGTCCATTCCCGTCGAGGAACGGATGAATGGTCTCAAACTGGACGTGAGCCAGACCGGCGCGCACCAGAGGCGGCAGGCCATTGTCCTCGTGCAGGTAACGCTCCAGCGCCGACATGGCGGCTGGCAACTCGTCGGGAGGCGGTGGAACGAAGCGAGCGTTTCCCGGCCGCGTGCCACCAATCCAGTTTTGCGAGCGGCGGATTTTACCGGGCAACTTGTCAGAGCCCCGTTGGCCGTGCATCAAGCGTTTGTGGACCTGGCACAAGAGGCGTGTGCTGATGGGCAACCCTGTGGGCCGAGCGAGTTCCCGCCGCGCATACGTCAGCGCATCGACGTAGTTGCAAACCTCCTCGACGTCGGCCGGACGTTCCGACTTCTGCGTCGCCTCGAAGGTGAGCACATCCTGAAGCGTCGCCTGCGTCCCTTCAATCTGCGACGAGATAACGGCTTCTTTCCGTACAAATCCGTAGAGGAACCATGCGGCGCTGGGAACCATTTGGCCGGCTACTGCCAGCCTTCCCATGGCCGCCGTGGCGGACGACAACAGTTCGGCCAGCCTCGCGTCTAGTTGCTAGGGCGGATTCTGTGGTGGCAGCGGGTGAGGAACGAAGGCGCGCACCGTTTCGCCCCCCGTGGTGCTGATCCGGTACGCTCCGGTGAGGCGGGGCATCGCTGGTAAAGGTTCCTTTCCGAGGTCAAGACGCTGGTCAAGAAGTCTTGCCTAGCATTGAGCGTTAGTCAAGCACTCTTTACTAACAATTTGCAAAGCCCGACCCGTACAGCCTCAAATTATCCGGGTTTTAGGCCCCGACAGTTGTGCGCCGAACTCGACGCGACTCGTGAAGCGGGGGGATACGTCGAGAATCCACCGATTGATGATGGACGCAGCTGGGGGCGTCCGAAATTCGCAACCGTATTTCGAGAATTGAGCAACGCGGACTGCAACGCTTTTGGAGGCGAGCGCTTTGTCCGAAATCGGACACCGATGACGAGATCCTAGTATGCCGGATCATCGCCGACGGCCAACCCTGGGCCGGCGGCCCCGCCTTCACCCACTCCGACAGCAACACCCTGGGGTTCGCCGTCGCCTGGCTCGCCCCCGCGAAAGGACTGCGCCATCCTCCCGTATGAATATCACGGCTACTGCTCGGCTTGCGCTGGCTAAGCTGGACGATCCGAGAGACTGACACACCGAGACAGAATGCGCAAGGCTTTAGGGATCGCGTACTTCTTCCCATGCCACCCAGATTCCAGTCTTGATAATCAATTCCAATCTCGCCGAAAAATTCGCTCAACCTGCTGTACGCCAACTGCCGAACTGCCTGTTGCGGTGTAAACGGCAGCTGCTCCCAACTGCTCATGACGCGCGACGGGAAGCCGTTCTCGTGCCGCTTGTTTCCGCTACAAATCGTCCCGCGCGACAACGTCGCCTATGTGACACTCCACCGAGCCTGCCCTTCAGCCGCGGCAGATCAAGGTCGAACCGTCGCCGAGCAAATGGAGATGGCCCGCTGCCTGCCAACTCGAAGCCGGGCCGCCGGGAAAGTGATCGCCCAACCCGGCCAAGACTTGGGGCATCTGGTCGATGTTGCGAAAGACGGCCGCCAGCGTTTGCTTTTCCTTCGCGGT
>JANNTN010000912.1:0-10628 GCA_031394445.1 Anatilimnocola sp.
TTTAACTAACGTAGGAAAACTCTTTACAATTAAATTTGCTTGAGGACTTACAAGATGTTAAATCCAGGAATAATGAAATTAAACTCCAACTCACAGCACGAATTGCAGAAATTTTAGAAGAAAAACCCAAGAATGGGAACACATATTCTAGAAAATGTTTATAAAATTAGGCTTGGAGTAAAAAGTAAAGGCAAAGGAAAAAGTGGTGGTCTCCGAATAATTACTTATATCGAAGTGATTGTGCAGGATGATATTACAATAGTTTTTCTCATCGCTATAAGTCCTCAAGCAAATTTAATTGTAAAGAGTTTTCCTACGTTCTTTAAAATATGAGTCAGGCAATTATTTAAGGCATCGAAAGATTCATATGCTTCAAATGGCATCCAATCATACTTGATATTTCTCCATAGGATTTCAATAATATTTAATTCTGGTGAATAGGGAGAAAGATTTAGAATATGAACATTTTGAATTTTCATACGGCGGCTACATGACGACGTGGCTTGTCGGCCACACGAACCAATTTCGCGCGGCGGTGGCCCAAAACGCCGTTACCGAAATGAACGTGATGTGGGGGCTCAGCGATTTGCAAAGCTGGACCGCCTGGGAACTGCACGGCCAGCCGTGGGAGGTGCCGGATGCCATGCGTCGTCATAGTCCATTGACTTATGCCGATCAGGTACGCACGCCTACGTTGCTGTTGAACTCGCGCGAAGATCGCCGCTGCCCGATTGCGATGGGGCGGATGTTTTACCAGGCGCTGCTGACGCGAGGAGTTCCGACCGAAATGGTTGTCTATCCCGGGGAGGGGCACGGCATCAAGCAACCCAAACATCAGGTCGATGTGCTGGAACGGACCCTGGCCTGGTTCGCCACGAACGATGTCGGCGCGGAGGCTGAGATCGTCATGCTGGGCGATTCCATCACCAAGGGAGTTCGAGCGGGAGTGAAGCCGGAAGAAACGTTCGCGGCTCTTACGGAGGCTCGATTGCGAGATCTAGGTTGGAAGGTGCGCGTGACGAACGTGGGCATCGGCGGTGAACGGACGGATCAGGCCCTGGTGCGTTTGGAGCGTGATGTTCTGGCCAAGAAACCACGCCTCGTGACGATCATGTACGGCACGAACGACAGTTACGTCGATGCGGGCAAAGACGCCAGTCGTATTTCGCTCGCAGCATACCGCACAAATTTACAACAGCTGGTCGAGCGAATCCGCGGCGCCGGAGCAATACCTCTTGTCATGACCGAACCACGCTGGGGTTCCAAAGCAAAGGCCAATGGCGTCGGAGAACATCCCAATGAGCGACTTGAGGCTTTCCTAGATGCCTGCCGCGACGTGGCCCGCGAAACGAAGGCACCTTTGATCGATCACTATGCGCACTGGCTGGCTTACGAATTGCGAGGCCAGGACTTAGGAGACTGGACAACGGATCAATGCCATCCCAATCCGCTGGGTCACCAGCAAATCGCAGAGCTTATGAGTGCAATTATCTCGGGTGCCCTGCGGCAGACCGTCACAACACGTCCTTGATCGACCCCACTTGCCGCCGGATCCGTATGACGAGATTACTAATAAGAATGTTCCATCGGCCCGCTCTGGCCACGATCTGGCTTGTGCTGCTAATCGCGTGTCCGGAATTGCCCGCCGTGGACGAGTTTCGCACCGCTGTTCAGCCGCTCTTGCGCGAGCATTGCCTCCGTTGTCACTCGACCGCGGAAAAGCAGGGGGAGCTTGATCTGCAGCAGTTCGATTCGCTGGAGAGCGTCAAGCGGCATCCGGCTGTCTGGCAGCGCGTGCTCGAACAGATCGCGAATCAGGAAATGCCGCCGAAAGAGCGTCCGTCGCTGCCAGCCGAGCAACGGCGAATTTTTCTGAGGTGGGTGGAAGCGACGCTGAACGACATCGCCCTTGCCCAAGCGGGCGATCCAGGGCCGGTGGTGTTGCGGCGACTGTCTAATGCCGAGTATGCCTACACGATCCGCGATTTGACGGGGGTGGAATCGCTCGATCCGGCCCGTGAGTTTCCCGTGGACGGTGCTGCCGGCGAAGGGTTTACGAATGCCGGCGCGGCGCTGGTCATGTCGCCGTCGCTTCTGACCAAGTATTTAGATGCGGCCAAAGAGATTGCCAGTCACGCGGTGCTATTGCCGGACGGAATGCGTTTCTCACCTTTTACGTCGCCGCGCGATTGGACCGATGAGACGCTCGCCAAGATTCGCGAGTTCTACGCGAAGTTCAGCTCATCAGGCGGGGCCAGTTCGGTAAACTTGCAGGGGATCAAGTTTGATACAAACACCGGCGGGCGTCTGTCGGTGGAAAAATACATCACCGCGCTGGTGCAGCAACGCGACGATTTGCGCGCGGGCCGCACGACACTCGCCGCGGTCGCAATTTCTCAGCAGCTCAATGAAAAATATCTCACGACGCTGTGGCATGCGTTGACTGACGACCAACCTTCGCTCGTGCTCGATCCGATACGCCAACAATTCCGCGAGAGCACAGCAGCCGATACGCCAGGAATCATCCGCACGATTGAAGCGTGGCAACAGTCGCTGTGGCGGTTTGCGAGTGTCGGCCACATCGGCAAACTGAATGGCCCGAAAAGTTGGCAGGAGCCGGTGACGCCGCTTGTGGCGCAACATGAGTTGCGGCTGAAACTAGCGCCCAAGCCCGACGGCGGAGATGTCACGGCTTATCTCTCGGCGGGCGACGCGGAGGACGGCCGCGAAGGGGATTATGCGTTGTGGCAGAACCCGCGGCTGGTGGCGCCGGGGCGACCCGACCTGCCGCTGCGTCATGTTCGTGCGGCCGTGCAGCAATTGGCTCAGCGGCGCGAGCAAGTAATCGCAAGCGTCGCCCGGTGCCTGGCAGCGGCAGATGAGGCCGAACGCGCGAAGGAGCGTCCACCGCTGGCCGAATTGGCACAAAGGCACAACATTGATGCCGACATTCTCGCGGGATGGCTCGATTATCTGGGCATCGGCTCATCCGGCGAAGCGAAGCTTGGGCCTCTACTGACCAAACAACTCGAACGCTCGCAGGATTACAACTTTATTCAGGGCTGGACCGGCGCGGATGCGCTGAGCGTGACCGCCAACTCGTCAGACGCAGCCGTGCGCGTGCCGGGGCAGATGAAGCCCCACAGTGTTGCGGCACATCCAGCGCCGAAAGTCGCCGTGGTCGTTGCGTGGCAAAGTCCAATCTCAGGGCCGCTCAAGATTGCCGGCAGCGTGCAAGACGCACATCCGGAGTGTGGCAACGGAGTAACGTGGTCGCTCGAAGTGCGGCGTGGCCAGTCGCGGGAGGCTCTCGCGAGTGGTGTGAGCCAAGGAGCGACACTGATTCCGTTTGGCCTTTTCGAGAACATTCGCGTAGCGCGAAGGGATGTCATCGCGCTGGTGATAGGCCCTCGCGACGGCAACCATGTCTGCGATCTCACGGCGCTTGAGTTGGTATTGCACGACGGAGAGCATGAGTGGAGCCTGGCGCGTGACGTATCGCCAAACATTCTGGCGGGCAACCCACACGCGGACAGCCTCGGCAATCCCGCGGTGTGGCACTTTTGCGGCGAGCCCGCGGCCGCCGAAAACGCTCCTGGCATACCCGCCGGCTCCCTACTCGCGACGTGGCGGCGCACGACGGATACGACCGAGCGGCAACGATTGGCCGAGCAAATCCAGCAACTGTTGGAGCAAGGCCTGACGACGGTCGCCACCGATTCGCCGAATCGCGAATTGTATCGCCAGTTGCTCTCGTACCGGGGACCACTGCTCGCCGCGGCGTTGCGCATCAGCCGCACTCCCGAGGCTGATAATGCACCATCACCCTACGGAGTCGATCCGGCGCTGTTCGGCAAGCATCCGCATGGAGAACCGGTTGATCCGCTCGACCTGTGCGTACACGCTCCGGCCGTGATCGAAGTTCGGCTGCCGGCATCGCTGGCCGAGGGTGCTGAACTAGTCGCGACGGGCAAGCTGCAATCCGCCAGCGGAGCGGAAGGAAGTGTGCAGATGCAATTGCTGGCCCAGCCGCCGGGCGCGCAAGCGGGCATCGACATGAGCCAGACCGAAACGTCGCTCGCGCCCGGTCAATGGTCTGACAATAACCTCCGCACGACCTACAGCACACCGATCATTGTCCATGACGGCAGCCGTGCCCGACAGCGTTTTGAGCAGGCATTTCACGATTTTCGGCAACTTTTTCCCGCAGCGCTGTGCTACACCAAGATCGTACCCGTCGATGAGGTTGTCACGCTGACACTGTTTTATCGCGAGGACGAGCCCCTGCGTCGGCTGATGCTGGATGAGCGGCAGCAAGCCACGCTCGACCGGTTGTGGGACGAGTTGCAATTCGTCAGCGAGGCACCGCTGAAACAGGTGGATGTATTCGAGCAGCTCTATCAGTTTGCCACGCAAGACGCGAACCCTAGCGCTTTCGAGCCGCTGCGGGCTCCGATCATGCAGCGAGCGGCGGCCTTCAAGCAATTGCAGATTGAGGCTCAGCCACGGCAGTTGCAGGGCGTACTCGACTTTGCCACTCGGGCCTGGCACCGGCCACTCGCAGCTGGCGAACTTGAAGAGTTGCGGGGGCTTTACCAGCACTTACGACAGCAGCAATTGCCGCACGACGCAGCCCTGCGAATGGTGTTGGCCCGGATGTTGGTTGCGCCGGCGTTTCTCTACCGCGGGGAGCAAGCGGTTCCTGGCGTGAAAGCCTCTCCGGTGAGCGATTGGGAGCTGGCCACGCGGCTGAGTTACTTCCTGACGTCGAGCGCGCCGGACGAGGAGCTGCGCGGCGTGGCGACTGGCGAAAAACTTCATGAATCTGAGGTCTTGCGGACCCAAACGCGACGCTTGTTGCGAGATGCCAAAATCCGCCGGCTGGCCACCGAATTTGGTTGCCAATGGTTGCACGTGCGCGATCTCGACACGCTCGATGAAAAGAGCGAACGGCACTTTCCGACGTTTGCGAGTGTGCGAGGCTTGATGCTCGAAGAAACGACCCGATTTTTTATCGATCTGTTCCAAAACGATCGCTCGGTTTTGTCGCTGCTCGACGCCGATCACACTTTTGTCGATGCTGCGCTGGCCAAGCACTATGGCATTTCATTACAGGGAGACGGCTGGCAACGAGTCGATGGCCTCCGCGCCCTAGGACGCGGTGGTGTCCTGGGCATGGCGAGTACTTTGGCCAAGCAGAGCGGCGCTTCGCGAACCAGCCCGATTTTGCGAGGCAATTGGGTCAGCGAGGTTGTGCTCGGTGAAAAACTTCCTCGCCCTCCCCAGGGAGTGCCGGTCCTGCCCGAGGAAGCCCCACAAGGCTTGACCGAGCGACAGTTGATCGAAAGTCACAGCACCGAGCAGAAATGTGCAACCTGTCATCAGCGGATCGATCCCTTGGGATTCGCTCTCGAAGGGTTCGACGCGATTGGCCGCGCCCGGCAGACGGACGCCGGTGGTCTAACGATCGACACTCGCGCCAAACTGCTGGACGGCACCGAGTTCACCGGGCTCAACGGCCTGCGTGATTACCTGGTCACGACACGCCGCGACGACTTTTTGCGTCAGTTCTGCCGCAAGTTGCTTGGTTATGCCCTGGGCCGTAGCGTACAACTATCCGATAAGCCGCTGCTCGACACAATGCTCCGCGAACTCGCTTCGCACGACTACCGCGTGAGTACCGCTATCGAGCTTATCGTCCAAAGCCCGCAGTTCCGCGAAGTCCGCGGCCGCGATTTTGTCTCCCACGAGTGAGTGTTCGCCATGTCTGCCCATCACTTCTCGCGTCGCACCTTCCTGCACGGCGTGGGCGTCTCGATAGCCCTTCCTTGGCTCGAATCGGTGACGGTCTGGGGGGATGATACGCGCCCCCAGCAGGCCGGCAGCGAAGCGCCGGTGCGGTTGGCGGTGATTTTTGCCGGTAACGGTTTCCATTCCAAGCAATGGTGGGCCAAGGGGGAAGGGCGCGGGATGGAACTGGGCCAGGTTCTCTCGCCGCTGTCTGAATTTCGAGAGCAGATGCTATTCATCCGCGGCTTATTTCACGCCGAGGCTCGCAAAGGAAACATTCATAGCTCGCAGACTGGCAATCTCCTCTCCGGTGCGCCGATCGCTTCCGGCGGCGAAATTCGTTCCGGCACGAGCTTCGACCAACTGCTGGCCCAAACGTATGGCCGCTCGACGAAGGTTCCTAGTCTCGTCTTGGGCTGCGAACGATCGAACCCGTCCGTCCATAAGAATTACTCGATGCTCTATAGCTCGCACATCTCGTGGAGCACGCCAACGACGCCAACGCCGCTGGAAATCTATCCGGCGCTGGCGTTCGACCGCCTGTTCAAAGATGAGGTGACACCCGGTGACAAGAGCGTGCTCGACGCGGTGCTGGCCGACGCTCAAAGGCTTCGCATTCAGATCAGCACTAGCGACCAACGGAAGCTCGACGAGTATCTCGACTCGGTCCGCGACGTCGAGAAGCGGATTGAAAACGCGGGCCAGCGGGGTGAACTGCAAGGCTGGAGACCGACACTCGATAAGCCGAACATGGACAGGCCGGCCGACGGAATTCCGCAGGACATCGGCGAGCACATGCGGCTGATGTGCGATCTGATGATTCTCGGCTTCCAGACCGATACGACCCGCATCGCGACGCTCAAGCTCAACAACGATCACTCGGCCCTGCGCTTCCCCAACTTGCCCTCGACGCAGCAAATGGGACACGGCATCGACTACATGATCCACCACCTGCTTTCGCATTCCGATGGCGACGATTGGCTCAAGGTGAACCAGTTCTTCGTCGAGCAGATAGCCTATCTCGCACGCCGACTCGCAGCGATTCAGGAAGGCTCACGGACGCTGCTCGACAATACGATGCTGCTCTTCACCTCCAGCATGATGGCAGGTGCCCGGCACGACAATGATCAATTGCCTGTCGTCGTTCTCGGCGGTGCCGGCGGCCGCGTACTCGACTACAGCGGCAAATCCGAACGGCAAATGTGTCGGCTGTTTCTCTCCATGATGGACAAAATGAGCGTGCGACAGAAGACCTTTGGCGATGCAACCGCGCCGTTGGATGAGGTGTAAAGCGCACTACAGCGACACAACCAGTGTCCCTTACGCAAGTCTTTCGTCGGATTCCCCCAAAACGACCGTTTTCGTCCGAGATACCCAACCGATATTTGAAGCACGGTTTTCGCGTCGAGAACTCCATCCGTTTTGTGGAAATCGCGCTCGACGGGGGTGATTGCTGTCAGAACGCCATCAGCGGCAGGGCATCAAGCTAACGATTCCTTGGGCCACGCTTTTTCTGAAGTGTGAATTCGACTATCTCGACATGTACCCTGCGCGGATATGCACGGCAACCGAAGGCCGAGACCTGCACAAATAGGTTGCAACTCGCCAGGTCGGCCCAAAATCGACGTTGAGCTCAAGGAAATGCCGCCGTATCCTTAGCTTCCCGTCAACCTTAGAAGGAGCTGAGAATGCTACGCAGCCGTCGATTCGTCGTTTCGCTGCTGGCACTTCTGACAATCCTCCCCCTTCTCTGTTGGAAATTGTCGCCTGGGCGAATTGACAGTACACCGCTTGCTGCGCGGGCAGAGCCGGCGGCTGCGGCTATTGCCAAGGCACGTCCGCGGGTGGTGGTGCAATTAGGACACTCGCAAAATGTCCTCTCGGTCGCCTATGCTCAAGATGGTCAAACGGCACTGACTGGGAGCGACGATCATACGGCGCGACTTTGGGACATTGTCACTTCCAAAGAAATCCGTTGCTTCGAAGGACATTCAGATGCAGTCCAGTCGGTAGCAATCTCGGTCGATGGCCAGGCCGTGTTAACCGGCAGCTCTGACACAACGGCCCGACTGTGGAACACCGTCACTGGCGCAGAGATTCGCCGTTTCGAACACTCGGCAGCCGTCACATCCGTCGTTTTCTCGCAGGGGGGCGAGCAGGTTCTGACAGGCAGTCATGATCGCAAAGCGAGGCTGTGGGACGTTGAGACGGGTCGTTTGGTCCGAGAATTCGTGGGACACTCTGGCTCCGTTTTGGCGGCGGCTTTTTCAGCGGACGGAGAGCGGATTCTGACTGGCAGCGGCGACAATACAGCCAGGTTGTGGGATGCACATTCCGCACGCCTGCTGCAACAACTGGAGGGACACTCCGAGCCCATCATGTCCGTCGCTTTCGCTCCCGAGGGAACGCAGCTACTGACAGGCAGTTTGGACCGGACCGCGCGGTGCTGGGACGCTCAGACGGGCAGTGAGCTACAAGTTTATCGAGCACCTCGCCGGGTCTTTTCCGCGGTTTTTTCAGCCGACGGCAAGCAGGTAATCACTGGTAATGAAGGTTTCCCGCTCAAACTCGATGATGAGCAAGGGAACACCGTCCGCGTGTGGGATGCACGGACTGGGAAGCAATTGCGTGGCTTCCGCGGTCATGGAAGCAGCGCGGTGTCGGTGGCGGTTTCGCGAGACGGCAAGCGAGTGCTCGTCGGTGCCGATGGAGGGGGATTCTTGCCCGATGATGGCAGGGCCCAGCTTTGGGACATGGACACCGCGAGCCAACTGCGGATGCTTGAGGGACAAGGCGTGTTAGCGGCCCTGTGTGTGGCCTGCTCGGACGACGGACGCTGGCTGCTCGTTGGCGGCGACGATGGTGCCGCGTGGCTCTGGGACGCGGCGACTGGCAGGGAAGTGCATCGGTTCCAGCACAACCCAGGCAGCGTGCAAGCCGTAGCCATTTCGGCGGATGGACGAACGGTGCTCACGGGCGGCAACGATTGCACGGCGCGGCTGTGGGACGCAGCGTCCGGCAAGGAACTCCGGCGACTGGAGGGGCACGCGTCGGGCATTGTGTCCGTGGCTCTGTCCCCGGATGGGCAATCTGTCTTGACCGGCAGCATCGATTCGACAGCCCGGCTGTGGGATGTGGCGACCGGAAAAGAAGTGCGCCGCCTGGTGGAATATACGGGGCGCACGGAATTCGTGACTCCTCTCTTCTGCGCGGTGGCCTTTTCTCCCGACGGCCGGTCGATGCTCACGGGCCAATGGGACGATACCGCTCGACTTTGGGACACAGCCAGCAGGGAAGAGCTGCAATGTTTCCAGGGGCACGGTGGTCGGGTTGTGTCCGTGGCTTTTGCCCCCGATGGCAAGCAGGTACTCACGGGCAGTTGGGACAAGACGGCTCGTCTGTGGGATGTGAAGACCGGTGCCGAGTTGCGGAGCCTGACAGGGCATTCGGGCGCGGTGAGCTCGGTCGCTTTCTCAAATGGCGGCAATCGTATTTTGACAGGCAGTTGGGACAACACGGCACGCCTGTGGGATGCACAGAGCGGCGCGGAACTGCGGAGCTTTCCAGGGCATGCGCGGGCCGGGCAATCGGTCGCCTTTGCAGCGGAGGGCACACGGGCGGTGATGGCCAACCTGGACAAGACCGCCGTACTCTGGAATCTCGAAACCCAGCAGCCGCTCTGCACGCTCATTCATTCTGGCGGCGGGACTGTGGCAGTGACGCCTGAAGGCACCTATATGGCCCCTAAGCGTGCGATGAAGAGCGTAGCTTTCGGGATCGGCAATCGTGCCTTGCCGTTCGATCAGTTCGACCTCAAATTCAATCGGCCCGACCTTGTCTTGGCCAGTATCGGGCTTGCGCCGGCCGAACTGATCAGTGCCTACCGTGCCGGCTATCAGAAGCGCCTTGCGAAGCTGGGCTTTACCGAGGAGCAGCTCGGTGGCGACCTCCACGTGCCGGAAACCGCGATCCTCTCGAAAAGTCCGCTAGCCACCTCGGAGCAATCGCTGACGCTCACTGTTCGGGCCAGCGATACACAGTGCCCATTGGATCGACTGAACGTCGATGTCAATAGAGTGCCGGTGTATGGGATCGCGGGAATTCCCCTTGGCAAGCGAAACCAGGAGGCCTGGCAACAAGACATCAAGATTGAGCTTTCGACGGGAAAGAACACGATTCAAGTCTCGGCGATCAACGTGCAAGGAGCCGAATCGATCAAGGAGACTTTAGAGATTCGCTGCGACGCCGCGGCAAGGCCGCCGGAGCTTTATGTCGTCGCCGTGGGCGTCTCCGATTACCAAGATAGTCGCCATCGGCTGACTTATGCGCATAAAGACGCCCGAGATCTGGCAGCGCTGTTAAAGACCAAAGCGGACCGCTTTGGGCGGGTGCATGTCTCAACTTTCCTGAACCGAGAAGCGACTCGCGACAAGATCCTCGGCGTGAAGAAATTGCTGTTGCAATCGAGCGTGAATGATGAGGTCGTCATTTTTTTTGCCGGCCATGGACTGCTCGACGAACGGTTAGATTACTACTTTGCGACCGCCGATCTCGACTTTGAAAACCCATCGCGAGCTGGTCTGTCTTATGAGGCTATCGAAAACTTGCTCGACGGTCTCCCTGCCCGTAAAAAGCTGTTGCTCATGGACACCTGTCATTCCGGAGAGGTGGACAAGCAGGGCCTCGATAAGGAGGGCCTGGATGGCACCACTACCGAGGTCGCCGCCACGGGTTCACTTCCGCACGGAACGATCAAGACTCGGATCTCTCGCGGCCCGCAACCTTTGAGGAAGAGCCCGCTGGATGCGAGCAATTCGCGGCGTCTGCTGGAAGAAATG
>JANNTN010000030.1:0-2362 GCA_031394445.1 Anatilimnocola sp.
GTTGTCGAGGCGTACCGAGCACCAAGCGACCATTGCCCGGTGGTGGAGCGACTTGGGCGGATTGTTTATCAAGTAGGTGCGGAGCTTTTCGAGACCCGCGCGGGCCTGCGGCGTTTCGGCATAGCGACCGGGCGCGATACCGACTGTCAGCGCGGCGAGCGTGACGCCGTAATGATCGTCGATTTCTAAAGGCGCATAATCGCAGTGAGGCCATTTCCAGCCACCGTCGGCACGCTGCACGGTCCACATCAGGTCGAGCACGTCGCGAGATACATCGCTGAGCTTGCCCGTGGTTTGGAGGTCGTTGAGCATCAGGCCCGTGCCGACGACGATCGGCCAAAAGCCTTGCGACTCAGCCGGAGGTTTCTGCTTCCAGCGCACCATCAGGTAATCTTCATAGAAGGTGCGCAATTCGCCGGAATCGGGGAGTGTTCCGCGGAGTGCCGGCCGCGCGGCCATGTAGAACAAGTTGGTGTGGCAGGTGGCGCACTTCTTCGTTTTCACCCAATTCAGGGCCGAACGATCGAGGTATTCTGCCGCTTTGAGCGCGGAGAACTCCGCGGCCAGCGGTTCATCGGCCCGGACGGTGGGCAAGCCTTCGGGAACGTCGGCCAGCGTGATGATTTGCTGCGCGGCGACGAAAGCCGGGGCCACGCCGCTGAGTAATACGGCCGTGCAAGAGAGCAATCGCCACGATTTCATCTGCCGGTCTCTTCCATGTAAATGGGGAACGAATGGCGTAAGATAGGCCATAATAGGCCCGATTGTCGAAACAAATTGAAGATTTCGACGCGAGATGGCCTTGTTCTGCGGCCAGACGATGCTAACCTTAGAAGATATTGAAAAGGTGTAAGACCAGTGCGAGCAAACCTCGCCTGTGGTCATTTGCTTCGTCTGTGGCGACTTGAGCTATCTGTAAAGCCTCAAGTATCTGTCTTTCGACCGCGATTGATTCTCTTGCCCCTTAATGCCAGGGCGATGGTTCGCTCGGCAATTTTGCAAGGGTCATGCTTGGTGTCTGTTTCGCGCTGCGCCACAAGTTGGATTGCGCGATAAGTTGCACTGCACGATAAGTTGCACTGCGCGACAGGCCATCTGCCGAGCCCGGGCTTCCATTCTGTTCTCGTTTTGTTCAAGGTTTCATGAGTTTTTCTGAACTGAAATTGTCCGAGTCTTTGCTGCGTGCCATTCGCGAGGCGGACTATGAAGTCGCCACGCCGATTCAAATCGCTGCAATTCCCCCCATCCTGGCCGGGCACGACTGCCTGGCGTGCGCTCAAACGGGCACCGGCAAGACGGCCGCCTTTGCGTTGCCTGCGCTGCAGCGGCTGGTCGATCGTGGAGCTCCGCAGCGAATGCGAGTGATTCGCACGCTGGTGTTGGCACCGACGCGCGAACTGGCTTCGCAGATCGCCGAGAGTTTTCGTACGTATGGCCGCTACACGGGTCTGCGTCATGCTGCCATTTTTGGCGGTGTGAGCCAGCAGCCGCAAGTGAAAGCGATCCAGCGAGGCGTGGACATTCTGGTGGCCACGCCGGGCCGATTGCTCGACCTAATAAATCAGGGATTCGCCGATCTGCGGAACGTCGAGACGCTGATTCTCGACGAAGCCGACCAGATGCTCGACATGGGATTCATTCACGATCTGAAGCGAATTGTGGCCCGCGTGCCGCGCGAGCGGCAGACGCTGATGTTCTCGGCTACGATGCCGCAGGAAATTCGCCGACTGGCTGATCAATGGCTGCGCAATCCGATGGAGCTGAGCGTGGCCCCGCAGGCGACACCGGTCGAGCGTGTCGAGCAATCTGTCTATCTTGTGGAGCGCGGCAACAAACCGCGACTGTTGGCTCACTATCTGCGCAGTCAAGGCGCTCAGCGTGCCATTGTGTTCATGCGAACGAAGCACGGCGCTGACAAGTTGGTCCGCAGCTTGCTGCGCGATGGCATTCGCGCCGAGGCGATTCATGGCAACAAGAGCCAAAATGCACGCCAGCGGGTCTTGGCACAATTCAAGTCGCAGCACCCGCCCGTGCTGGTCGCTACCGACATTGCTGCTCGTGGCCTGGATATCGACTCGGTGTCGCACGTCATCAATTTTGATTTGCCGATGTCTCCTGAAATCTATGTTCACCGCATCGGCCGTACGGCTCGGGCCGGCGCGGCGGGAATCGCCGTTACCTTTTGCGATCGTGAGGAGCGTTCGATGCTTCGCGATATCGAACGGCTGACTCGGCAGCGCTTGACGATTGCCAAGCATGAACTGGCGACGGAAAGCGAGCCAACGGGAGAATTTAGGGCACAAGACGCCCGTTCTGCCGGCAGCAACCGCCGGCCAGGTGGTAGCAACCGTCCTGCCGGATA
>JANNTN010000057.1:0-23455 GCA_031394445.1 Anatilimnocola sp.
CGATTGGTCGCTGACCGTTAATGCCGAGATGGAAGCGCATGAGCCGCGGCCACAGACGCATGAGTTTGAGCAGGTTTTTTGGCAACTGATACATGGAGCCGTGGGGGACGAACTTGCCAACGATTCAGCCTGGCTTTCGGCTTGTCGCGATCAGGAAGCGGCCGAAGCCGTCGATCGCAGCCTCGCCCGCGGCCGCACAATCGAGCTGTTCAACGAAAGCCACACCGAGGAGCAATCGTTCAAAGGGGTCATGGCCGCCGGCGGCTGCCTCTTGCTGCTCGCCGCCCTCGCGATCTTGTTCTTTGTCGTGCTTGTCGAAAGTTTGCAGCTTCCCATTCGCTCGCTGACCGTTTGGCGTCTCTGGCCGGTTTATTTGCTGGTGCCGATTGTGGTTTTTCTGCTGCTGCAGTTCTTGCAGTTCGCGGTTAAGCGGGACTATGAGGTTAAACGGGATAAGTAAGTCGCTGCGATTCCTCGCTCAAGGAGACACCGCAAAGACGTCGAATTTGCCGGTTACCGGTGTCGCACTCACGTCGGCATCCCCGATATTTGCTGCCATCGCGGCGGCGATTTCGTCGAGCAGGCGTTGGATTTCGGCAGCGGTGCCTTCGACGTGTAATTCGACTCGGCCGTCGTGGAGGTTTTTCACGTAGCCGGTGACGGCGTAGCGCTGGGCAATCTGGTGAGCCGTGTAGCGAAACCCCACTCCCTGAACTCGCCCGCTGTAAAGCACGCGTCGCGCTTCGATTGCTGCTGTAGTCATAACGTCAGTGCAGATCGGCTACGACGAGGCGCTGCGGTAGCTTTTGAGGGCGGAAACGAAGACGAAGCGCGAGAAGGCGAGGCTGGCGGCGGTGGCGAAGAGGGCGAAGAGGGCGAGGGGCCAGACGCGAGTGCCATCGGGGGCGATGGGGCGGGCGATGATTTGGGCCGGCACGTTGACGACGATCAGCACGGGGACGATGAAAGTGCAGGCGATGCGGAGCGGAGTGCCAAACGGCCCGCTGTAGATTTCCATCGGGTACCGTGAGAAGTTCGTGATGTAAAACCAGAAGTCGTAGAGTGAACTGTTCTGGCCGAGCCAGATGCTGGTGGCGGAGAGGCCGATCATGAGGCTGTAGAGAATCGCGACGCCACAGAGAACATAGAAGACGTATAGCACGATCATCACCGGCGAGAGAGCAAGCGGATTTTCGGGTCGCGTCGTGAGGTGGAAAAGGCTGACGACGAGCAAAATGCAACCGGCGATGAAGTTGGCCAGGCTCGACCAATCGACTTTTTCGAGCGAGACCAGAAACTGCGTGTCGATGGGCTTGAGCAGGGCAAAATCGAGGCCACCGGTGCGGATCAGCTCGCTGATGTCTTCACAGTTGGGCATGAAGAACGCTTGCACGAGGCTGTTGATGAGCATCGTCGTGGCTAGGAACGAGAAAAATTCCCATTCACCCCAGCCAGTGTCTTTGCCGATCGACGAGGTGTAACGAAAGATGAGCAGATAGAAGCCCAAATTCATCATCGTCCAGGTCACGCTCGACACGCACTCAATCAGAAAGTTTGCGCGGAACATCATGTTCCGCACCAGACTGTTCTTGGCGAACGTGAGGAAGACGCCCAGATACGACGCCCGGGCAGTTGGGTTTTCCTGGTTCATCATTGTCTTTGTTTGACTCGAATATAGTCCTTGCGGCAGCGCCGACCACAACGGTCCGACATCCGAAGCGGGGTTTAGCCGTACAGCTTGTAAACCTCTGCCGATGAAACGCGTTTGGCGCGGACGCGGTTGTCCGACAATTTCTCACCATTGGGATCGATGTAAACGCGGCCGGTGTGTTTAACGTCGGGATCGACGCTCATGATGTGAATGTTAAAGATGAACGCCTGCTCGCTGGTGGCGGTGAACCAGTGGACGTTGTCCTTGTGATCCGACACGGTCGAGTGCTCGCCGGCCGTGAACGCGCTGTCGAGCGTCGGACGGATAATCATGAATTGGCCGTCGTCTTCCAGACGGTCGTAGTGTCGCCCACGGAAGCTGCCCTTCAACATCAAAAACGCGGTGGCCATGTTGTTGTGGCCGTGCGGCACGACGGAGCGGTCTTTGGTTAACGCAAAGACCTGATGGCCGAACACCAGATTGGTTGGCAGTCCTTCGACCTGCGGCAGCTTGGCTTTCAGGCTCAACTCCCCTTGATCGCGATATTTGATGTTGTCCGTAAGCTTGTCGAAGTCGAGGAATTTTAAAGTGTCGGCCAGATCGACGTTATCGAAGAGTGAATCGACTTTCTTTTGCCATTCGATCTGCGAGAACTTTTTGCCCTTCACATCCTGACTGAGATCATTCAGATCCTTGATCCACTTTGCCGCGAGCAGCCGCATCTCGCCAGCGAAGGCATCGCGCGTTATCAGCAGATCGAGAAAAGAATAGGCGACAAGCGCTGAGAGCGTGTCTTGTGCGAATTGGCGGCGAGTGAGGGACATGGCGGGTACTCCGGGAGGATTTAGGCCCCAATTCTATTACACGACGGGGTGAATCGCTTTCAAAAAAACTGCCGATCGGCCGCTCAGATCACTCAGGGACTGAGTGACCTACTGTGGCGTACCGTAATTTTTCACATGCTTATCGAACCAGTTGGCCATTTCGAACAGCGTGTGCTCGACGGATTCGCGGGCGGCGTAGCCGTGGGATTCGTGGGGAAGGGTGACGTAGCGAACAATGCCGCCGTTGCCTCGAATGGCGTGATAGAGGCGTTCGCTTTGGATGGGAAAGGTGCCGGCGTTGTTGTCGGCTTCGCCGTGAATGAGCAGGATCGGCTCGTTGATCTTGTGGGCGACCATGAGGGGCGACATCTGGAGGTAAATCTCGGGCGCTTCCCAGAGCGTGCGGCGCTCGCTTTGAAAGCCGAAGGGGGTCAGCGTGCGGTTGTAGGCACCGCTGCGGGCGACGCCGGCGCGAAACAGGTCACTGTGAGCCAGCAAGTTGGCCGTCATGAACGCGCCGTAGCTGTGGCCGCCGACGCCGACGCGGCGGCGGTCGGTCACTCCCATTTCGACCGCTTTATCGATCGCGGCCTGGGCACTGGAAACAATCTGCTCGATGTAGGTGTTGTTGGCCGTTTCGGGATCGCCGACGACGGGCATCGTCGCGGCATCGAGAATCGCATAGCCCTGGGTGAGCAGAAACAAATGCGAGATGCCGCCGATGGTGGTGAAACGATTGGTGGAGCCGGTGACCTGGCCGGCCGTCTCGGCGTCATTGTATTCGCGCGGATAGGCCCACACGATCGTCGGCAAGGCCTGGCCGGGCTTGTGATCGGGCGGCAAGTAGAGCGTGAACGAGAGCTTTACGCCGTCGGCTCGGTTGTAGGTGACGAGTTGCTTTTTGATCTGCCGCAGTTGGGGCATCGGATCGGGAAAATCAGTCAGCTTGCGCCGCTCGTTGCTCGTCGTACGGACAAAATAATTCGGTGGTGAATCGGGCGTTTCGTGACGGGTGATAAAGCGCGAAGCGTCGTCGGCCAGCAAGGTGACGACCGATTCCAAGCTGGTTTCGTCGCACTGGAAGAGCCGCTGCGTCTTGCCGGTGGTCAAGTTGTAGCGGTCGAGAAACGGCCGGTCTCCGCGAGGGGTCGCCCCTTCACCGTCGAGGAAAATATCGTCGCCACTTTGCCAAATGACTCGCCGGCCATTGGCTAAAGGCCGCAAGAGTGGCGTACCGGGGTTGTTGTAAGCGTCGTTGACCGACCGCTCCCACAACATTCGCGGCGACTCATCGGGTTTATCGACATTTAAAATGAATGTCCGCGTCCAGCGACGGTCGCGGTCGTAATCGCGGAGCAGCGCGAACCCCTTTTCGCCCCAACTGAGGCCCGAAAAGCGGTGCTGCGTCTTGGCGAGTGCGGCGGGTTCCGTCTTGAACGGCGCGGCGAGCGTCAACAAGCGATCGCGCTCGGCGACTTTCTTGCGGGGGTCGCCTTCGTCGAGTGCTTCGGCCCAAACGAGCGTTGCCGGCTGTGTGGGAATCCAACTTTCGCCGCGGGGGCCGGTCGCCACGCCGTCGATCGGCACGCGATCGGCCAACGGCTGCGTCGTGAGCGTGTATTCAGCATTACCGCTCGTATCCCACACTTCCGCTGTTTTAGGAAAGCGAAACGCGGGCACGATATACGAAAAGGGCCGCTGCGTGCGAACCACCAGCAGGTGTTTACCGTCCGGCGAAACCTCGACGCTGGCAAACAAGTCCGGCTTGCCGACCGGCGTCACTTTATTAGTGGCCACATCGACCAGCGCCATCTGCGACGAGCAGTAATATTCAAACAGCGCCTCGTCGTGCTTGTCTTTCAGTAAGTCTTGATAGGTGCGCACCGGCCCCGCCCGCCCGCTGCTCTCTTGAATCGTGGGTCCGCTCGGCGTTTGCACTTCGGCTGGCGGCGATCCACGATTGGCCACGATCGTCTGCACCAACAGCGTGCGGCTGTCCGGCATCCACTGCACCGGATCGCTGTAGGCGACGTTCACCAGAAAGCTGCCGACGCGCCGCGCCTTCGCGGCAGCCGCCTCCGCGACCCACAACTCGATACCCGTGGCCGTGGTTACGGTGAAGGCAATCTGTTTGCCATCGGGCGACCAATTGGGCGAATTGATTTTGGCGTTGTTTGGCAGCTCGATTTTTGTTCGCGTGTTGTCGGCGATGGATTGGAGCGTGAGGCCGGTATAGCGGGCCGGCAAATGCGGCCCGTTGGTCCGTGGATCGATGCGCTCACCGGCCAGCCGCAACATCGGAGCGGCCACGTCGGCAATGCCCGGGTAGCTTTCACGATCGACGAGCAGCAAGTGCTCGCGCGTCGGACTGAGCGAAACGAACGGCGTCGGTGGTGCGTCGAGAATATCGGTGATTGCCTTGGGCGGCCGCTGATAGCCAGCGCTGTCTTGGGCAGTCGAAGGAATAGCACTCATGAGGCTGACAACCAACAAAAGGACACAACACACAGTTCGGAGCGACACGATTCGGAGCGACAGTATTTGAAGCAACATAGTGGACCTCGGCGTAAGAACCGCAGGGGCGGGCGAGTTGTAGTTTATCAGCGCGCGATGCAACGTGGGCCGTTCGCTCGCCACATGGCGACGTGCTTGGTGAGCTCACCAAAGGAAATTCTATTCTTGGTAGTATTGGGCGGTCGTTCGAAGTGCAGGTTGAGGAGGTTGTGTGTGCAACCTATTGTGCGGCTGACAGTTAGGACGAGCTGATGAGTTAAATAAATGGTGAGGGGTTGGTGAGCGTTTGGTCCGCTGCGGTGAGTTCTTGGTGAGGTTTGGGCTGCTGGCGATCGAGGCAGGGCCAGCGCGCACTTTGGGGCATCCTGGCAAGCTGGGTGGCTAGCGCTGTGCTGTTTTGATTGGTAGTTTACTCCGTGGTGTCGCTCTTTCGTACACGCACGGAGGTTCCTCGTGGCCACGATTCGCATCGCGTTGCAGGAAGTGGTTGGTTACTTTGACGAACTGGAGGATCCGCGCAGCACGATCAACCAAAAGCATCCGTTCGTCAGCGTGGTGGTCATCGCCTTGATGGCCGTGCTGGCCGGGGCCAGTTGGCCCACGACGATGACGAAGATGGGTGTTTCCTTGTTGCGGATTGGTCGCAGGCACTGCTCTACGGAGCAACCAGCCGGCATCGCAAGAGGCCGGCTCTTTTTTTGCACGCCCCCCCAATAATCCCCGCCCCTCGCGCATCTATACAAGTGTGCAATTCCGTGATCCGCCCTCAACCTGCCTGCTGCCAAACCTCAACCCTAAACATGAGCGCAGCTCTCAACACCACCAAACCCTTCCCCCACAACCACTTACCACCCAAACCTTCAAGAAAAGAACCGCCGCCACCTACCCCCTAAACCCTCAACTCACCCCTCAACTTTTACCCAGCTTGCCACAACTTCCTAATTCCAGAACCCTCAGCTCACCGCCAAACCATGATCGCCGATCGTGTATTCAATGATCCGCTCGTCGCACGCGCTGCCCCGGTGCTTGGCGATGTAGAGGCCGCGGCCAAGGCGATTTCCGTCGCGGATTTTGCCCATGTAGATCAGCGTGTTCGCGTTCGACAGCACATCCCCTTCGTCCAGCGGCCGGCTGATCAAATCGTCGAGCATCGTCTCGCGGGAGGTATAAAGCAAAACGCAGCCGATGGTGGCCGAGTCATAAACGTGAGCCGCCGCCTGCTCGGCATGCCGGTGATAGGCTTCCCGAAACAAGTCCCGCGCGACCCACTCCGGGTCTTTCCGCAAAATTTGGTGATAGACGTATTCGAACAGATTGAATTGAATCGATTCGCCCGGCCGGTCCGCCGGCTCGATGCCGTCGATCACCACACGCCGACAGCCTCGAACGAAATTGCCGTACAGGAAAGCGATCGCCGACCGCAGCCGGGAGTTGAGTTCCGCCTGCCAATTTTGCCAATCGTCCCAATCGAGGTCGCGCCGCGTCACGCGGCGGCCGTGGTAGTTGAAGATGTGGAGGTAGTCAGCCAGGTTGGCCTCAAAAAACAGCTCGAGATCGACCTGCTGCTCAATGTTCATCGGCGTGAGTTGCCAATCGAACATGCGGCGGGCATATTCGGCGTGGCTTTGAGAATCACCCCGGCTGGCGCAATCGAAGATCACGCCCCGATGCTGTTCCTGTTGCTGCCCAGTATTGGCGAACTGAACACCAAGCTGCGTTTTGCCAATCCCCGTCGTGCCAACAACCACCGTGAGCGTGCCGGGAACCAGACCTCCGCCGAGCGCGTCATCGAGGCCGGGAACACCGGTAGAAAGACGAGACATGAGGAAGTGCGGAGCGATGAACGCGGAATGAGGAGAACAGAATCGGCTACTTACCACCACCGGTTGCGTTGCCGCCTGTGCGAAGCACTTTGACATTCGTGCTCAGCGAAAACTGATCGTCGGTGCCTTCGTGGAAGATCAGTTCGGCGAAGTAAGCAGCGTTGACACCAGACTTAGGTTGAAGATTCAGCGAAAAATCCTTGCCTCTGGGCGTTTCGCCGGTAGTGGACCACTGCGAGTCGCGGAAGTCCATGGTTGGAGCTGTTGCAGACCAAAGTTGGAGCTTGCTCACAGGCGTGTCACTGGTGACTTTGAGCTTCGTGGCGGCATCGATATCGCTATACGACCACTTCAATTTCGGCAGCGGCTTGCCCGTCATCACGCTGCGGTTGAGAGCGTTGAGGCCGGCGACTAGGCGGCCGCGGTCTTCGAGGCCGTGGCCGTTGTTAGGCACATAGATGAGGTACTTATCCCCTTGCAGATCGTCCCAGTACAAATTGCAAGCTTCGAGCGGCCAGTAGCGGTCGTTCGTGCCCAGCATGATCAGCTTCGGCTGCGTTAGGCGTTCGCGATATTCCCAAGGATCGACGATTTTTCGCAGGGCCAGCCCGCGAGCCGTGTTAATTTGCTTGTCGAGTCCCTGATAGTCGTCGATTTGCTCGGACGTTTGGCCGCCGAACGACGCTTTTTGCAGCGGCATGTGCTCCGACATATTCAGCATATCAATGACCATCGGGGCGATCGCCACGGCCCGGTCGTCGATCGCACCAGCCAGCCACGTGGTCCAGCCACGTTTGCTCGCGCCGGTGATCGTGTACGTGCCGATATCAAGACCCCATTCCTTCTTCATGGCTTCCGACGTCGCATCCATTGCCTTCACCGCGCTCTTGGCCATCGGCGCGAGCAGCGGCCAGGTGGAATCGCCCGTTTTCAGAAACTCGCGGAACGTGTAAGCGATAATTTGGTCTTCTCGCTTGCCTTCGAAGATCGGTTGCTGCGGAACATGCAAGAGGATGGCGACCGGCGTCTTCAAGCTCTCCGCGAGGAGGGCGAGAATTTTCGCCTCGCCGGGCAACTTAAGTTCCGTCGCGGAGTCCGCGATTTTTTCGTTCCAATTGCCGCCAGCGATCATCATCACCGCGTGCTTTGCAGTTGGATCAACTTGGGCCGGCTTGAGGATGAAGAGTTGATGCTTCCACGGGATGCCGCGCCACGTTTGGGACGTAAGAATCAGCTCTGCGTATTTACACGTCAGCACCGTCCCTTCACTGCGCTTGGTCCAGGCGTAGCTGTCGTCCTTCGCGGTGACATAATCGGCCAGCGCCCCCGTGAGCGGAGAGCGAGCGACGGCCGAATTCGTGCCGAGCAAGAGAATCGCAAACGCGAGGGACAATGCCTTGAGAACAGTTCGCATAACGGTCACAGCTTGGATGGTGAAATGAGAGCGTGCAGAGAACGAGCGACTAATATCCTAGCCAATGCCCTGTTTTGCCGGTACGGCAGTTGAATCTTGGTTTGAGTTTGTTCCAGTCATCAGCGACGCTTGCCAGTCGTTTGACGTTAAGTATAAGATTGTTGGCGTGAAAAATCGGCGGAAGTAGCCGACCAGTCTCCAGGGGATGCTATCACTCAAGGAGGGGCGAATGAAAAGCCAGAAACAGAAGCTCAAGCGGCGAGTGCCGCAGATGAGGGAGCAGGCGCTAATCAATCGAATCCAGAGGTGGATGGAGGTCAGGGATGTCGTCGTCGATCCCGGCAAAGAGACATTGGAAAGGTGGAGACGGACATATCTCGCGACGCGTGACGCATGCTGGCGGGTGAACAATGAAGAACTGGTGCCGATGGTCGCCAAGGAAGCAGTTTTCTTTGCGGCATCCGAGCTGGGAATGCTCGGCAAACACAAGACGATCATCTTGGAAACAGAGGACGAACCCGCGTTGTTGTCAGACTTCGGAATTTACAACTATCGAGTCAATGGAAAAAACTTGATTCAGCGCTATTGGGAGGAACACGCTGATACGCTTAGTGAAGTCGAAACGAAGTGGATCACAGGGGCACTGAAGTCACGCTACACCATGCTCCTTCTGGGAGAATGTGTAGCGGGGGTTGGCGTCTGGGCCCGCGATATTCTGACCGGCGACCGCTTATTCGTGACGGATGTGAATTTTAGTCGCACTGCGGTGGCTGGACTGACATTGGCCTCGCGCATCACTCCCATCGGCGATTTTTACATGACGAACGGAGCGCCACTGGCGATCTATGAATACGCCGTTTTAGCTAAGATCAGCGAATATCTGGCTCGCTCCTATGCTGACGTGAAGGATTTCCGCACCTTATCGCCCGAGCGCTCGGCGTGGTTAGAGGCGTTTACCATCCGGAGCATTCGGGAGCTGCAGGGAACGGATCGAATGCGCTACGCGAATCCATAGGTTTAAGCGTTTCCTGCCACAATCTGGTTTGCTTTATCCGGCTTCGCAATCCTCCTCGCCGCCCTCCAGCGGCGTTTGCAGTCCCATCACGGTCTTTGCTACCATGAAGCCAGACTTAGGCCCCCCCTCTCCCTCGCCAATCTCACCCATGTTTCGACGAATCTCACGACGCAGCCTGCTCCGCGCCGCGGGCGTAGCGGTTTCCTTGCCGCTGCTGGAATCCATGCGGACACATGGGGCTTACGGCAACGAGAAATCGGACAGAAATTCGCCAACAACTCAGCCCCGCCGCTTCTTTGGCATCTGCAACAACCTGGGCCTCCTCACCGACTTGTTCTTTCCCAAGGACAGCGGCAAGGAATACACGCCGTCCCCTTATTTGGAGCATTTGCAGGAGCATCGCCGCGATTTCACCGTCTTCAGCGGCGTCTCGCATCCCAATGTCGATGGTGGTCACCCTGCCGATGTCTGCTTCTTAACAGCCGCACCGCACCCCGGCAGCAGCTCGTTTCGCAATACGATCTCGCTCGATCAGCAAATCGCTGAGCAAATTGGCACGCTGACGCGGTTTCCGTCGATCACGCTGGGCGTCAACACCCGCGCCCGCAGCCTCTCGTGGACCGGCACCGGCGTCGCAATTCCGCCAGAAGACAAAGCGGCTGACGTCTTCAAGCAGCTTTTCCTGCAAGGCAACGCAGAGCAAATCGCGGCTCAGATTCAGAAGCTCGATACGGGCCGGAGCATCTTGGACGCCGTCGGACAACAGGCCCGGCAATTGCAAAACCGCGTGGCCGCCAAAGACCGCGACCGCCTCGATCAATACTTCAGCAGCGTCCGCGACCTGGAGCATCGGCTCAAGGCTTCCAGCGGCTGGGAAAACAAGCCCAAGCCGGTTGTGAAAGCCACAATGCCGGTCGATCCGCAGTCCCCCGCGGAATACATGGACAAGATCGCGGTGATGTACGACCTCGCCCGCTTGGCGTTCGAGACCGATTCGACGCGAGCCGTCACACTCATGCTTGACAGCGTTTCGACGCCTGTCATGGACATTACCGACGTCACCATTACCGACGGCTATCACAACCTCTCTCACCACGGCAAGTCGGAATCCAAACGGTCGCAACTCAAAGCGATCGACGAATGCCACATGAAGCTGCTGGCCAAGCTGTTCACCGATCTGAAAGCCGTCCGCGAAGGCGAAGAATCCCTCCTCGACCGCACGATGGTTCTCTACGGCTCCAACTTCGGCGACGCCAACTCCCACGTCACCACGAACATGCCCACCATCCTCGCCGGCGGCGGCTTCCGCCACGGTCAGCACCTGGCGTTCAATCGCGACCAAAACTACCCCCTGCCAAACCTCTTTGTCTCCATGCTCCAACGCATGAACATCGAATCCGACCGCTTCGCCTCCTCAACCGGCACCATGCGCGGCCTGGAGATGGCATAAGTAGATGCTCGGGCCGAAAACCCAATGCACCGGCTCCCCTCGCCCCGTACTCGGGGAGAGGGGCTGGGGGTGAGGGGAGAACACGATTAAGCCCCACAACTCGCCTCCCGCCTCCGCCGTCATCCGCAACCCATCCCATGCAAACCAAAAGCGTAATACTTGGCCCCATAGCGTCACTGGTTGGGGCGCTCCTTGCGGTCGCGTGCTTTGTTGCCTCACCCCTCCCTGCCGCCGACGCCCTCCTCCCCCCACCCTTCACCACCAAATACTGCACCACCTGCCACGATGCCATCACCAAATCCGGCGGCCTCGACCTAACCACCCTCACCTATTCCCCCGCCGATTCCGATAATTTCGCCGGCTGGGTCAAAATCCACGACCGCCTCCAAGCCGGCGAAATGCCGCCCAAAGGCGAAGAGCGGCCAAAGGAAGCTGAACTGCAAACCATCGTCGGCAATCTCGCCTCAACACTCCGAAGCTACGAAACCGAGCAAACCGCCACCGCCGGCCGGGCCAAACTGCGACGCCTCAACGGCTACGAATACGAGAACGCCCTCCGCGATTTGCTCTCCGCCCCCTGGCTGCAAGTCAAAGGACAGTTCCCCGAAGATGGCGAGGCTTTTCGCTACAACAAAATCGGCAGCGCGCTCGATGTCTCGCACGTTCACATGTCGCGCTACATGACCGCAGCCGACTATGCGATTCGCCAGGTGCTCAGCGTCGCCTACGAACGGCCCCCAACGGCCACCAAACGCTATTACGCCCGCGACCAGCGAACGCTCACGCGCACGTTCACGCAAAACCCCTTCAACAGCTCCCCCGACCGGCAAACCTACCCGCTCCTCGGCTTCGAGCCGCAGCCGGAAGTGCGCCGGCTGAAAGAACCGCTCACGATCGGCGACGCCGACCCAGCGAAGCGCGAGCTCGAAGCCGTCGGCTGGGTCTCCAGCAACTACGTCACCGGCTTCACCTACCGCTGGGATCAGTTTCGTGCCCCCGTCGCCGGCCGCTATCGCTTCCGCTTCAACGGCTACACGATGTGGTGTGCTCCGGGCGGCACAAGTAATAGCTTCTCGAATAGCGAAGACCGCGATGGCAAGCCGCGGCCCCCGAACAAAAACACGCCCAACTACGACGAGATTTTCCCCGGCCGCACCGAAGAGCCGATCACCGTCTATACCCGCAACGGCATTATGAACCGCCGCGTGGGCGAATTCGATCTTTCGCCCGAGCCAGCCGTGCATGACATCGGCGAAGTCTGGCTCCTGGCCAACGAATCCCTCGTCCCCGATGCCTCTCGCTTTTATCGCTCCCGTCCCAGCGGCTTCGTCAATCCGCTGATGACGCCCGACGGCTGCCCCAGTGTCGCGTTTCGCTGGATGGAGGTCGATGGACCGCTCTATGACGATGCCACATTGGCCGGCTACGAGCTGCTATTCAACGACCTTCCCCTACGTAAAGTTGAAAATGGCAAATCAGGCGGTGTGTCGATTCCTTTCGTCCGTCCCGGCGATCGCCGCGAAGGGGGCCGCAACGCGGGCACACGCGTCGAACCAGTAGAAGACCTCTTCGTCGAAGTCGTCTCGGCCAATCCACGCGGCGACGCCGAGCGCCTCCTGCGAAAATTCCTCCAAACCGCCTATCGCTCCCCGGTTCAGCTCGATGAAGTTCGCCCCTTTCTTGAACTCTTCGACAATCGCCTGGCCAGCGGCCTCAGCTTCACCGAAGCACTGGTCGCCGCGTACACCGCCGTCCTCGCCTCTCCAAAATTCGTCTATCTCGATGAACAGCCCGGCCGCCTCGACGACCACGCCCTCGCCACCCGCCTCTCCCTCTTCCTCTGGAACTCCACTCCAGACGCTCGCCTCCGCGAACTCGCCGCTCGCGGCGAGCTCAGCCGGCCGGAAGTATTGCGGGCCGAAACTGAGCGACTGCTGACTGATCCCAAATCGCGACGCTTCGGTGATGCCTTCCTCGATTACTGGATCGACCTCCGCAAGATCGAGGACTCCACCCCCTCGACCACGCTCTACAACGACTACTACCTGGACGATGCGCTGCTGGAAGCCGCGGTGGCCGAAACGCAGCTTTATTTCGCCGACATGCTCGCGCGTGACCTGCCGGCCCGCAACGTCATCGACTCGCGGCACACATTTTTGAACGAGCGGCTGGCAACCCATTACAACATCGACGGCGTAAAAGGCATCGCGATGCGCCGCGTCGATCTGCCGCCCGATAGCCCGCGCGGCGGCTTCATGACGCAGGCCAGCGTGCTCAAAGTAACCGCCAACGGCACCACCACCTCCCCCGTCCTCCGCGGCAAATGGATCATGGAGCGAATTCTCGGCTTCGAGATTCCTCCTCCGCCCGCCGTCCCCGCCGTCGAGCCCGACATCCGCGGCGCGGTCACCATTCGCCAGCAACTCCAGCAGCATCGCGCCGACCCCAGTTGCGCCGTCTGCCATAGCAAGATCGACCCGCCCGGCTTCGCCCTCGAAAGCTTCGACGTCATGGGTGCCTGGCGCGATCGCTACCGCGGCGTGGACGAAGACAAAACCCCCGAAAAAGGGCTCGGAAAAAACGGCCACGCCTTCGTCTTCCACTACGGTCTCCCCGTCGATTCCGCCGGCGAATTGCCCGATGGAAAAGCCTTCACCAACATCCGTGATTTCAAACGCCTCCTCCTCTCCCAAGACCAACCCATCGCCCGCAACCTCGCCAATCAACTCCTCACCTACTCCACCGGCGCACCCACCCGCTTCAGCGATCGCGAGCAAGTCGAATCGATTCTGAAAACCACACAGCCCATCGAATACGGTCTCCGTTCCCTCATCCACAGCGTCGTCCAAAGCCCCATCTTCCTCCACAAATAAAAACCGCCTCCGAATTGTTCCCTCTCCCCGTGGGAGAGGGTTAGAGTGAGGTTTTAACCTTTCCGAATTCTTTCAACGCCGGCTACCACGCTCTCCTAAATGATTCGTGCAATTCGTGTGATTCGTGGTTTCCCTGTCTTTGGTTTTCCTTCTGCCTCGCTTCCAAATTTCCTTCTTTCGTCATTTGAACTTGTCTCGTGCCTCGTGCTTCAAATTTCGTGCTTCCCTCTCCCCCCCTTCCGAGAAAATCTCCGAAAATCTCGCCCGGTTTTTCGCGCCAATCGCAATGTACATATTGGACGGTCATCTTCGTCCTTACTCCGCCTCCGCGCGAGACAACACCCATGCTGCGCGCCTACGTCCCAACTTTGAAACTTGAACTGGGAAACCTCAATAACCGCTCAACTGGCCTCCCTAACCGCTCAATAACTGCTCAACTTGAGCTTTTTGCCTCCATCCCAAATTTCACAACTCACGTCACCGCAACACGTTACGAAAATCGCACCACAAACAATTCAACCCAGTTGAGCGCTTCGCCAACTTTGAACCTGAAACTTTGAACTGACTTATGGACTGGACCCAAATCTACGACCCGCTCGGCTCCGTCTGGCTCAGCACGCTCGTCGCCGCTCTCCCCATCGTCCTGCTCCTCGGCACGCTGGGAATTTTAGAGTGGTCCGCGCCAAAGTCCGCCGCGCTGGGGCTGGCCTCCGCCCTCGCGGTGGCAATTTTCATCTATGGAATGCCCTGGCAAATGGCCCTCGCCTCCGCCGGCTACGGGGCGTGCTTTGGCCTGTTCCCCATCGGCTGGATCGTCCTCGCCGCCATCTTTCTCTACCAGCTCACGGTGCAAACCGGCCAGTTTGAAATTGTGAAATCATCCGTGGTTGGCCTCTCCGCCGATCGCCGCTTGCAAGCACTCCTCATCGCCTTCAGCTTCGGTGCCTTCGTCGAAGGTGCCGCCGGCTTCGGCACTCCCGTCGCCATTTCGGCCGCGTTGATGATCGGCGCGGGCTTCTCGCCGCTGCACGCCGCGGGCTTGGCACTGATTGCCAACACTTCACCCGTCGCGTTCGGTGCTCTCGGCACTCCCATCATCACGCTGGCCGATGTCACCGGCATCGACGAGATGCGACTGAGCGCCATGGCCGGCCGGCAGTTGCCCCTTTTCTCGCTAATCGTCCCCGCTTGGCTCGTGTGGACCATGGCCGGTTGGCGCGGCGTCAAAGGCGTTTTGCCGGCAATCATCGTCAGCGGCGGTAGCTTCGCCATCGTGCAATTCTGGGTCGCCAACTATTACGGCCCCCGCCTCGTCGATGTCGCCGGCGGCCTCGTCTCCCTCGTCTGCCTCGCCGCCTTCCTGAAGGTCTGGAAACCCAAAGAAATCTGGCAATTCGCTTCACACCAACCCGAAGCGTCAGCGAGGGACACATCACAACAACCCGATGCGCAAGCGAGGGAGTCCACGCACTACACCACCGGCCAGACCATCTCTGCCTGGATTCCCTGGGTTCTTCTCAGCGTCTGCGTCTTCATCTGGGGACTGCCACCCGTGCGAGATTTCTTTGACAAGCAACCGGGGGCGATCATCAAAGTGCCGGTTCCCTACCTGCACGGCAAGATCTTTCGCGATGTGCCTGTTGTCGAAGAAAAAGGCCAGGCGGAAGCCGCGATGTTCAAATTCAACTGGCTTTCCGCCACCGGCACCGGCATTCTCGTTGCCGCGCTGCTCTCTGCCGTCTGGATGCGCGTTTCGCCAAAGCAATTCATCACGGTCTTCTTCGAAACGATCCATCGCATGCGTTGGCCGCTCTTCACGATCGCCGTGATGCTCGCCATTGCCTACACCACCCGCTTCAGCGGCACCGACGCAACGCTCGGCCTCGCCTTCACGCGCACCGGCGTCTTCTATCCGTTCTTTGCCGCCATGCTCGGCTGGCTTGGCGTCGCCCTTACCGGCAGCGACACCTCCTCCAACGCCCTCTTTGGCAGCCTGCAAAAAATAACCGCCGAAGGCCTCGTGAAGCGCGGCGTGCTTAGCCTCTCCGCCGATCAGGCCAGCGTTCTCATGGCCGCGGCCAACAGCTCCGGCGGCGTCATGGGTAAAATGATCGACGCCCAAAGCATCGTCGTCGCCGGGGCCGCAACCGGGCAAAACGGCCGCGAAGGCGAAATCCTCCGCTTTGTCTTCTGGCACTCCATCATCCTCGCCGCCCTCATGGGCTGCCTCATCATGCTCCAAGCCTACGTCCTCACCTGGATGATTCCGTAATCGAGATGGTTATTCCCCGGCGTGCCCCTCGTTGACACTTCGGGTTAATATTTGGCAATGGCCGCCGAAAAAACCCGTGCTAT
The DNA here is from genome assembly GCA_031394445.1 of Anatilimnocola sp. Lineage (GTDB taxonomy): Bacteria > Planctomycetota > Planctomycetia > Pirellulales > Pirellulaceae > CAYLLN01. The sequence continues at coordinate 15,920 of JANNTN010000057.1, forward strand.
CATCCTGCGAGTCGTCGAGTTCAGCGAAACGAGCTGCATCGTCACGCTGTTCACGGAGGATTTTGGCAAAGTCGGGGCTTTGGCAAAGGGTGGCAGACGACCCAAGGGGCCATTTGAGGGCGCTATTGACCTATTGGCGCTGGTTCGTATAGTCCTCCTCCGCAAATCGTCCGATACCCTAGACCTGTTAACCGAAGCCAAACTGGACCGCCGCTTTCGCGCGGCTCAGCGAGAACTTGCACGGTTGTATGCCGGATATTACGTGGCGGAGTTGCTCTCGGAACTTACCGAGCCTGGCGACCCGCACCGTGAATTGTTCCGCGCCGCCGACGCAACCATCGCGGCTTTGGACAGCAGCCACAGCGTGCCGGAAGCGGTGTTTTTGTTCGAGCTGACAGCCCTCCTGGAAGCAGGACATTTTCCGTCGCTGGAGCAATGTGTCGTGTGCGGTCGGATGGTCGAGAATGAAAAACGCGTCGCCTTCGGCATGACTGCCGGCGGTGTGCTCTGCGAAGAGTGCCGGCCGGGAAGGCGGGGCGTGGTGAGCGTTAGTCGGGCAGTGATTGAGGCGATGCGAAACGGAAGCAAATTGGTGATGGGCGACCAACAAAACAGCAGTAACGCGCAAGTTGTGTTGGAGCCCGCGCTGCAAGGCGAATTGCGGGCGGTAATGAACAATTACTTCGCCCACTTGGTGGGGCACCGATTGAAAATGAGCGACTACCTGGGAGCTTCGGCCAAACCCTAATGAATCGGACACGGATGTCCCGCCAGAATTCAGCCTTCATCGTCCCCCTTGCCGTCTGCGCGATAGCGCAGTTGGTCTTGCTGACCGGCTGCGCCAGCCTGTGGACCAAAGAAGACGACGAGCTCGCCGGGCGCCCCGTGTTGCCCAGCAGCAAGTACGGCGTTCGCCAGGCATCGGCCGAGGAGCCCGCGGAAGAATCGAAAAGCCTGTCGTGGTCCGACTTCAGTTGGGATAACATTGGTGAAACCGGCAAGAAACTCACCGGACAAGGCCCCGACCGCGAACTTGCCAAAAACCTCTACCGAGAGGCCGACGATTTGTTCCGCCAGGCAATGAAGGCCGAGCCGAACCGCAAGGCTGACATCTTTGCGATGGCCGCGCCGAAATTTGCCCAAGCCGCCGACCGCTGGCCCGATTCGCAGCTTGCGATGGACGGCCTGTTCATGGCCGGCGAGAGCGCGTTCTTTGCCGACGAATACCCGGCGGCCAATTTGTACTACGAAAAACTCGTCAAATCGTTTCCCAACAACCGCTATTTGGATCAGGTCGATAAGCGGCGCTTTTCGATTGCCCGTTTTTGGCTCGAAACCAACCGCGAAGATCCGGAGCCGTTCTATTACGCCAACTGGACGAACAAGTCCCGTCCCTGGCGGGATCGTCGCGGGCACGGTCTGCGAGTCTTCGACAAAATCCGCATTGACGATCCCACTGGCAAACTCGCCGACGATGCCACCTTGGCAGCCGGCAACGAGCATTTTGCCAATGGCAAGTTCTATAAGGCTGACGAGTATTACACTGACCTCCGTAAAGCTTATCCCACGAGCGAGCACCAATTTCTCGCCCACTTCCTCGGGGTCAAATCGAAGCTGAATAGCTACATGGGTGCGGCTTACGGCGGCACCGCGCTCGACGAAACCGAAAAGCTCATTAAGCAGACCCGGCGACAGTTCCCGGCCGATTCCGAGAAGGAACGCGAGTTTTTGGATCGCGCCGCGGCTGAAGTTCGGTTCCGTAAAGCCGAGCAGTTGATGCTGCTGGCCAAGTTCTACGATCGGCGCGGCGAATACCGCGCGGCCCAGCATTATTACTCGCGGATCAATCAAGAGTTCCAAGACACGCCGCTGGCTGTGAAGGCGCAAGAGCGCATGCCACAAATCCAGGGCCTTCCCCCTAAGCCCGAGCAGCAACTGCCGTGGCTGGTGGCCCTGTTCCCGGAAAGCGACAAGGTTAAGCCGCTCCTCAAAGCGTCGCAGCAGGCTCAAGCGGAGCAATCAACGCAACTGGCGCAGACTTCGCCCGAAGCGAGCCAAGAGTATTCGCCCTATCAACCGACGGGGGCCGCGCCTGCTGGGCCGCCTCCTCCTCAGGTTGCTCAGCCGCAAGCACCCGCGGCGCGCACTGCCAGTTCAACACTGGGGAGCTGGTTTCCCTGGTGGCGGTAACGGCCAATGCACAATTCACAATTCACAACTCAGCCAGCGAGGCAAAGACCAGTCTGGGCATTCTGTCTTTCTGCATTCTGCGTTCTGCACTTTGCCTTCCTCTCTGGCTGTGCCGGCTATCAGCTCGGCCAACGTTCGCTCTTCCGGCCAGACATTCGCACGGTCCACGTGCCGATTGTGCAGTCGGATAGCTATCGCCGCTACTTGGGCGAACGACTGACGGAGGCGGTGGTAAAAGAAGTGGAGCTACGAACGCCCTATAAAGTGGTTGGGGCCGACGAGGCAGACAGCGTGCTCACGGTGCGTCTGGTTTCTGACAGCAAGCGGGTCATCAACAACAATCGCTACAGCGAGCCCCGCGACCTCGAAACCGATTTTTTCGTGCAAGCCAATTGGATCGATCGTCGCGGCGATCTCATCATGAATAACGAGAATGTGCCCGCCTCGCCGATGCTCGTCAACCTTGGCCAACAATCAAACTTTGTTCCCGAAGGGGGCCAATCCCTCGTCACCGCTCAGCAAGAAGCCATTCATAAGCTTGCCCAACAGATTGTGGGCCAAATGGAGTTGGCGTGGTGAGGTCAGAGACCAGATCACCGACTTCTGAACTCTGACTTCTAGTTCTCCAGCTTCCCCGGTGGCCTGCGATTCTTCCCGGTCTGACTCGTCAGCGAATCGCCTAGATCGGCACGGCCCTCTTCGGCTAGTGCTAACAGCTTCTTCACAACGTCGGGGTTCTGCTCGGCCACGTTAATCTTTTCACCAACGTCATTTTCCAGGTTGTAGAGCGCCAGATCGGTCTTGGCGTTTTTATAGGGTACCGGTTTGCCATCCTTGCCTCCTGCTTCACCACCTAGTGTCCGATACTCGTGCGGCAGGTGCAGCTTCCAGGGGCCGCTGCGAACCGCTTCCAGGCCGAAGGCCCAGTAGTAGTAGAAGCGGTCGTGGGGCGTTTTTGCCCCTTCGGTTCCAGACATCAGCGGCCAAATGTCGAGACCGTCGATGATGTGATCTTTTGGCGGCTCCGCGCCGGCGAGCTTCGCAAACGTCGGCAGCACGTCGATCGTTGCGGTCAGTTCTTTGCAGACCTTCCCCGCCGGAATCTTGCCCGGCCAGCGGGCCAGCGTCGGTTCGAGGTGACCGCCGTCCCAAGTGCTGCCCTTGCCTTCACGCAAAGGGCCGGCATTGCCAGCATGATCGCCATACGACAGCCACGGACCATTGTCGGAGCTGAACAGCACGAGTGTTTGCTCGTCGATGCCGCTGCTTTTGATTGCTGACAGAATTTGCCCGACGCTCCAATCGATTTCGGCAATCACATCGCCAAACAAGCCGCGTTCGGTTTTGCCCTTGAACTTATCCGAGACAAACAGGGGCACATGCGGCATGCTGTGCGGCACGTACAGAAAGAACGGCCGGTCTTTGTTCTCTTGAATGAACTGCACGGCCCGCTCGGTGTACCACGTGGTCAGTTGCGTCTGATCGGGCATCTTCTGGATCACTTTTTCGCCCTCGATCAACGGTAGGGGCGGATAGGCCTTGGCGTTGGTCGGATGGTTCGGCCACATGTCGTTGGAATAGGGGAGGCCGAAATAGCGGTCGAAGCCGTGGCGCGTCGGTAGAAACCGCGGATTGTCTCCCAGGTGCCACTTTCCAAAGATCGCCGTCGCATAGCCGCGCTGCTTCAGAACTTCGGGAATCAGGACTTCGTTTTCGTTGATGCCAACCTTCGCATTTGGACCGAGCGCCCCAAGAATTCCCACCCGCTGCGGATAGCACCCCGTCATCAGCGCCACGCGCGACGCACTGCACACCGCCGCCGCTGTGTGAAAATCGGTGAACTTCATCCCCTCCGCCGCCATCCGATCCAGATTCGGAGTTTGATAGCCCTGCGCACCAAACGGACCGATATCGCCATACCCTAGGTCGTCGCAATAGATCAATACAAAGTTCGGCGGTCGCTCGGCGGCATGGCCGAAGCTCAGAAGGCTCGTCAGAACAATACCAAGAGCAAGAAGAAATGTTCGCATGATGCGGCCCGATGCAAGGACGGAGATTTTGCCCGGCCAGATTGTAACATGCCGCATCTGTTGAAAATGCTAGACACGACCGGCTGACTCGCTGGAGTCGTGCGGCGTGCCCCACCCAGCATAAAGGTCAGGTGCGTCGAGCAACTTGAAGCTGCCGTTGAAGCCGAGCACGATCGGGTCGGCGTTCGGAATGTGCAGCTTCAGGATCTCGCCAGTCGGCAGATCAAGAGCGCGGCCGACGAAGCAACGAATCGGGTTGAAGTGGGAAACGATGACTAAATCGCCGGTTGTCGCCTCAGCCGCCTCATGCACCGCGGCCCAGACCCGGTCGCTCACGATCGACAGCGTCTCGCCACCCGGTGCGCACTGCTCGAAGTGATTCATGAAGTGGCAATAAGCCGGGTCGTCGCGATAGTGTGGAAAATCACGAAACACATCGTCTTCCGCCAGGCCCTTGAATTGGCCGTGCGAGCGTTCCATGAGGCCGCGTGCCGGCGGGTGGATTTCGACTGCGGTCTCCAGTTCGTTCAACAAGAGCGCCAGCGTATCCACGGCCCGGGCAAGCGGCGAACTGATCGCGAATTGGGGTGCTACATACGCCAGTGCGCACAACTTGCGGCCGGCAGTCCGGGCCTGCTCGCGGCCGATTTCGGTCAGCGGCGTCTCCACCTGACCACAATATGTCCGCCGCTGCCGGCTGATCGCATTGAGCTGCGATTCGCCGTGTCGAATGAAAACCAAGTGCCGCATGGAGCTGTATTTCCCGGACATGAATTCGAGAGCAAAACTCGATTTTCTTCGCGTCGGGGGAAACTGCCAAGGGGCGGGGATGTCGCTTGTTACGCGACACTGGTTTGCGATGCCAGGTCCCGCCCGGCAGGCGGGACCTACTAAAACTGCCAAGGGGCAGCGACGTCGGTTATCGCGAGGCCAACTGATGCAACTTGGCCAGGTCTTCGCCGTAACGTCCGATCGCTTCGGTCACATAATCCCGATCGGCCTTGCTCAGACGCTCGATCGCGACGGTGGTCGTGCGTCCCGTTTCTTTGAGCAGGCGAACCTTGCCGCCCTGGATCAGGACCAGCTTGGCTTCAACATTGAATTTACCCGTGTTGTCGGTCCATTCCCGCAGTGGCAAGCGGCCATCCGAACCGGGAGTCAGCATGTCAAGCTTTTTCAAAGTCGGTTCCAGCACCAACGACGTGGCCGGCTTCTCATTGACCGCCGGCGATGTCGGCAGCGGGGCAAATGGATCGTCGCTGTGGTTGTCGGTGTTGGTTGGCACCGGACTCGGAGCGGCGATGGGGGCAAACGGGTCATCGCTCACCGCCGGAAAATCGGGCGTTGCGACCGGGCCAGCGGGAACGCTCACGGCTGGGCTAGCCACTGGCCGCTCGGAGTTCTCCCGCGTAGTCTCGGCGCTGCCGCGTGCGGGTGTGTCGTTCACCTTGCGAATCGACTGGCTGGCGGACTCATCTTTAACTCGTCTCGACGCGCGTTCCGGCGTCGGGGCATTTGGCTCGGTTCCTTTTGTCGCGCCAAACGATTGCCGCGGCGTGAGTGGCGTCGTTAGCGGCTGCGGCGAAGCAATTTCGGTTGACGGGTTCGGTGTTTCAACATGCGGCGTAACAACGGTGGCCGGAGCGGAGGGCCGAATGTCGGTGAGTTCGCGATTGGCTGCGCTGTCAATGGTCGTCGGTGTGGCTGGGGCCGATGGCGCATCGGAAGCGGTGGTATTGCGCCGCTCCACGGGTGTATTGACTGTTGGGTTAACGCTCAACGTGTCCGGCGATGTATCGGGAATGGTGCTGACGCCCGCGGTAGCAGCGCGAGCCGGTTCGCCGGCATTCGCGGGCAGCGGTGCGACGTCAACACCGGGTGAAACAGGAGTCGTATTGCTCGAAACGGCTGGCGGCAAGTCGCCGTGGCTCGTCGTTGGCCTCGGCATGTCTGACGGGGATGGTTCAGCCGCGGGTGGCGGCGATTTATCACTGCACTCGGTCACCACGGGGCAACAACAGCAGCAGCATCGGCGATTGGCGAGCAAACGGCACGCCGCGGCTGGATCAGCCGACAGCAAGCAAATGCTTGTCCAAACCAACGTGACATGGATGATTTTTTGCAGCCGTTTCATTACGAAAATCCCCGCGCAACCGATAGGTGAGCCAACAGAGCTACAAAAACCTAGTTTTATTGCGGATTGCCGGCCACTTCCGGCCATCAATCGTGAGCGTTTCCCCGCTATGCGCGGCGGGGTTATGCGGAATGTGCCGACCCTGCGGCCAACTATCGCAGCTTCGGCGAAATCTGCCGCGGATGGGTTCGCCAGTTTTGGCTAAGCTGGATCGCAGTTTCAGTCTGATTAGTGTTCCTCAATCGGGAACATTCCTAACGGCAGAAGAATCACAGTGCAGCGACTCCTTCAGCTATTGGCGAAGATTTTTACGATCGTCTATGCGCCCAAGCCGGACCTCCGCACGTTTCTCGAACGCAGCCAAACCCAAGAAACTCCGCTCGCGCAGGTGACCGTGGCCGTTTTGTCGGCGAACGAGAGCCGACAGGTTCTCGGCGTTCCGCTCGCTCGTCGCAGTATTCAGCCGGTGTTTCTGCGCATCACCAACAAGCAAACCGCGCCGCTGCGGCTGTATGTCCTCGATATCGATCCGCATTACTACACGCCGCTGGAAGCAGCCGGCATCAATCATTTTTCCGTCCTGAAGCGGCTTCCCACGTATGGGATCGCCATCTGGTATTTTTTGCCGCTGCTATTGCTGATGCCGATCAAGCTTTATACGGCACTCCGGGCCAATCGCCGCATGGACGATTGCTTTCGAGCCTTGAGCTTTCCGCTGCGGCCCATTCCACCGGGCGAGACCGTAGAAGGATTCGTCTATACGACGCTCGACGCGGGCAATAAGACCGTGCGGGTCTGCCTCTATTTTGCCAGCCGGCCAGAACTTGGCACACCCACATCGTCAGAGGAGTTGAAGAATAGTTCCAGTGGAGCCGTCGTCGATCTCACGTTTGTCGTTCCCGTTCCTGGCATTTCGGCAGACTACCTGAAGCGTGATTTTGCCAAACTCTATTCCGATTCAGAATTCGTAAGCTGCGACTTGCTGGACCTCGCCAGCCGCATTCGCGAAATGCCCGCCGCGACCACAAACTCCAAAGGCTCACGGCACGGCGATGCGGTCAATCTCGTCGTCATCGGAGATTTTGAAACGCTGCTCAGCGCTTTCACCGCCCGCTGGGACGAATGCGAGACGATCACGCTAGCGACTTGCTGGAAAACGGCCCGCGCGTTCCTCTTTGGCTC
>JANNTN010000059.1:0-20292 GCA_031394445.1 Anatilimnocola sp.
ACTTGAAACCTGGAACTTGAGACCTTTGCCCCCTCAACCCTAAACATTAGCTGCCCACATGAGCGCTCACACTATCAACTTCTCCCTACCCACTCCGATCGTAATAAAATGACCCAACCCCAAGCCACCAAGTGAATTACATCCAGCCGAGCATCACACCACTCCACTCATGAACGCCCAAAACTTGATACTTCCCAAAAAATCCCATCGAATAGCAGCGCACCCGTTAACTTAATTCAGCCCATAAAACCCTCAATGAATAACACTCGTACACTGGCAGTTCAGCTCTGCCTGGCAGCCCTCGCGAGCGCCGCGATCCTCGCTGATGACAAATCACCGGTCGTCCTCTGGAGCGGTCGCGATTTCACCGGCTGGACAGCCACCGTCAATGTTCCCGGCGTCAAGTTGGAAGACATCTGGAGCGTTGCTCCCGGCGGCATCCTCGTCTGCAAGGGCAACCGCCCCGACCGCCTTCGCGGCTACATCCGCACCGATCGCGACGACTTTGAAAACTACACTCTGACGCTCCAGTGGCGCTTCCCCGCGGGCACTCCCGGTGGCAACAGCGGCGTCCTGGTCCATACCACGTCACCCGGTGCTCTGAATGTCTGGCCCCGCTCAATGGAAGCCCAGCTCAATCATCAAAACGCCGGCGACATCTGGGTCATCGGCACGACTTGCCAGATTGAGAATGCCGACAAGCGTGTCACCGGCCGCCGTCACTACAACCTCACCGACAACTCCGAGCGGCCGATTCCAGAATGGAACGACTACAAAGTGCTCTGCCAAGCAGATGAAATCACCATCTGGGTCAACGGCGGCCTCGTCAATCACGTCACCAAATGCAGCCAATCCCAAGGAGCCATCTGCCTCCAAGCCGAAGGTGCGGACATCGAATTCCGCAACATCCTGCTCACCCCACTAACAAAGTAATCAAGCCTCATTGGTCATTCATGCTTCGTCATTCGTCGTTTGCCCCTCGAACCACTTCAGCTCCTCAGCAATTCCCGCCGCCAAGTCCGGCTGCTTCAGGTCCGGCGGCAGCACGCCCCACGCATACGTCTCAACTTCAAAATGTTTGCAATCCGTATGCTCCTTCGCCGCCTTCAGACACTCCCCAATCTGCTCCTGCGTCGCCCGCAGCTTGCCGAATTCCTGCATGTAAATCGGCACATGAAAATGCACCCGCCATTCACCCCGCGGATCATCCGCCTCGGCCGCGAGCGCCAGCGGCAGATCCTCATAGAAAATGTCTTCTGAATCTCGCCGCACCACCGTCTGATGCAAATACCGATCTTCGGCAAACTGCGAAAGCTGCTTGATCGCCGCTCGCCGCGCCTCGCCAGCCGGCCGCTCGAACAAATCCAGATTCATCGCCAATGCCGCCGACACCTGAATCTTGCCAACTTGAATTCCCGCCGCCGCAAACTTTCGCAACACCTCCTCCTGCTCCTCAAACATCACTGCCGCGTGACACACATCGTGCGAAACCCGAATGTGCCTCCGCACGACCTCCTCATCTTCCTGCCCAAACAATTGCCACTGAAAGAAATGCACCGCATCATCCGTGAACGAAAACACGCACCCCGGCTCCGGTTCCAAGCACAAATAAATCAGCCGGCCCGTTTCCGCCTCCAACTGGTGCATCCACTGCGCCGCCTGCCGCAGGTGAGTCGCCGCTTGCTCCAACTCCTCGCGACTCGCGCAAGGTGTGCCCCACGCGATCGGCAATGTCGAAATGCTCCCTTCCATCCCCGTCGGCAAAATCCGGTCGTGAATCTGCACGAGCTGCATCGTGTAGTGCAGTCGCTCCGGCTGATACCAATTCGGCTCATACACCCGGTGCTTCACCACCTGCTGGTGAAAGTCCCCATACGGAAACCCGTTCAGCGTGTAGGGCACCAGCCCCCGCTCCGCCAGCCACTCGGCGAACTCCCCTTCGCCGCCATTCCGCACCAATTCCTCCGCCGCCATCGCCGAGAGCCACAACCCCACACCCATCGGCCGCTCCGGGCTATACCGTTCCTTCACCGCCAGCGCATACCGCTCCAGGTTCTTCCGCGTCTCCTCCAACGTCGCCCCGGCATGAACGTTGGTGCAATAGCCGGTCGAGAATGGTGCGGAAGACACAGGAGCAACTCAAATTATCGGGAAAAAAAACCACGAAATTCACGGCTGACGCCACTAGAATAATACTACGGTAATCTTCGGGAAATCGTAAGGACATGCATTGTTCTGGTTGCCACAAAATCGCCTCGACTCTGGGTTATAGTGGCTAACAGCAAGCGATTGCCCTCAATATTCCAAAGCTCTATGAATACTTGGGCATCGTCGTGTTGTTCTACTCGAATGAACACGAACCCGTGCATGTGCATGGCAAACGCCAAGGCCGAGAAAGCAAAGCGGAACTGATTATCGAAAATGGCCAAGTCGTATGAATTGAGTACTCCTCGGTCCGAGGACGACGACCGTTGATCTCGTCCGACATGACGCACTTTCAAGAATTGGTCGAACACAACGCCAACGACATTGTTCAAAAATGGATCGACTACTTCGTACTCCACAAGCCGATCGAACCGCAGACGATCACGCGGCGCCTCGGCTAACGCTCCCCGCAGGCGCACTGATCGAAATCACCTCCGCCGAGCGTGTGGCTGGCTATTCGCTCAACGTGTCATTCAGCGACGGCGTTCAGCAGGTCATCGACTTTGAGCCGTTCTTGAGCAACAGTTCAAATCCCCAGATTCGCGCGTATCTGGACTCCGGAAATTTTGCGGATTTTCGCGTCGATAACGGCGACTTAGTCTGGGGCGACTACAGCCTCTGCTTTCCGATCGCCGACTTGTACGAAAACCGAATTTGAAACCCATAGGGTGTCTAGGAGCGTTGCCATGTCAGTTGATTCGAATGAGCAGCTCACGCCGGAACTGGCCAAACTGATCGAACGGTACCTCGAGTTCTATCGCTCGCTCGACAACGGTGATCGTTCACCAATGACCGCCGCACAACAGCACTTCGTCGCCGTTTGCCGCGGGCAAATGAAAGCTGAAACAGCCCACGAGGTGGCCTACGTCAAGTATCGCATGCTAAAGGCCAAGCAGTGTCCCGCGGTCGAGAACGGCCTGAGCGGTGTCGAGGGATTCGGCGAAGGAGTTCCGAAGCCGGGATGGTTCAGCGATGAGGGCTGGAAGCGGATGCGGGGGCAGTACCTCAGCAACTCAGATTGAATACGGGTTTACGCAAAGAGGTCATGTACAACCTTGCCACCCTGATCCGTCAGGCGGACGCTCAGCCCCTTGTAAGGCACTGCCAGTCGCCGGTGGTCAAATCCAAACTGATTCAAGATCGTCGCGTGCAGATCATTGATGTGAACCGGGTTTTCAACAACGCTCCAACCGATCTCATCCGTCTTGCCATAGGTCAAACCGCCTTTGAAGCCACCGCCGGCCATCCAAACGCTGAACGCAAACGGATGATGATCGCGGCCCAGCTTCGCATCCGCCTCGCGCCCTTTGCGGTTTTCACCCAGCGGCGTGCGGCCAAACTCACCCGCGAACACGAGCAACGTGCTGTCGAGCAACCCGCGCTGCTTGAGGTCTTTGATGAGCGCCGCCAACGGCTGGTCCGCCATGCGGGCACAATAACCGAGTTCCTCGTCGATATTGCTGTGATGATCCCACGAAGCATGCACCATCGTGACGAACCGCACGCCCCGCTCGACCATTCGGCGGGCCAGCAGGCAATTCCGCGCGAACTGCTTGAACACATTCGGCCCGCTGCCGCGGCCAGTCACGTCTTTGGGCTCTGGCCGATCGCAGCCGTACATATCGAGCGTCGCTTGCGTCTCCTGCGACAGATCGACCAGCTCCGGTGCCGCCGACTGCATCCGAAACGCCAATTCATAGCTCGCAATGCGGCTGGCAATCTCCGGATCCTGCAGCGATTCCAGGTGCCGACGATTGAGGCTCGAAATCGCGTCAAGGCTGCGGCCCTGCAAATCATTCGAAACGCCCGGCGGATTCGCAAGGTTCAGAACCGGATCTCCCTTATCCCGGAACAACACGCCTTGATACGTGCTCGGCAAAAACCCGCTCGTCCAGTTCGATACGCCCCCGCTGCCTCCGCGCCCCGCGGTCAGCACGACATATCCCGGCAGATTTTCCGATTCGCTACCCAAACCGTATGTCAGCCACGAACCCATGCTGGGCCGGCCGAACCGCGGCACGCCGCTCATCATCATGAGTTGCGCCGGATGATGGTTGAACGCGTCCGTATGCATGGAGCGGACAAGGCAGATGTCATCGGCACAGCCCCCAATATTCGGCAGGAAGTCCGACAGCTCCATGCCGCTTTTTCCGTGCTTCGCGAACTTGCGATCGCTCCCTAGCAATACCGCCGATTCTTTCTGAATGAACGCAAACCGCACGCTCGCCGTCATCGACTCCGGCAACTTTTCGCCATGCAGCTCGTTCAACTTCGGCTTCGGATCAAACAAGTCGAGGTGGCTCGGTGCCCCCTCGGGCAAAAAGAAAATGCAATTCTTCGCCTTCGGCGCAAAATGCGGTACTCGCGGTGCCATTGGCTCAGCGCCGTAGGCAACGCCCTCGGTCGCGTTCCGCGAATCGTCAGCCAGCAATCCATCCTGCTGCAACAAGCTGGCAAGTGCCATCGCCCCCAGCCCCGATGCGCTAGACGTAAAAAACCGCCGACGAGCCAAGTCGATATTCATCTTCTGTCCCTCAGATTCAACCGCAATGAGTCGGCTTATTCCCGCGTAATGAATTCGTCCAAATTCAGGATCGCTCGCCCGACGCTAACCCAAGCGGCGACTTCGGAAAGACTGTCGGAAGTGGGCAGCGGATCGCCTGCCAGCTTTTTGGCGGCGTCTTCGTCTTTGTCGGTTAGTTCGCGTGAGGCCTTATACAAAGCAAACACGTCACTGGTTTCAGCCGAAGTTGGCCGACGCCCCAAGCACAGCAAGAATGCCCGCTCGCTTCGCAGCTTGGCTGTCTCCTGCGAACTGGCTTCCATCGGAACCTCCGCCACAACTCGCCGGCCAAGCAACTGGGCCGCTTCGAAGAACGCCGGGTCATTCCAAATCGTCAGTGCCTGTAGCGGCGTGTTACTCGTCTGTCGCCGGGCAGCACATTCGTTGCTGTCGGGCGAGTCGAACGTCATCAGCATTGGATAAGGACTGGTCCTCTGAAAAAACGTGTACAAACCGCGCCGATACCGGTCGCCGCCCGAGCTTTCCACCCATTTCGCGCTGTTCGAGTAGGTTAGCGTGGCATATTCCGTCGGTTGCGGCGGGCGCACGCTCGGTCCACCGATGCGTTCGGCCAATTGTCCGCTCGCAACCAGCGCCAAATCGCGAATTACCTCTGCCTCAACTCGCCGACGCACCTGCCGCGCGACGAACACATTCTCCGGATCGCGCTCGATCAGGTCCGATCGCGGAGCCGACGACTGTTGATACGAAGCCGAGGCCACCATCCGCCTAATCAAACCCTTTTGTGTCCATTCCGTCGAAGCAAACTCGCTCGCCAGCCAATCCAGCAACTCAGGATGCGACGGCTTCTCGCCTTGCTTACCAAAATCATCGAGCGTCGGCACGATGCCGCGGCCGAACAGTTGATGCCACACGCGATTCACCGCCACACGGGCCGGCAGCGGATTGGCCGGATCGACCAGCCACTTTGCCAAATCGAGCCGATTGCGCTGTTCACTATCCGCTTTGATCGGCGGCAGAAACGCCGGCGTATCCGTCGTGACAACATCGCCCGGACTTAAAAAATCACCCCGCAAATTGATATGAGTCTCACGTGGCTTGGTTAATTGCGCCACCGACTGAGCCATCGCCTCCGTGGGCAGCGTCGGTGCCTTCGCCACATGGTCCTTCGCAGCTTTATCGAGCTTCACCAACTCGGAATCGATCGCACGGTAGTAACCAGTAATCGCCTTTTGCTGCTCCGGTGTGCGCTCGCTGCGAGCAACGGCAACCGCCTCAATCACATTCTGTGGCAAGCCTTCCAGTGGCACCGGCGTGGTCGATGACGAGAACGACAGCCGAAAGCGGCCGATGTTGTGCGGCTCGGTGCGGTTGTAAGCTTGATCGAGCGTAAAGGTTAGTTTTGTGCCGGCGTCGAAGCCGAACGGCTCCTTGGCCTCGAACACGGCTACATGCCGCTTGCCGAACTGGGGCGCGATGGCCCAGCCGTTGTTTTTGGCTTCGTTGATCGCGAGTTCCGGTGAAAAACCCTTCTGTGAAAAATCTGCCCGAGCAGCAACGAGTGGAATAGTGGCGGGCTGGTTATCTCCTTCCGCCGGAGCGGCCGCCACGCGGAATGTGGCAAGTACAAAGTTTCCGTTGGCATTGCGGCCAGGGCCGCTGCCGGGAAGGCTCGGATCGGGCAGCACTTCCAGCCGGATTGCCGTGATCTTGCCGGCAGGCGCGATCGCCTCCGCCGTGTAAACATCTGACAGCACGTTTTTCCCACTGACAAGAATCGAATCATCCGCCTGCTTGGCAAACTTGGCTCCTTTGGCCGATTTCAGCTTGGCAAGCTCAAGTGTTTGCCAGACTGCTGGCGATGAGCCGAGCGAATTTTCCCACTGCTCCTGGGCTGCTGGCAGTTTTTCCTTTTCATACGAAGTTACTAACGACTGCAATTCGGTGAGTTTCTTATCGTGAACCTTCTTCGCTGTCACCAAGCTTGCAGCTTGGGTGTCCGTGGGTGCCTGGATGTCTTTTTCTTCGATGCTGTTGAAGAAGGCGAAAAGCGAATAGTATTCGCGCTGCGTGAGGGGATCGTATTTGTGACTGTGACACTGGGCGCAGCCGACGGTCATGCCGAGCCAAACCGCGCCGAGCGTGTTGGTGCGATCGACGGTTTTTTTGACGCGGTCCTCTTCCTGGTCGGTGCCCCCTTCGGTGTTGTGCAACGTATTGCGGTGCATCCCGGCCGCGAGCCGCTGTTCTTGCGTCGCGTCGGGCAGCATGTCGCCGGCGATTTGCTCAATCGTAAATTGATCGAACGGCAGATCGGCGTTAAGGGCCGCGATGACCCAGTCGCGATAGCGAAAGGCGAAGGGTCGCGGACGATCTTTTTCGTAACCGTCGCTATCGGCATAGCGAGCCAGGTCGAGCCAATGCCGGCACCACCGCTCGCCAAAATGGGGCGAGGCGAGCAATCGATCGACCAATCGCTCGACGGCGTCAGGATGCTGATTGTTAAGGAATTCATCGACCTCCGCAGGCTGCGGTAGTAAGCCAACCAAATCCAGGTGCAGCCGGCGCAGCAGCGTTGTTTTGTCGGCTGGGGGCGATGGAGCAATTTTGTTTTCCGCTAACTTCGCCGCGATAAACGAGTCGATCGCATTCTGAATTATGAATTCTGCATTCTGAATTGCAGGCGGGTTCGTTCGCACGATTGGCTTGAGCGACCAATGGTTCATCGCGGCGGAGGCCAGCGCTAAATCGTCCGGCCATTTCGCGCCTTGGTCGATCCAGGCTCGCACTAGCCCAATTTCTTCGGCCGAGAGCGGCTTGCCTTTGCCCTTGGGGGGCATCAGGCCGAAATCTTCGTCGGTTCCGGCGATGACGCGGACCAGACGGCTTTCGGCACTCTTGCCCGCGACGATTTCAGCGCCGCTGTCTCCGCCAATCAGGGCTCGCTGCTTCTGGTCGAGCCGTAAGCCACCTTCCTGATGGTCGGGGCCGTGGCAAGAAAGGCAATTCTTCTGAAATAGCGGCTGAATATCCGCGGCAAAATCGACAGTCCGAGTTACAGCGGGCGGCAGCGCGGCGGCGGGTTCGGCCGCTCGAACCGCAGGGCCCGATAGGAGCAGCAAAGCTAATAGTAGAGTCGGAATTGGGGCGGTTAGCCGACGCATACGAGGCAGAGGTGTTTGGGCAACCTGGTGGATGGAAATTCTGCGGGGGTTGCCGGTGGGAAACACCATTGGAACACCGGCCTGCGGCGGCGTCAAATATAGTTGGGCGGGTGGGAATGGAGTTTCCCTGGTGAGTGGTGAGGAAGTGGGGAGCGGCTAAAATGTGGGAAACGTGGAGGGAGTGATTGTTGTTCATGATCGTTGCCATCGATGGACCGGCCGGAGCGGGAAAAAGCAGCATCGCGTCGCGACTGGCGGAGCGGTTGGGCTTTGCGTTTCTTGATACGGGCGCGATGTATCGGGCGGTGACATTGGCGGCACTTCGGAAAGGGCTGGGGTCGCGCGATGTGCCAGCGATTGCCCAATTGGCCGAGGAATTGACGATCGAATTCGACGGTAAGCAGACGCTGCTGAATGGTGAAGATGTTTCGCTTGCGATACGGGCGGTGGATGTGTCGGCGGCGGTGTATTTGGCGGCGGACAACGTAGCGGTGCGGCGGCGGTTGGTGGATTTGCAGCGGCAGATTGCGGCGGAACAAGACATCGTGACGGAGGGGCGAGACCAGGGGACGGTGGCGTTTGCGCAGGCGGAGTGCAAGATTTTTTTGACGGCGAGCCGCGAGGAGCGGGCGCGGCGGCGGTTCGAGGAGTTGAGCAATCGTGGTGAAATGGTGACTTTTGAGGAGGTTTTGGCCCAGCAGGACGAGCGTGATCGACGCGACGAGACGCGGGCGGTGGGTCGGCTGGTGAAGGCGGAGGATGCGGTGGAGGTTTTCACGGACGACTTGAGTTTGGAGCAGGTGGTGGACCGGCTGGAGCGAATTGTTCGGCAAAAGGCAGTGGCGATCGATGCGTAGCCGCAGCAGTAACTCTAGCCGCAGCAACAACAGCCGAACGCTCGTGCAGCGGGCGGGCTACAACGCGATTCGAGTGGCGGCGCGGGCGTTTGCCGTGCTCGTGTATGGCTTGCGGGTGGTGGGTCGCGAAAATTGGCCGGAAACGGGCGGGGGGCTGATCTGTGCGAATCATCAAAGCATGTTCGATCCGGTGCTGGTGGGTTTGACGTCTGAAAGGCGCATGAACTATGTCGCGCGCGAGACGTTGTTTCGTGTGCTGATTCTCGGTCCGCTGATTCGCTTTTTGGATGGGATTCCGATAGATCGGGAAGGCATGGGGCTGAGTGGCATTAAGGAAACGCTGCGGCGGTTGAAGGCTGGTGAGCTGGTTTTGATCTTTCCGGAGGGGACGCGGACGCGGGATGGGGAAATGGGGCGGCTGAAGCCGGGGTTTATTTCGCTGGCGCGGCGGGGAGGCGTGCCACTCATTCCTGTTGGTCTCGACGGGGCGTATCAATCGTGGCCGCGGACGGCGCGGTTTCCGCGGTTCGGGCGAATCACCGTCGTGATTGGCGAGCCGATCAGCCCGGAGCAGATCGCGGCGGCGAGCGACGAAGAGCTGTTAGCCGAGTTGGAATTGAGGATTCGAAAATGCCATGGTGAGGCGAGGGAGTTGAGGGTTGAGGGGCGAGTGTAGGGTTTGGGGGCGGAGTTTTTTGGGGGGCTATTGGGGCCTCATGTTTTTCGTAAAGCGTTATTTGATAATGGTTTGTGAGTTGAGGTTTGTGGTTTTTGGCTGCGCTAATGTTTAGGGTTTAGGGTTGGAGGAAGTGGTCAGAGGTCGGAGACAGGTTGCCCCAGATATAAATTGTGATTCGGGGTGAAAAGCGGGCCAGATTTTTTGGAATTTCGTTCTTGAGCAAAGTTCGCTGCGCGACCTACGGCCATCTAGTCGCCGACGTATTTCTGCGATTGCAATGAAATGACGTAAGTCTTGTGGTCCAAATGACTTAGTTTCATTCTTTGTCTTGCACCACATGCTTGCCGCCCGTTAAAAAGAGAAAAATTGGCCGGTCGGTGTCGGGTTATTCCTTTCAACGGGCCTTAACTCTATGTCCGGGCCATTGCACCTGGCCCTGGAACCCCCAGCGAATCCCACCTGCCTTCGCCTGCCGAGGTTTAGCCATGACGCGAAATCGCAAATTGTTTCATGCTCTTTTGGTTCTGTCGGCCGGCCTGAATTTGACGGCAGCAACCGCTGAGGCTCAGCGCGTAGGCAGTCGCGAAGGCAACGACCATCCCCGTGTGGGCAGCCGCGAAAGTACCGACCGTCCTCGCGTGGGCAGCCACGAAAGTGCTAACTACCAGCGTCCAGTAAACGTCCAGGCCTTCTCAGCGGCACCCAGTTTTCAGCCAGCTTACCAGCCGATGCACAATTCCAATTTCGATCGTCGGCACGACCATCGTTGGGATCGGGACGACGATGATCGGCCTGGCAAGCGATTTACCTCGTCAAACCCCGCCATGTGTTGGCCCGTGCCAACCAAGCGATCGCGGCGTGCGGCAATGGTGAAGGCCCGTGCGGCTAAGCCGGTTGCCGTTGTGGCGAAGAAGCCGATGGTTGCTCCACCCGAGCCCGAAGTCCGGACTTGGACCGATATTACGGGCCGCTACACCACGGTTGCCCGATTTAGTGGAATGGTCAATGAGAGCGTCGTTCTTCGTAAGCTCGACGACACGCGGGTCGAGGTGCCTGTCAGCCAATTATCGGCCGCCGACCAGGACTGGGTCGAAAGCCGCCGCACCATCCGCTAGGAACTGTCGTTTCGGAATATGCCCAGAATTTCCGTTGCGGCAATTGCCGAGCGAGCCCTTGGGCTGAATCTTAATCCGACCACCAAATTCGATCAGAAACAGAGCGGCTAAGCTGGCGATGTCGGGTTCCGTGGCGATATGGGCCTCTACCTCTGGAATGGATGCCGCCGCATTTTGCGCGTGGCTGATTTGCGGACGTCCGCAGGCAGGATTACATTGCGGTAGCTTGGACAGCGAGGCTGGAGTCACTCCATGACGACGCAGCAGAAAACCCAGTGTCCGCATTGCCAGACGAAGCTGGTCGCCAAGGAATCGCTCGTTGGCAAGCGGGTCCGCTGCCGGTCTTGTCGGCAGGAATTCGTGCTGACGTTCGATAGCGCGCCGGAAGCGAAACCAGCGTCGGGTTCAGACGTATCGCCCGGCTTGGCGGAAACGCTCGATGCGGTTCACGACAGTTCGCTGGATGGTTTGCGTCCTGCTGCCAGCCCTCAGCCGGTCAAACGAGCCGAGCCGAGCACAGCCAAGATCGGTCGATTTGAGGTTTTAACCGTCCTGGGCCAAGGGGCTTTTGGGCGCGTCTATAAGGCGCGTGATCCGCAGCTCGATCGGTTTGTGGCGCTGAAGGTGCCGACGTTTGGCCCGCAAGACAAGCCGAAGATTCAGCGATTCCTGACCGAGGCCAAATCCGCTGCCAAGCTACACCACCCCAACATTGTGCCAACTTATGAGTGCGTCCAGGCCGACGGCAAGTATTTCATCGCGGCACAGTTTGTTGCGGGCCAGCCGCTCTCGAAACGGCTGAAGGACAACCCGCCTGACTTTCGCCAGGCCGCTGAATGGGTGCGACAGTTGGCCGGGGGCTTAGCCTACGCGCATGGGCAGGGGATCGTCCACCGCGACATCAAGCCCGACAACATCATGCTCAGCGAGGACGGGATTCCGCAGATCATGGATTTTGGCCTGGCCAAGCGGGTCAACGAAGACGCGGGAATGACAACGGATGGGTCCGTGCTTGGAACGCCGGTCTATATGCCTCCGGAGCAGGCACGGGGGGACATGTCGAAGGTTGGCCCACACAGCGATCAATACAGCTTGGGTGTAGTGCTGTATGAGCTGCTCACGGGGAAGCGGCCGTTCGAAGGGCCGGTACACGCGGTGTTGGCCGCGGTTTTGAGCGAGGAGCCGGCGGCACCGCGAAAAGTACGAGCCGAAATTCCCAAGGACTTGGAGGCGATTTGCCAGAAGGCGATGAGCAAGGATGTGGAGCGGCGATATGAGACGACGGCAGCATTTGCAGGGGATGTGGAGCGCTGGCTGCGAGGTGATTCAATCTTCGCTCGTCCTATTTCATCGCTCGAACGCTTTCAACGTTGGTACCGCCGTGAGCCTGTGACTTCTGGTCTGGCGGTGGCAGTAGTAGCTCTTGCTCTCATCGGATTCACCGGCATCTCGCTGGCGCTCTGGCATGCCAACCGCAATGCAGCGCTTGCCGAATCGCGACGCATTAAGGCTGAAGAAACTGCTCAAGAATTAGAAAAAACCGCTAACGATTTAGCCCAACAAAAGAAGCTTGCTGAAGGCAATTTGGAAATAGCAAACGAGAAAACGGCCGAAGCAGAGTTGGCCCGCAATGACGCCTTGGGAAAGAAGAAAGAAGCCGAAGTGGCATTGGCCAATTTAGAAGTTGAAGTTGGTAAGCGAAAGAAAGCCGAAGAGGCCACGGTCACGGTGGAAAAGAAGGCTATCAGTTTGGAGCAGACGACTGCCAAGCTGGCAGCCGAAAACGTCTTTACGTTTTATGCCGATCGCATCGCCAAAGTAAACTCCGAAATCCAAGGTAAGAACTTATCCCTGGCTAAATCGCTTCTGGAAGAGTGCATCGAGGCGCAGCGAGGTTGGGAGTGGCGTTTTTTGATGGCGCAGGCGCGAAATTCGTTTGGAGTTTCGCAATTTGTGGTGTCGCAATCGAAGCATACGGAGGGAAAGTCTGTTCAACTACTGACTGCACTTTCTGAGAACTTCACGAGCAGAAACTGATCTGTCATGAAAAAAGGCTCTTCCATCATGCTGCGGTTGCTAACGTCGCCGCACAACTGGAGAGCCCAGGATGGTTCCGTATCAGCCGCCGCAGGATTGGCAGCAGTGGGTGGAGTGGTTGGCCGCAGGATTGCATGGTCGCAGTCGCTGGCGGTTGTCGCTGATTCTCCTGGGGATGGTATTTGCCCATGGTCGGCGGACCGTCACAAGCTGGTTGCGAGCCGTTGGAATCACGGACGACTTCTCCGACTATTACTACTTCCTGCAACCCCTGGGACGCAAGTCCAAAGCCCTGGCCGAGCGGTTGTGGATGCTGCTGCTCACGCGGGTGGTCAGCGACCGGCGGGTGCTGTTGGCCGTGGACGATTCGCCCACCAAGCGGTACGGCCCGCACGTGCAAGGGGCCGGCATCCATCACAACCCCACGCCCGGCCCGGCCGACCAGAAGTTCCTGTATGGTCATATTTGGGTGACCATTTCGTTGGTGCTGCGTCATCCCTTGTGGCAGACGATCGGCCTGCCGCTGCTCGGCCTGCTCTATGTGCGGGCCAAAGACATCGTCAAGATTCCGGCCAAGCACGGCTGGCAATTTCGCACCAAACTGGAACTGGCGGTGCAAGCGCTGCGGCCGCTGGTGCAACTGGCAATTGCCGCGGGAAAGATCGTCTGGATTGTGGCCGATGGGGCCTATGCCAAGTGCCCCTTCCTGAGGCCACTGCGGAGGATGGGCGTGACGGTCGTCAGCCGTTTGCGGAAGGACGCGGCTCTGCGGAACTTGCCCACGCAGCCCAAGCAGCGTGGACGAGGGCGGCCGCGAAAGTATGGGGCCAAGCGCATTCATTTGAAACGCCGCGCTGCTCATCCGTTGGGCTGGGAGCAAGTTGAATGCTCGGTGTATGGCCAGTTGGCCACCAAGACGATCAAGACATTCCTGGCGACCTATCCTCCGGCCGATGGGCTGATTCGCGTGGTGATTGTGAAGGAAGACGATCGCTGCGAGTTTTTCTTCTGCACCGATCCCGACGCGCTGCCCCGCGAGATCATCGAGGCGTTCGGCGACCGGGCGGCTATCGAGCAGGACTTTCACGACGTCAAGGAGGTTTGGGGCGCTGGCCAACAGCAAGTGCGCAATATCTGGACCAACGTGGCGGTGTTCAACCTGAACCTGTGGGTCCACACCCTGGTGGAAGGTTGGGCCTGGCACAAGCCGGCGGACAAACTCTGCGACCGCAGCCAGTCGCCCTGGGACGACCCCGACCGACGCCCGTCTCATGCCGATCGCCGCAAAGCCTTGCGCCGTCAGACCCTGCAGAACGAATATTCGACCCTCTCTGCCGCGCATCGACTCTCCTCAAAAATTCGCTCCCTCTACGAACGCCTACTACAACTCGCCGCCTGACCACGCCACGTTTTCAGAAAGTGCAGCTACTGAGGTACAATGATAAAAAACCAGTTTCGATCGAAGCCGGTGCAATACCGCGGCATCTCGCCTTTTCGCAGGACGGAAAGCGTCTCCTCGGTGCGACTTCGCAACTCATTGACCGGGACTTGGTGTTTGGCCATGGCCCAGCTCTCGCGACGAATTTTCCTTGGATAGGCGTGTGGGAATTTGCAAAGGGCGAACTCACTGAGTTGCCAATTGATGAACGCCAGAGACGAGGAGGCCGAGTAGCTGCCTTTTCAAGAGACGGCAAGAAAATCCTAGCTGCCAATAACATCGGTCCATTAATAACCCGTCCCTATTTGTGGCGTGACGACAATGGGTGGAAAGTTGAACGTGAGTTTAGTTCCGTAAAGGGTTTTGCGCTCGCGTGCGGCGAAAATGCCAACGGTGAATGGCTATTGCTCACGGCGAGCACCACAAAGGGCAGTTTTGGGTGCGAGCTGCCACTTAAGCTTTACAATTTGTCGAACGATGAAGAGGTTTCGTATGACGAATCGTCGCGCATTAAAAATAGTGAATATCATGAATCAAATCGTCGCAAATCGTTTTTTGGCGCTGCTCTCAGCGATGATTTGAAGTCTGTCCATTGGATCGTGCGTTCGACTTCAAACACTACTTCGAGTTCATCTTGGTTTAGTGCTCCAGTTGTCGCAAATGAGCTCAACCGGGTGCCGGAATCTCGCATTGATTTATCAGGGCTTGATCAACACTATCTGCCTGCCCGCCCGTTCCTAGGGACGAGCCAATGGCATAGCACAATGGTTCCGATGTCGCAGGATTGCATGACTATTTCCCAACCTGGACCGGCAACAGGGAGGAATCTCGTTGTGGTCAAGCGGGAGAATCGTACGGACCTTGCTTTCGCTGCAACGGATGGAACGGCGTTCTTTGATCGTGAATGCAAACGCCTATTTGTGCTTACTCCGGAAAGGGGGCTGGAGATTCTTGACCCAAATTCATCCACTCCGACTCGGGTTTTGTTGACGATCCCGGTGAATGGAATGCGTGAGGAAACGATTGCAGATCAGTCCAGGCGTCACTTGTTGACTTTTGCACTCAGTCCTTCAGGTGATCAAATTGCTATTGGCATCAACCACAACTTGACCTTCCTGGACGTTTCTGGCGGGCGGCCTTCGCCGACGGACGATAGTACCTCAACGCTGCCAGGGCCTATGTAATCCTCTTACGCCGTGAGGGACTGATTCGCAAGAAATCCTTGCCATTCCAGTTCACCATGGCTCTACCGATAACGCGAGTTCCGCTTCTGGCCCCGACGGCGTCGGGGGCCTACTTTAGAGGACCATGAGCAGCTCAGGCCAGTCTTCGAATGCTTCCCCTTCCGTCGCTCTGCGGATCGACCAAATCTGCGACGAGTTTGAAGCCGAGTGGCGGGCGGGCAAGTCGCCACGAATTGAAGATGTTCTGAATTCCGTGACAGAGCCGGAACGATCTGTACTGGTTCGCGAATTGGTTCCCCTGGAAATTGAGTATCGGCGTCAGCGGGGGGAGGTGCCGAGCCTGGAAGAGTACTGGCGGCGATTTCCCATGGAGCCTTTCACCTGGCTGAATCAGTCGGTCAATAAGCCCGCGGCTGCCAAACCCGATTATGAATTGCCGCTTACGGCCCCGCTGAAAGTCTCGCTGGCGGTCATCGCTGGGCCAAATCAGGGAAAGACGTTTGCTTTTGAGCGTCACGATACGTTTATCGTGGGTCGCGGCTCCACGGCGCATCTCAAGCTACCACCCAAAGACAAATTCTTTTCGCGCAATCACTTCCTGCTCGAAATCAATCCTCCGTTGTGCCGGCTGACGAACCTGTCGAAGACGAACGGCACGTTTGTGAATGGCCAGCGTGTGTCGGTGGTGGACCTACAGGATGGCGATGTCATCCTGGGAGGCGATACGGCTATCCGCGTGTCGATTGGAACCTCGGCTGAGCAGGTCGGGCCGCCATCCGTGGAATCGCTCGATGTGGCGAGTGATTCGAGTCGAGCATCGCAGCAGGCTACGGAGCTGAAACCAACGGAGCCAAATACAAATGCTGCAGCCCAAGACATCGGCCCCTACGAGCTGATCCGCGAGCTGGGAAGAGGCGGCATGGGGACGGTGTATTTGGCCAAGCACGCCGCAAGCGGCCAGTTGTGTGCGGTCAAGACGATTCAGCCGGGAGGGCAGGCCGATGAAGCCGATGTGCAAAGGTTTGTGCGGGAGGCGACCATTCTGGAGCAACTTCGTCACCGGCACATCGTCTCGTACCAAGCGTTCGGCCACGATGCGAATCAGGTCTATCTGGCGATGGAGTATGTCGAGGGAGAAGATGCGGTGCAAATTATGAAGCGCGAGGGTCGGCTGCCGGTGCAGCGGGCCGTCGGCTGGATTTGCCAACTGCTGGAAGCCCTCGCGTTTGCCCACGGGCAAGGATTTATCCATCGCGACATCAAACCGGCCAATTTGTTGATTGCCCGTTCCCCCACAGGCGAGCATCTCAAACTGGCCGATTTCGGGCTGGCCCGCGTCTATCAAGCCTCCACGATTAGCGGGTTGACGATGGATGGCGAGGCCGGCGGATCGCTGCCATTTATTCCTCCCGAACAGATCACCGATTTTCGCAACGTCGATCCGCGGTCGGACATCTTTTCTACCGGAGCGACTTTGTTCAACCTTCTGACGGGAAAATATATCCACGAACTTCCCAGCAAAGCGGCCGATCGCATCTTGATGATTCTGCAAGATGAACCAACCGATATTCGTCTGCATCGCCCCGAACTGCCCGAGGTACTATGCCGGGTCATTCAAAAAGCAATTGCCCGCAAACCCGCCGACCGCTTTGCCTCGGCGACGGAAATGTGGCAGGCTCTCTTGCCGTTTAGGTCAAGGTGACGAGTTATTTCGAATTCCGGCGGGGTGGCTGTGGGTCGCGGAGCGAAGCACGGCTGAGGCACGGTGGCTGGAAACGTATGTCAAGCTAGAAGGGAGTCGAGTAAACCCTCACCCCAGCCCTCTTACAGGGGGAGAGGATTCGGATCGGGCCTTAATTGTCTCCATCCACTGTCACAATTTGCGTTTTGTTACGCCTAGGATGTATATCGTCTTCGTTCACACGTCGTATGCCGGGGAATTGCCATGAGCCGCTGGGATCAGGAATATCGGAATTTGCCGGAGGGGGCGCGGGGGGCGGTGAACGATTTGGTGAACGCCCTATTTCGGCAGGAGACGGGGTTTGAGGGGAAGATTGACCCGCGTTCGCAGCCGGAACTGGCGAAAAAGTGGATTGGGATTCGGGACAATGTGCTGGCGAATCGGCAGCGGTTCGCGCAGTGGCTGAACCGGGCGGGGTCGGCTCTGGTGGATTTCGCGTCGGCGATACCGATCTTTAAGAGCTTGGATACGCGGCCGGCTTGGATTCGCATCGCGCAGGGGGAGCTGGGCGTTCAGGAGGTCAGTGGCGCGGGAAATAACCCGCGGGTGATGGAGTACATCAGCACGTGTACGGCCCATTTCGACGAGAAGAAACGGCAGCGCTGGGAGGCGATGGGGGACAGCGGCGTCGAATGGTGCGCTTGCTTTGTGAACTGGTGCTTGCAGCAGGCGGGGATTGTGGGGCTGAGAACTGCCTGGGCACCGAGCTGGGTGGGTTGGGGAAGGCGATTGAACGGACCGGAGCTGGGGGCGATTGTGTGCTTCAAGTGGGGCTGGTTGAATTCGCCGCACAACGTGGATCACATCGCGTTTTGCGATGTCGTGAATGGTGAATTCAAGATGCTCGGCGGCAATCAACGCGGCAGCGGGGGGATGGTATCGTCCGTGAATCTCACCCGGGGGGACGCTGTTTATTACTGCATGCCGCCGGGGCATTAGGGCTTTGTCACGGCTCGAATTTAGGATCACCGGAAAGGCCGATGGCTAAAGCCAAGGAAAAGAAGCCGGCTGGGAAAAAGCGTGGTACTGTCGCGTTACACCCGGCTAAAGCCGGGTGCAAAAAAGCAAAAACCGGCTGAAGCCGACTGCGGCAACTTATCTCCTGCGCCTGCGGCTGTGGGTTAAACGAGCGGTGGGCCTGCGGTCGCCGACCAACGCTGCGCGTCGGTGCCCGCGCTGGCCCCACCTTACGTTTCAGCTTGAGATTGTGGATATGATGTGCGGTGGATTGCGGGCTTGGTTACCCTCCTCTTCTTGGCACGCGACTTATGCTGAAACACATCTTCTTGCTCGGCGCTCTGCTCGTCCTCGGCTGCGAGGCCACCTTTCCAAGCTTCGCGGAGGAACTCTCGTTTGAAGCGGGGGCGAAACGCCATTTGAGCGAGGTGACAAAGGGTGATAGTTCGGGCGTGGCGGTGCTTGTTGCTCGTGATGGGAAGGTTGTATTTCAGGGGGGCTTCGGTCTCGCGGACATCGCTAAGAAGACACCGATCACGCCGGAGACAAAATTCCGCATCGGCTCGGTGAGCAAGCAGTTCACGGCTGCGGCGGTGCTGCGGTTGGCGGAGCAAGGCAAGCTCTCGCTCGATGATTCGCTGGCCAAGCACTTTCCCGATTTTGCTCACCGCAGTGGCGTGACCGTGAGGCACTTACTGACGCATACGTCGGGCCTGCACAGTTACACGGATAAACCGGAAATGTTTAGCCGGGTGAGCAAACCGATCGCGCCAGAGAAACTCATTGCGTGGTTTCAGAACGATGAGCCGGATTTCGCGCCGGGAGCGGGTTTTCACTACAACAACTCCGCCTATTTTTTGCTGGGTGAGATGGTCGCGAAAGTCTCGGGCAAGCCGCTGGGAGCTTACCTTAGCGAGGCGTTTTTCGAGCCGCTGGGGATGAAGGATACCGGCATTTATGTAAATTCGGCTCCTCCGCCGAGAATGGCGATTGGTTATTCGTTCAACGATGACAAGTTCGCACCAGCACTCGATTGGGATATGTCGTGG
This sequence comes from Anatilimnocola sp., assembly GCA_031394445.1. GTDB lineage: Bacteria > Planctomycetota > Planctomycetia > Pirellulales > Pirellulaceae > CAYLLN01. The sequence goes on from JANNTN010000059.1 coordinate 18,951, forward strand.
GCGGGCGGGGCGGGCGCGCTCTACTCGACCGTCGGAGATTTGTTCCGCTGGAACGAAGCGCTGTTTGGCGGGCGTGTCGTCAACGAGGCCTCGTTCAAAGCCGCGACCACGCCGGTTGCGTTGCCCGCGAACGTGGACGGCCTGAAGTACGGCTACGGCTTGATGATGTATGAAATCAAACGCCTGCCCGCGATCGGCCATGGCGGAGGACTGCACGGTTGGTCCAGCGACCTCTTACGCCTGCCGAAGCAGCATTGCACCGTCGTTGTGCTGGCAAACGCCGCGTTGCCATTTCCGCCGCAACTCATCCCGCAGGCCATTTCGCACGCACTCGCCGAAAAGTTTTTGGCGGACGAGATCAAAAAGCTGCCGCCGGCGACCGAAGACAAGACTATCGATCCGAAAACCTTTAAGGCTTACGTCGGTCGCTACGACTACCAAGCCGCGATCATGACGGTTTCGGTGGAAGGGGACAGCCTCATGGCTCAGCTCACCGGCCAGCCAAAGGCCCGCATCTTTCCCAAAGCCAAGGACGAGTTCTTCTGGAAAGTGGCCGACGCAGACGTCGCTTTTGTGCGGGATGAAAAAGGCGAAGTCATCGCCGCGCGGCACACGCAAGGCGGCAACACGTTCACGGCCAAAAAGCTCGGCGAAGATGCGGTGAAACTTACCGCCAAACAACTGGACTCGTTCCTCGGCCAGTATCAATACGGCCCCGGCGCTGTGATGACGGTGAGCCGCGACGGGACGCAACTTTTTGCGCAACTGACCGGTCAGCCGAAACTCCCGATTTCCCCCCTATCGGAGTCCGAATTCGAGTGGCGCGTGGTGAAGGCCAAAGTGCAGTTCGTGAAGGATGAAAACGGGAAGGTGACCAAAGTCTTGCATCACCAGGGCGAGGCAAAAATCGACGCACCGAAGATCAAGTAGGCTGCCAGGCTGGACAAGATGTCGTGGATTTTTGGAGTCGATCAAGCGACACGAAAATCCCGGTGCGGAAGAAATCGGTGATTGCTTCGAGAGATTGGTGCTATCGGCTGTCAGCGAGGGAGACGACGAGGCGTTTGCCGACGGCTTCGGCGTAACGGACGAGGGTGTCGATGGTGGGGTTGGGGCGTTGACCACTTTCTAATTTGGAAATGGCCGAGCGGTCCATTCCGGTGCGGTCGGTGAGGTCTGCGAGACTGAGCCCTTGAGCCTCGCGAGCAGCTTTCAATTGCGGCAGCAGCGATTCGATCATTTCAAAAGCCGTGGTACGTTCGTTGTGCCGGGCGATGAGTTCGGGCAGCTCGGCGTCAACTTGTGAGCGGACTTGTTGGTATTTGGCCGCTTCTTCCGAAGT
>JANNTN010000090.1:0-3323 GCA_031394445.1 Anatilimnocola sp.
TGGACAGCGAGATGTATGTCACGCTTAAGCGGCTTGAAATCGAACGCGAGAAGCTCCAAAAATGGGACGGCCGCTTCCCAACCTATTTCCTGGGAGCAGCCAAAACACCCGATATGCTCCTGCAAATGCCGATGGCCGCCGACTAGACGCGAGAATGGATTTTTAACTCGTTAGCGAACGCGCCCCCCGCCGTTCGCTACTTCGAGCGCCACATCCGACTCTCCCGCCGCGCTCTGCAGCGTCAACAGATGGCCGCTGCGGGCGCTCCGAAAATACTTGCACTCTCCCGCGAACGGCTGTTGCGCGACACCGTGCAGATACACGCCGAACGGCCCCCATTTGCTTTCGACGAGAACCGGTGCGTGCTGCTCGGCAATCCTCACAATGCCGGAATGTGTGATCTTATCCCCGTGATTACTGTCTCCCTGAATATAGATGGCTAAATCGCCTTCGAGTGGTGCCGCAACCTCCGCATAGGCATTGTCGATCAGAATCCGTGAAATGTCCGGATCGCGAATTCCATACTGCCCGCCAGTAAAGACCCAGCCATGACAATTGGAAGCCGAGTTGGGCTCCGCCATGCGAATGATCTGCGTCAGATCTTTCTCGTTGCTGGCGATGAACTGCTCAATCTCCGCCGCCGAGCTGTGCATCTTGAAGTGGAACAGCGTCACGACTTTGCCGCTGTCGGTCACTGCTTGCGTGCGGCGAATGGGCACGTCTTCCAGATCAAGCACAGGTGGTGGCGACTGTTGATCGAGCGAGAGCAGAACATGAGCCGCCAGATAGCGCGACGCAATCATGCCTGCCAGCAGCACGCCGCCCCAGACAAACTTCGGTGTGTAAAGACGAGTGATTAGCCGGCGACAAGCCTCGTTATTCGTGGCCCAGGCCACACCCACCAGCAGCGCCAGCGCGCCCGCAGCTAGCGCCACGGACCCAGCCCCAGGCACACACGCACTCACAACCGCGACTACTGCCAGCAGCAACACAATGAAGACCGGCGCTTTCCGCGAGAGTCGCTGGCTGGCAAATAGCTCCAACATCAACAACGCCCCAGCCAGCAGCACGGCTGCCAATGCTGTCACCAGCAGCGTCAGGTTCATCGCGGGAAAATCGGCCCAGGGCATTCGCGAATCGTTTCTTCCAAGGTTCCAACAAAAACCACAGGTAGATGCAACACGGCTGATGGATGAAAGTTTCTTTCCACGACGCTTTTAAGCATAAATATTCGTAAGTTGTTTGATTTCAATCAATTGAAACGCCGCTTTCTCGACTTTCTTCGCTCGCAGCTAGCTCTTGTGGAAACAAATTTTCCACTCACCGCCACTCTAAGACGTAACTCCATTCCCTGAAGGCAATTACAACCGAACAATCGAATTTGGGAGACGTCCAAACCTCCAGCGTTGAAACTCGCAGATTCCGTATAGCCGGAAAAGTCTTTCAGCCAACTGGCAAGCTTGCCGAATAATCATTGAGGGGCTGGCCAGTGGTGCGCCGCCGTATCGCGACGAATCGAACCGTCGCATTGCGATCGATGGCACCGCTGCTAGCATGAAAGTCGGCTGGCGCGATGGATCGACGTTGATCCGCGCCAACGGCGGCATGGGGGGATACATGCAGCGGAATGTGGCAATTGCGTTGGTGATCTTTGCGCTCGCGCCGGCGGTGTGCCCGGCTAAGGAGTGGGCGCAAAAAATGTTCACCTCCGTCAACCACGACTTTGGCCACGTGGCCCGTGGAGCCAAAGCCGAGTTCGCTTTCGAGCTGCAAAATCTCTACGAAGAAGATGTTCACATAGTTGACGTGCGCACCAGTTGCGGCTGCACGACACCCACGATCACCAAGCCCACGCTGAAGACGTGGGAAAAAGGCTCGATCGTCGCCACGCTGAACACCAAGTCGTTCGTCGGCCAGCGTAACTCGACGTTGACCGTGGTGATCGATAAGCCGTTCTACGCCGAAGTGCCGATCACGATCGCTGGCAATATCCACTCCGATGTCGATTTTCAGCCGGGAGTCTCGGCGCTGGGCGATGTCGAGCAAGGTGCCGGCGGCGAGCAGGCCGTCACCGTGACTTATCGAGGGGCCGGCCATTGGCAAATCGCCGATGTCCGCAGTGCCAATACAGCACTGGAAGTCGAACTGGCCGAGCCCATTCGCCAGCCGGGTGTGGTCAGTTACAAAATGATCATCCGGCTGAAGGCAGATGCTCCCGCGGGAATTTTGCAGGATCAATTGACGCTTGTTACCAACGATCAGCGAATGCCAACGGTGATGCTGCCCGTCGAGGGTCGCGTCACGCCCCCCCTGTCGATCAATCCATCGCCTCTGCTCCTGGGAAATTTGGCCCCGGGCCAAGTCATCAACAAGCAATTTGTCTTGACGGGCAAGCAGCCGTTCAAGGTCTTAGGCATTGCCGCCGATGCCGACGGCGTGGAGGCTAAGCTCGCCTCCGACGTCGTCAAAAAGGTGCATATCGTACCGATCCAGTTCACGGCACCGCAAAAGACGGGCGAGTTCCGCTTCCAGATCGCCATCGAGACCGATCTGGCCAGCTCACCTGAGGTTACCTGCCAGGTTCGCGGCACCGTCCGCGGCGATTCACCCACCGCCGCCGTCCCCTCGCGGCAAGCGAGCGGCGTCACCCCACGCTAAGTAGGTCCTGCCTGCTGGGCGGGATCTTGTGCGGCGAATCCAATTGGCCAGCCGTTCCGGGTACGGCGCGGCAGCCCGCGCCTACTTTCGTGACGGCCCCCGCCTCTCTCGCCCGCCTTTTTCGCGCTCTCAACAGCCCCTGAGTCGCCCCAACGGGGCTTCAACACCCGCTGCGGCCCCTCAACCTAAACCCTTTCCCGGCACGGGCTTCTGTGAAGGAATGTCTCAACTCCCCTACCCCAAATTGGGCATGGGGCCTACGATCAAAGTAGTCTTTTGCTCCGCGTTCCCCCGTTCCGCGCTCCGCGTTCGTATTATGCGCCGTACCGACCTTCGCAACATCGTCATCATCGCCCACGTCGATCACGGCAAAACGTCGCTCGTTGATTGCATCCTGAAGCAAAGCGGCCAGTTCCGCGCCAGTGAGCTCGATCACGAGTGCATGCTCGACAGCAACGACCTGGAGCGCGAGCGGGGCATCACCATCCTCGCCAAAAACATCGCCCTCCCTTACAAGGGCGTGTCCTCCTAACCACTACTGCCCACTCCTTTCCTTCCGCACCTGTTCTACAAACTGGGCAAATTATTTGCTATGACGCTGTTGGATCAGCTATCGATTGTACCGGGACAGGACAGGACGGGGAGGTGCAGAATGGTTTTCAATG
>JANNTN010000012.1:0-12682 GCA_031394445.1 Anatilimnocola sp.
TCGACGGCTTAGCTTGCGCCGACTTATCTTGTACCCGCTTGTCTTGCGCGTCACAGGGAGCCAACACGGCCAGGGTAAGAATCGCCAACGCTGCAAACTGTAGTCGTGACATGGCAAGCTTCGCTGATTAATCGTGGTTCGAGTCGAATCGTCGCACGATTGTAAGACTCGCCGCTAGCCCGAACAATCAGCATGCCGTCGCGCCGTGGGAATTCCCCGTGAAGATCGCGGGAAGAAATCGGTCAATCGTTCAACCGAAACAATCGCTTGAGCGCTTCCAAGAGACCATGCGGCTCACCTTGCCGCGCCTCGTCGCGCAGAGATTCGAGCGGTGGATGCAACAGCTTGTTCACCAGGCGGTCCAGCGTGGTAGTGATCTCCGTTTTCATCTTTAGGTCAATTGGCCCTAGTTTGTTCAGCAAACGAGCTAACTCTTCGCCCTTCACTTCCTCGGCCCGCGATTTCAGTCGCTTGATTGTCGGCGCGGTTGCCCGGTGATGCAGATCGGCCATGAACCGCCGAGTTTCCTCTTCGATGATTCGCTCGGCCCGCGGCCATTCCTGTTCCCGTTCGCGGCGGTTCTTTTCGCAAGCCGCCTTGAGATCGTCGATCGAATACAAATACACGCCCGTCAACTCACCTACCTCGGGCTCAAAATCCCGCGGAATGGCCAGATCGAGAACCAGCAGCGGCCGCTGGTAGCGCTCGGCCACGATCGAGCGGAATCCGCTGGCCGTCATGATTGGCTCCGTCGCGCCCGTAGCGCTCACCACCAGATCGGCCTCGACCAACAGCGAATGCAACTCGCTCCACTCACAAGCCTGACCGCGCAGTCGTGACGCCAACTCTTCCGCCCGCGCCCGGCTGCGATTCACGATCGAAATGTTCTGCGCTCCTTCGTCGATCAAATACCGCAGCGCCTCTTCACCCATTTCTCCCGCACCGATCACCAGCACCTGCTTGTCATCAAATCGCTCAAACACGCTCTTGGCAAACTCGGCCACCGCCACACTGGGAATGCTCACGCGTTTTTGCTGAATGGCCGTTTCCGTCGCCACGCGTTTTGCCACGCGGAGCGCCGCTTGAAATGCCGCATTTGTTAGCGGCCCTGTAGCGCTTTCCGTCGTGGCCAATTCATAAGACTGTTTCACCTGCCCCAGGATCTGCGCCTCCCCCACGACCATGCTGTCCAGGCTCGCTGCCACCGTGAACAAATGCCGCACGAAATCTTCGCCCGTTCGCTCAAACAGCGCGTTGAACAGCTCTTCCGCCGCGACACCATGAAACTCCGCCAGAAAAGTCACCGCATCGTGGTGCGATGGGCAAGCTTCGGCCGCCTCGCTGGCAAAGTACAGCTCCACGCGGTTGCACGTTGAAAGCAGCACGGCCTCGGCTTGTGGATATCGATTACGAAACCGCGCCAACGCCTCCACCGCTTGTTCGCGGCTGAACGCCAGGCGCTCCCGCACCTCCACCGACGCCGTATGGTGACTGCAACCAACCATCTGAAGTTTCATGCGCTCGCCCTCCCTAAGTGGGAAAACGCTGCCGAAACATTAGTCACAGAATCATTCCGAATTCTGGATTCTGAATTCTGACTCTCCCTCGGCCGGCTATGCTGCGTTCCGGCACCCAAAACCATCGCCATCACCACGGCCAGGAACAGAAAACTCGCCACCGTGATGTATGCCACCTTGCGACCCTGCTGCGCCGGCTTATAGATCCACTCAAACGTCGTCGCAGCCAAAAGCCAAACTAACAAACCAGCCGAGCTGATAACGACACTATCAGTCCACGGCACGCCCGCCCCGCTGCCGCGCGCTTTCACCGCATTCAGTATGATCCCGGCAATCAGTCCGAGGGCGATAAAACACGATGAATAAACCAGCGACTGTTTATTCACCCGCTGTAACCACTCCAAGCTGGGCAATTTCAGCCCCGACCGCGCCGACACGTGATGCTTTAGCCGCCACGATTGCACCAGGTACATCAGCCCCGCCACAAAGCCCAACGACACCGCCACCGTTCCGAGCAGCAGCATCAGTCCATGCGCGAAGCCCCAGATCGCCTGCGCCCGGTCACGCGGGAATGAATCGCCGGCGGGAAACGACCAACCCACCGCCGTCAAAATCAGCACCACGGGCAGCAGAAATAGCCCCACATTTGTCTGCGGCCGCGACGTCACTAGCGACACGTATGTCGCCGCCAAAATCCACGACGCAATCAGATGCCAGTCGTGCCAACTCGACAGCGGCATCGCCCCCGTCTGTGCATGATGCACTAAATACGCCGTTTGCAGCAAAAGCCCCATCGCCGCAAAACCCACCATCACCGCCAGCCTCACCGGCATCCGAAAAAACAGCCGCGACACCTCCAGCGCCAGCGCTACCGCATAGCTCGTGAAGAAGCAGACAATATGAACATGAGAAAGCATAGATTCAGAATTCTCATCCGGCTTTTTGCTCGTCGGCGTCTTCTTCTAAATTGTACTGCTGAAGCTTGCTTCTTAGTGTATTGCGGTTAATTCCCAGCTTGGTCGCGGCTTTGGTCTGCACATTGTTGCACGACTGCATCACTTGCACGATTAACTCGCGTTCCACGCGATTTACAATCTTCTCGTGCAGTTCCGTCTCTTCGGCCGCGGCAGTTTGCAGCCCCTGCTGCACGACTTCAAACACCAGCGTCTCCAAATCGACGCCGCGAATCCGGCCGCCACGCCGCTCCGATTTGCCCAGCACCGCGTCGGGCAGCAACTCCAGCGTCAATTCATCTCCATCCGCCATCGTCACGGCCCGCTCGACATAGTTCTGAAGTTCACGCACATTCCCCGGCCAGTGATAGTCCTGTAACGCGACAATTGACTCCGGCTGAATATGCACGACGTTTTTGTCGTTCTTCTCGCTATAGTAATTCAAAAAATGCGCGACTAGCGCAGGAATATCGTCCCGCCGCATGCGTAAAGGGGGAATCACGATCGGCACCACGTTGAGCCGCCAATACAAGTCCTCGCGAAATGTTTCAGCATCGACCTCGGCGTACAAATCGCGGTTCGACGCAGCAATCACCCGCACATCGACTCGATTGGTGTTCGTATCGCCCACCCTCTCAAATTCCCGCTCTTGCAAAACGCGCAGCAATTTAACCTGCAAGAATAGCGACGTGCTGTTGATCTCGTCGAGAAATATCGTGCCGGTGTGAGCCGCCTCAAACCGCCCCGTGCGATTGTTGACAGCCCCGGTAAACGCCCCCCGGACATGTCCAAATAGCTCGCTTTCCAGCAAACTCTCGCTCAGCGCTCCGCAGTTCACCTTCACAAACGGACCGCTCGACCGCAAACTTAGCCGGTGAATAGCGGTCGCGATCATTTCTTTGCCGGTACCCGTTTCGCCCATGAGCAGCACCGAAGCGTTCGTCTTGGCCACCTTTCGCGTCAGGCGATACACCGCCTCCATAGCCGAGCTGCTTCCGATCAGCCCGGTAATCGGCGGTCCGCTCTCGCTGGTTGGTCCCGGTCGGTACATGGTTGCTCGTTCCATCAGTCAAACAAAGCCATCGATTAAACGAAGCAAGCCCGCGAGTTTCCTCGCAGGCTCAGCACTTGCTCAAATGTTAGGCAGAAGGGCTATTAATCACTCATTCGGTCGCTGACGAAACTCAAAACCACTCGGCAATTCAGGGGCAACTCCACCCGCATCGTGATTTCGCGATGCTCGAATGCCTGGCCCTGCACGATCCTTAAGCAACAAAGTCCTCAAGAAGCACCGCGCAGTGACTCTACTCTAATTGCCGCTACAACACTTCACCAAGTGGGGTCACCAAGAAACATTGACATTCAACGCTGTATTTACGATCTGGCAGCCGACATAAGGCCCGGTTCCCGCTCTTCGACGGCTGTCCGGTCGGTCGGCAAATCGCTTGCGGCTAATGTAATCGACCGATCCACCGCGTCCTGCAAGCGCTCTTCCGCCGATTGCTGATAAGGGAGTCGCTTCAGCCACCAGATGATCGCAGCGGCTACCAGCGCCGCCACAGCCACCGCCTGCCATCGATACAAAAGCTCGCCCGCTTCGCTGCCTCGTTCCAAAGCCAGCCGCAAGACCGGCCGCGCATCCACCATCTCGGGAGTTATCCGTCCAATCACAACGGACAGCCCGTTATGCACCGCGTGATAAATCGCCCCCGGCAACAAACTTCCCGTTTTTACGGCCACGTATCCAATCACGGCCCCAATCACCGCGGCTCCGATCGATTGCTGCAAAATCCCGTGGGCCAAGCCGAACAACGCGCTGGTAAGCAAGATCGCGCCCCAGCGATGTCCCATCCGCCGCAGGCCCGACAAAATAAAACCGCGAAACGCCAGCTCTTCACAAATTGCCGGTGCCAGTGCAATCACCAAGAGCGCCTGCCACAGCGGCGCGTTGATAAACATCCCTTCAATCTCTCGCAGCTTCACCACCGCCTCAGGATGGATCGGGTACAGGAATCGAATTCCCTCGTTGAGCAGCAGCAGCAACGGATGCAGCGCCACTGCCAATAGTCCCACCATCGGCACAGTCGCCCAAAAAGACGGCCGGCACAACAGCAGCGTTTTCGCGGGCCGCTTCGTCAGAATAATGGCCATCAAGCAGGGCAACGCAGCAACCATCAACAACATCGTCAGCGTCGTTGTTGCCAGCACGCTCCAGCTTGTTGCCGGCGGCGCGACCAGGCTGAAAAAGAACCGCATCACGAGCAACATCGCCCCGCAAAACATCGCCTCGCCAACACTCGGCAAGTCTTCGCGGTCTCGCAGCAAGTGCCGCACCCACAAACCCACTCCAAACCGCTCGCTCTCGCGGAACATCACCGATTCATTGTTGAATTGGTCAATCGCCCATCGAATCGCTAGCCAGCAGCACAGCACGGTCACGCCCACCACCGGAATGCTGTAGCGCAGCGCGTCCCAGTACTGCCCCTCAATCAGCGTTCGCAGCAGCAATAGCAAACCACTGAGTGGAATCAGGGCAAATCCCAGATCCAGTTCCGCCCCCGGTAAAATCGACAGCATCATCAGCGGCAGCGAGAGCATCAACAGCGGCAACAAATAGTAATGCCCCTCCTTCGAACTTCGTGCAAAAGCCGCGATTGCCAGCGACAATGCACTAAACAATGCGGAAATCGGCACCAGCGCCAGCATCAACCACACCATCGCCATCAGCGGCGGCGGCCCCACATCCAGCGGCAGCCGTCCACTGCCGAGCTTCTGTAGCTGCATCGCAATAAACGAACCCGTCCCCGTCATGCTGACTAAATTCAGCACTGCGGTTGCCATGCTGAACACCATGACGGTCAGCAGCTTCCCGTACACGATCTCGCCCCGCGCCGCGGGACTCGTGAGCAGCGTTTCCAGCGTTCCGCGTTCTTTCTCACCAGCACACAAATCGACCGCCGGATAAAACGCTCCCGTCAGCGCCCAAATCATCAAAATGAACGGCAATATCTTCGACCAAATCGCGGCCCGCCTCCGTCCCGGCTGAGACACATCGACCCGCTTCACTTCAAACGGATTGGCCGCGGCGGCTGGAATATTGCTCGACTTATTATTGCGATCGACCAGCGCCCGTTTCCACTGCAGAATCACCGTTTCAATCCGCTGAGCCGCTATTTTTGATTTGTCCCGCGCCGTATCGCCAATGACATCCGCCTCCGGAGCACGCGTTTCGCCATTGCGAAAGGCCGCCAATTGATCGGCAAAATCCGGTGCAAAATAAACCACAGCGTCGCACACACCCAGCCGTAAATCGCTTTGTGCTTGGCTTTTCAACTCCTCGCTCGACAAGTTCGTGCGCGGCACAAATTCCACTTCCAACCGGCTGACATCGCCAAATTTATCGGACAGCCGCCCTTCAACAATCAACGCCGGCTCCTCCGGCAGCGCCGCGGTCCCCACAATCCGCACTTTCGACGGATGCTCTCGCAAAAACTGCTGCACCTGAAAAACCAGCACACCCATCAGCGGATACAACAGCAGCGGCAGCACCAGCACCGTAAAAATCGTCCGCCGATCGCGCAATTGATCGCGCACCTCGCGAAAGAAAATCAGCTTGACGTTATTTAAAAACATACTGGTTTATGTTGCGGGATTTCCGAATCAAGGAGCGACTCTGGCCAGATCATTCTGCGTACAGCATTCTGCACTCTGCATTTCTGCTTCCTCGTGTTCCGATATCAGCCGGAAAAACAGCTCCTCCAAATCCCCCTCGCCGTGCCGCTCGCGCATCTGCTCCAGCGATCCCTCCGCCAAGATGTGCCCCCGGTGCATGATCGCCAGGCGGTCGCACAGCCGCTCGGCCTCCCGCATGATGTGCGTGCTCAAGATGATGCATTTCCCCATCTCGCGCAGTTCCGCCACCGTCTTAAGCAGCGACCGCGCCACCAGCACATCGAGCCCCATCGTTGCCTCGTCGAAAATCAGCACCGGCGGATCATGCACCAGCGCTCGGGCGATCGACACCTTCTGCTTCATGCCGGTGGACATTTTTGCCCCCAGCACGCCACGAATTTCGTTCATTTTCAACCGCGCGAATACATCTTCCACGCGTTCTCGCAAGCGTTCCTCGCTCAATCCGTTGAGCCGCCCAAAATATTCCACCATTTCCTGGGCGGTCATGCGGTCATAAACGGCCGTGTTCGTCGAGACAAAACCAATCTTCCGCCGCACCTGCGGGCCTTGCGTCACCACATCGAAGCCGCTCACGCGGGCCGTTCCACTCGTCGGCCGCAGCACCGTGCTCAAGATGCGCAGGATCGTCGTCTTGCCCGCGCCGTTGGGACCAAGCAGGCCATAGATCTCGCCCGCCGTTGCCGTGAAAGAAACACCATCCACGGCTACGAACTGGCCGCGAACCAAATCCGCATACGATTTCCGCAGCTCGCAAACCTCAATCATGCGATTGGTCTCGCTCGTTTCGAAAACAGGGCGAAGCGAAGATTCCTAAAAAGGAACGCGTAATTCCTCCGCGCCGCTTCGGCACTGCTCTTTGCCTTATATCACAGCCTACTCCATACCGACATCCGCACCGACAGAAGATTGTGAACAGGCCCGGCTACACGCGCCCGGTTGTACGGATTGTCCGGCACAGGCGTGGACTTGAACGCCGACATCGGCCACCGTACCTACGCTTACCCGCGGCATCCACCGCACGCAAGCTAAGCTTCTCATGGTTTGTCATTGCACCCAATCGGCTCGTTACGAGGCTCTCGGCTCATGTCGGAATTTGGACCTGCCTCCGCGATTCTCCCCTCCACCACCAACGGCGAGCGACCGCTCACCTTATCTACAGGGAACGCACCCTCAGGAAACGCGGCTACAGCAAACGCGTCCGCAGGAACCGCGAGACCGATCACTCAGCCGTCGTTCTTGCCTGCCGAACCCGCCACGCTCGAAGCCACCGGCCTCTTGCCCAACGACGTTGAATCACTCGTTCTCAAGCTGCTTTTGACCAGTGGCGCAACCGTTGGCCGAAAAATCGCTGAACAAATCCGCCTTCCCTTTGGCCTGCTGGGCGATTTATTGCGTTCGCTTCGCTCGCAAATGCTGCTCGCAATCAGCAATCAGGGCGCGATGGGCGATTTCGAATATGACCTCACGGAAGAAGGCCGTGAGCGTGCCCAGTGGTATGTGGAACGCTGCACCTATTGCGGTGCCGCTCCCGTTCCGCTCGAAGAATACATCGCCAGCGTCGAAAAACAATCCTTGAAGAAAGTTAAGGTCCGCCTGCCCGACATTTGCCGGGCACTCAACGATCTGATGCTCCCTCCAGCCACGCTCACGCAACTCGGCCAGGCCGTGCATGCTGGCCGCGGGCTGTTTCTGTATGGTTTGCCGGGCAACGGCAAAACCAGCATCGCCGAACGGCTCATCCACGCTCTTTCTCCGCACATTTGGATTCCCCGAACCATCACCGTCAGCGGCGAAATCATCCGCTTGTTCGATCCCGCGAGCCATGTCGAGGCTCCGCTGGAAAATCCACAGGATCAATTGCTCGACACCCTCCGCTACGACCGCCGCTGGGTTCGCATTCGGCGGCCTCTGATCGTCGTCGGTGGTGAGCTGCGCCTCGAACAACTAGAAATCACCAACAACCCCACCACGGGAATTTTGGAAGCAGCCCTGCAACTGAAAAGCAACGGCGGCGCGCTCGTCGTGGACGATTTTGGACGCCAACGCTGTAGCGCCTCCGACTTGCTCAATCGCTGGATTGTGCCCCTCGAAAAAGGTCGCGACTATTTAAATCTTCCTTCCGGTCGCCAAATTCAAGTTCCTTTCGACCAATTGCTGGTCTTCTCCACAAACCTGCCGCCCCAAACGCTCGTCGATGAAGCGTTTCTCCGCCGCATCCCCTACAAGATCGAAGTTTCGGACCCTTCGCAACGCGACTTCCGTGAGCTCGTTAAGCAATGGTGCGACCGCCTGGGAGTCGAATTCCAGAACGACGCCGTCGATTACCTGCTGGCTAAGCACTACCAAGAATCCGGTCGTTCCCTCCGTTTTTGCCACCCACGCGATCTCGTACAGCAGGTTCTCGCGTTCTGTGAATTTCTGGAATTACCCCCCGCTCTATCGCCCAAAGCGCTCGACGTCGCCGCCAAGAACTACTTCGCCGGTTTGTAAACCAACTTTCGGGAAAATGTCTCGTTCCGTGGGCCATTTACGTTCCACGGAACGCCTTGGGCTCCGCGACGACTTGCGACTCGCCGCATATAATGACTCAGGCCACTTCATTGATATTCCATCAATGGCCGCCAGAGCCGATCCATGCCCGTCGCCGTTCCTCTCCACGAAATTCGCGCTGAGTTCGCCGAACTCGACGATCAGGTCGATCGCACGACCTATTTGATCGAGGTCGGCCGCACGCTCCCCCCGCTCGAAGAGCATCTGAAAACCGAAGTAAATCGCGTTCTCGGCTGTCAGGCCCGCGTCTGGCTGTCCGCGAAGGAACGCCCCGGCCCGCCAACCACCCTCGAGTTTCTCGCCGATAGCGACGCCCAAATTGTCCGCGGCCTCATCGCCGTGTTGCTCGCCGTTTACTCGGAAAAGACTCCGGCCGAGATTTTAGCCTTTCCCATCGACAAGCTTTTCGCTGAGTTAAAGCTCCCGGCTTTGGTCCCCATGCGCAGCAACGGCCTCACCGCCATGGTGCGGCGCATTCAAGCCATTGCCAAGCTTGCCGCTGAAACCGAGGTAAAAAGCCAGCCCTCTGACCAATCACTTCCCCTCGTTCCCCTCAGGCCCCGCCAAGCGGACCACTCCACCGGCGGCAACGGCCAACCACGCGAGAAATTTGTCCCCTTCCTGCCGACCACGCTCACCACGGGCGAGCCGCAGGCCGCTTCGCCGCTCGATGTCGAGGCCATCCGCCGCGATTTTCCTATTTTGCAAACAATGCTCGGCGAGAACTGCCCCCTCGTCTATCTCGACAACGCCGCCTCCACGCAGCGCCCCAAGCAGGTCATCGACGCGATGGTCGAGGCCTACGAGCACTATTACAGCAATGTGCATCGTGCAGGCCACCGCCTCGCCGTCGAAAGCAGCGCTCACTACGAATCAGCCCGCGAATCGGTCCGTCAACTCATCAACGCCCGCAGTCCCACCGAAATCATCTTCACGCCTGGAACAACCGCCGCCATCAACCTCGTCGCCCGCAGTTGGGGCGATACCAATATCACCGACGACGACGAAATCCTGCTCACCTTGATGGAGCACCACAGCAACATCGTTCCCTGGCAGCAGCTCGCAGAGCGTACCGGCTGCAAGATTCGTTGGGTGCCCATCACCGACGATTACCAAATCGACTTGGATGCTTTTGAAAAGTTGCTCACTCCTCGCACCAAGCTGGTCGCTCTCACAGCCGTATCGAACGTCCTCGGAACCATCAACCCCATCGATCAGCTCATCGAGGTGGCACACGCCGCCGGGGCCGTGGTCGTGCTCGATGCCGCACAAGCCGTTCCGCACGAGCCAGTCGATGTCCGTGCTCGCAACATCGATTTTCTCGCCTTCAGTGGGCACAAAATGCTCGGCCCCTCCGGCGTCGGAGTCCTCTACGGCCGCGAAGACCTGCTCGACCGCATGCCGCCGTTCCAAGGCGGTGGCAGCATGATCAAAAGCGTCACCACCGACGGCTTTACTCCAGCCGACTTGCCCTACAAATTCGAAGCCGGCACGCCAGTCATCGTGCCAGCCATTGGCCTGGGCAAAGCCATTCAATACCTGCAAAAGCTCGGCATGCAAAGCGTTCGAGCGCACGAACTGCTGCTCACCCGCCAGGCCCACGCCCTGCTCGCTGAAATTCCCGGCCTCCGCATTCTTGGCCCCAGCCCCGAACACAAAGGAGGCTTAGTCACGTTTGTGATCGACGGCTTGCACCCCGACGACATTTCCAAAGCTCTCGATATTCAAGGCATCGCCGTTCGCGCCGGCCACCACTGCGCCATGCCCCTGCACGACCGGCTCGGCATCTCCGCCAGCACCCGCGCCAGCTTTTATATCTACAACACGCTCGAAGAAGTTTCGCGACTTGCTGCTGGTTTGCAAAATGCCCGCCGTATCCTCAGCCGTTAATTGCCTCTAGTGTGAATTTTTCGCGAGTTGGCAAGATTCGCTCTCCTTGTGCGAATTCCCAGCGGCGGCGCTCTCGTTTGCAAGCTTCGGTCTGTCTGCAACAATCGGTCGTATGTTCTTCCCGCGCTTCTCGATCCGCTGGTTGCTCGGCCTCACCACCTTCTCGGCCTTCGTTTCATTGGTCCTCTCCTATTCGGTGCGCGGCCACGCTTGGGCCATCGGCGTTGTTGCCGGCTTATGGACATTCGTCATCGCCTTCGCCCTGTTTGCAACGGCTTTCTTAGCGGCTTGGTTGATTTCTCGCTCTCCCATAAATCCACCAGGGTCACAGCAGCCGTTCGCGAGCGACCAGCCGCCAGGCACTTCCGATAACCAACCCGCCCCCTCGCCAGCCATCGACCTTCCGCCGCCCATCACTGGCTAGTCCCGATGTTCCGCCCGCAACATTTACCGCCGAGCTACCTATCCCGCTGCCTCGCGGCGTTTGTCTTGTTGGTCTTCGCCATTGCCCTTGCCCCGGATTGTCACGCCGCCAGCGGAATCGAGTTCAAGCTTCCCGCGGGAGCCAAATATCCCAGTGGGCTCACGATGCAGGTTGATGCCCGTGGAATCGACTCCAACGGCTACCGGCCAGTCCGCATCACCGTCTCGGCCTTTCCCGCCAACAAGCCGCATAAGTTCGACCGTCAATTACGAATCGTTCTGCACACCGGGCGGCTCGGCTCCTGGCGCGACCGCCGCGTTTCTCAAATCGTTGAACTTCCCGAAGGCAGCACCACCACTAGGGCAACCATCCTGGTTCCCCAGCAGGGAATGTGGACGAGCCTCTCGATCGATACTTACGAAGGGGGCGAAAAGCTGCTCGATCTTTCGCAAACGGGCTTGAGTTGGGCCACCCCCAACAGTTGGAATTGGGACGAGACCAAACCCGCATTTCTCTTTCTCGATTACAACGTCCCGCCCCGCGAAGAAAAACTTGGCCTGACCCAGGCTTTTGAAACGACTCAGCTTGATGCTTCTCCCAGCCATCTTTTGCCAGATGTTCGCGCGCTCATGCGCCTGTACCCCGAAGAAGAAAACCAACGCCAGGGGACCGGCAGAAATCGCGCAAATCGCCCTACCCCCGTCGGGCAAGCGTTGTCCGACATCGCGCTCCTCACCGTGGTCGGCAACAGCACCCGCTCCGTGATGTCCTCGCCGCAAGAACTCCCCAAACGCTGGCTTGAAATCAGCCAATTCGACGTCGCCACGATTTCACTCGCCGATTTAACACGTCTGCACAGCACTCAGCCCGAGCAGTTCGCCGCCCTCCACGATTGGCTCTCCACCGGTCCCCTGCTCATCGTTTATGGCGGCGGCGACAAGTTCGCCAACCTGACAGAAATTGAAAAACTCTTCAATCTTCCCCCGCTGGAGCCCGCCGGCGAATCAACTACACCCACTCGCGGCTGGACCGTTCCCTCGCCCGAATCATTTGCCGCCGCTCAACAAACACCGCTCAACGACCCGCTTCAGCCGGTCGATCCGTCCCTGGAAGAATCAGCCCCCAAAGCCGTCCAGCCGCCGCGCACGCCTCCGTTTTTGTTCCGCGGTGCAGGTAGCGGCTGCGTGGCGGCCATCAGCGCCGAAAACCCCTTCCCCGGCCGGTCGCTCGATTGGAACTGGATGTCCAAAGCCATCCCCGAGTGCCATTGGCAATGGAGCCGCCGCACGGGAATTTCATTCAGCCACGGCAATGGCGACTACTGGAAATTTCTCGTGCCCGGCGTCGGCCGCGCACCCGTGAAGACGTTTCTAGTGCTCGTTTCGGTCTTCGCGGCGCTGATCGGTCCGCTGAACTACTTTCTCTTGGCCCGCGCTCGCCGGCTCTATCTGCTGCTGATTACCGTTCCGCTCGGCGCGGTGCTTGTTACGACCAGCTTATTCGGTTTCGCTCTCATCGCCGACGGCATGAGCACGCGCGTCCGCATTCGCAGCTACGCCGAACTGGATCAACAGACGGGCCGGGCCTCCGTGCTGTCTTGGCAGTCTTATTATGCCGCGGTCGCTCCCTCTTCCGGTCTGCGAATTCCTGAAGAC
>JANNTN010000137.1:0-30909 GCA_031394445.1 Anatilimnocola sp.
TGGCGTTCCGGCGCGACACGACGATTACGATCGCTCCGGCTGGCAACGATAAATCGGGTGGATTGACTTACTTCGCGGCCTATCTGAGGCCGTGGGTCGAATCATTCGGACAGCCGGCCCACGGCTCCGTGACCGCCGTAATGGGCACGGGACCGCTGAAAACGCTGCTCTATACGCCCAATCCGGGCTATTTTGGGGACGACCAGTTCGACTACACGGCCACCAACGGCTACCAGTCTGATTCGGCGACGGTGCGGATTGTCGCGGGGCCTTCGGTCAATATCGACGATGCGGAGCCGGTGGCCGAGGATGGCGAAGATGGCCAGCCCGCCCAGGCCCGCTTCCGCGTTTGGCTCTCGCAGCCGCTGAGCTATACGGCGGAGATCGACGTGGAAACTTTTGATTTGCCAGCAGCCACCGGTGGCACTGCCGAAGAGCGAGCGCGAGCCCACGAGGGAGGCGATTACACCAGCAAGGTTGAGCGGCTCGTCATTTCGGCCGGGCAAACGGAGGCCTACTTCGAAGTGTTCGTCCTTGCTGATGATATCGACGAATACGACGAGCCATTCGGCGCTCGGATCAAGGATACGAGCAATGTCCCCCTCGGCAATTTCACGGCTGTTGGGACGATCGCGGACGACGATGATGCGCCGGAGCTTTCCGTTAACGACACGCTGGTCAGCGAGCCGGGTGACGATACGGCGCTAGCAACATTGACCGTGAGGCTTACCCGAAAAACGGAAAAGGAAGCCACGGTCGATATCCTCACGCAAGAAATTGGCGACGCCGATCCGGAAGATGATTGGCAACCTGCGAGCAAGGGCGACGACTTCGCGGACCCAGAGGAAACAACGATTGACATTCCCAAAGGCGTGCTCTCGTTCACGTTCACCGTTCCGATTCTTGCCGACGAGGAAACTGAGCCCGATGAGGAATTCGACGTGACTATGGTCGCTGCCGAAAGCGCCACCATTGCCGCGGATGCCGACGGGCGCGTGACCATCCTCGACGAAGGCATCCATTTGGTGAACGATGCCATTTATGGCTGGGAGGGAGACAAGCTGAATCTGTATGTCCGGGCGATGGCTTCTGACGCCTCCATCACGAAGATCGAATTGGACGTGGATGACGACGGGACTAACGACTTTGAAACGACCGCCATTGAGGAAGACGGAAGCGTGCTGGCCTTCGACCTGGCGCTGCTCCACTTGCTTGGCGACCCTGTCGAAGATGGTAATTATGACGCTACGGTGCGCGTAACCACCTCAGGCAACAGCAACGAAGAGTTCGACGTTGAAGTCACTATCGGCAACATTTGGCCCGGCATCGAATTCGACTAGAACGCCGTGATCGGCGCTGCCGGCGTGCCCTTTTCGCTCGCCATTTGGACGAGCGATCCCGGCCCCGACACCGTGACGCAAATCGTCGTCGATTGGGGCGATGGCTCATCCAGCACGATTTCTGGTGACTCTGGCATACCCACTCACGTCTATGCCGCCGACGGCCATTACACGATTCGCGCCACGACCACCGACGAAGACGGCTCTACTTGGGCCGAGCACGAAATCGACATCGGCGACGACAACCCGCCGCCCATCGACAACGGCGACCCGATTATCACCTCCGCCAACGCAGTTATCCTTGCTAACGGCAATGCGCAGCTCACCGTTGGAGCGGAAAACAGCGCAGGCGGCAACAGCGATCTCACCTATGAGTGGGACCTCGACGGGGATGGGATATTCGCGGGCTCGGGCAATTCAGCCGAAATACCGGGCGCTGATAATCCATACCGCTACACGGGATGGCTGAGGATTCACGACGGAGCGGGACGCTCGACCGAGGCGGCGTTCGCATTTAACGATGGCGGGGACGAAATCCCGCTCTTGAGCGCGTGCGCGGACGACGACTACCGCCAAGCTTTTAAGGACGCCACGCCAGGCATATCCGAAAGCGAATGGAGCAATTGGGATATTCATCATCCGAAGCAGCAGCAGCAGGCTCTTGCCGCACGATATCTAGCCGAGAGACAGATAAACGTACACAACCTACAAGACATGCGCGCCGTCCCGCGTGCCGTGCATCAAAAGTTCATCAATCCCGAGCAGTTAAAGTGGTGGCGCAATAAAGCGAAGGAGCTCGGCTACGACAATGAAAACTGGGAATTGGTGTACGGCGACAAAAGAGTGAAATGGAAAGACATCGACGACCTCGAAGCGAAACTGGACAAACAATTCAAAATGTATTTCGTACCAGCAGGATCAAACAAGGCCACCTTCGACAAGGCGAAAAACCTAGCCAAGAAGGACATGGTGCAACTCGCCCTGAAAAAAGCCTCGCGACTGAAAGAGATTGGCCTCATCACGCTGGCGGCGCTGCCGGTATTCGAGCTTCTGGCAAATAAGGCGGAGGCGTTTGAAAATATGCACAACTTTAACGATCAATCGAATGCCGAGTTTCAGAAATTTTTGGATGCGTACGAAGCCGCTCTTACCGATTCTATGGGACCAACTCAGAAACCCTCAGCCCCGTCAGCACGAAACCTAATGAATAGGATGATCGTTTTTGCCACCGACATTAGTCCAAATGACGCACAAAGCCTGGAAACATCGCGTGGGATTTTGCAAATAGCCATAGATCGGATGTACCCTGGACAGTGAGGCATCTGAACTGCGCAGTCACGGCTGACTGGAGATATCTGCAATGGCAAAACTGGTGTCCGACACTTCAGGCAACCTGCGCAAGGGCGTCTTTTACTGCCTCGGCGTCACCTGGAACGACGAAATTATCGCGTTGGAGGAGCCCGTCGAGGATTGGATAATCGCGCGGCGCCATCCTACCAATGACGCTTTAATCGACGCGGGGCGGCCTGGATACCTCGCGATCGAGGATCTGCCTAGCAAGCAAGACTCCGTCGAAATCAAGGATTGCCCGGCTAATCCGTCCCATGTGGCACTTTCCTATTTCAGCGCCGTCCGCGGCGACGCTCGCGGGTATAGCCGACTTTCGACTTTTGTGGAATCGACGTATGGAATGCTTGCAGTATCCAAAGAACTTTACTTAAGACTTGACGCTCTAAAACCGAAAAAGGCGCGGCTCGATTTATTCAAAATCATTGTCAACCAAAGTGATCTTCCGACCCCCGAAGTCTGGGCACTGCAATTCCTGGGGAGAATCAGAAAGCGCCCCCCAAAGCTTATTGACACGGCGAACGAGTGCCCAAACTGCCACCGCGGGAAGATCGTTTGCGAATCCTGCGGCCTTTTGATAATGTCGTGCGAGAATTGCGGCGAGCAAATGCACATTCACGAGGACGTACATAAGGGACCGGGCGACAAGCGGATTCCCTACGCACGCGACCGCAAAATGGTCGTTGAAGGGAAAACCTGGGACGGCAGCGACCTCGTTCAAGGCTGTTATGCTTCTAAACGTTTCATCGACTGGCTCCTCCGCATCCACGCCGCGCCGTTTTATGCCAAACCCGTCTATTTCTGCGTCGATGGCATGAGCGACCAGCAAAAAAAATGGCTCGACGATCTGCAAAAGCCATTTGAAGTGTGAGTCGTCCGACGGGTGGCTGTCGGGTCGCGCAGCGAACCACGGCTGAAGTCACCATTCCACCTTCCATCACCAAGCTCCGAGAGAGGAGGGAGAGAGAGTAGCGAATAGCCAGTAGGGAGTAGGGAATCGGTGCGGGAGTAGGGGAGTGTTTGCGGGGCGGTCCTGCTGAGGGGTTGGCAGGACTACTTTGGGCGGGCGGGTGGCGGGGGCAACGGCACACGGAAGGCGGGCAACGGCAGACGGAGTGGGGCGGGTATAGGGCCTCGCTGACGCGTCGGGTTGGTGTGTGCCCTCGCTGGCGGCGGGCTTGGAGTGACCCCACTCTGGCGCGTCGGGCTTGTGTAAACCTGGCTTGGGCTTTTTACGTTGCGCGGCGAAGGTTGGCCAATGGGCTAAAGCCTGCAAATGTGGTAACCCGCATGCATGGGGCTGGCAGAAAAGACTGTGCGAGCGATTGCGTAACCCGCGATAAATCGCGGGGCAAAAAGTCGAAGCCCCGTGAACGAGGCCCCGTCGAGAGCAAGGCGCAATTTCAAAACTGGTGCCTGTGATTAGCGTTTTTTAGGCCGTGCTGGCGGGAGGGGTTGGTGGGTGGGCCAACGGCGAATGATGCGGAGAGGGGCGTACTGCTGTTTGCCTAGCACATCGCTCGCTGCTAGCACGGCCGATTCGCTCTAGCTGGCAATCGCACCCCTCTGATACGATTGCGGCCCGCATTTCTCGCTGTCGCATTGCGTAGCCAGCCCAGAATTATTGCAGCCTAGAGGAGTCACGGATGACCCGCTCGATATTGGTTTGTTGTACGTGCGTCGCCCTATTCATCGCCAACACGGCCCCGGCCCAAACGATTCAAGGCCCCGCCCCCGCCCCGCGCGCCGCCGCGCAGGCCCCCGCCGGACCTGCTCGTCAAATCACGCCCATTGTCGAACCCGCCGGCGCGCCGCTCGGCCCCGCTATTCAGCCGCAAATTGCCCCCATCCCGCGGCAGCCCGACTGGGTCGGCCAAATGAGCCCGGCAGAGCAAAAGTGGATCGACGACGTCCTCAAGTTCTGGGAATCGAGCAGCGAGAAGATCAAGCTCTTCGAATGCAAGTTCAACCGCTGGGACTACGACGGCGGCTTCGTCGCCAACGGCAAGATGCAGCCGCGAACCTTTGCCGAAGGTTCGATTAAGTACGCCCAGCCCGATAAAGGCCTGTACCACGTCGAAAAGTTGATCCTGAATCAGCCCGGCGCGCCCGGCCAACCGCCGCAACAGGTCGTGCAAAATCCCGAGCTCGGCGAGCACTGGGTTTGCAACGGCGAGAAGATTTTCTCGTTCGAGGCCAACAAAAAGCAGGTCACCATGACCACGCTGCCGGCTAACATGCGCGGCAAAGCCATCGCCGATGGTCCGCTCCCGTTTATGTTCGGTGCCAAGGCCGAGACGATCAAAGCCCGCTACTGGATTCACGGCCTGCCCGGCGCGGAAGCCGGCAAGTATTGGCTGGAAGCCGTGCCCAAGTCGCGCGAGGACGCCCAAAACTTCAAGCAAGTGCGAATCATTCTCGATCAAGACGACTACTTGCCTGCTTCGCTAGAGATTTTCGCGCCAAACTACAACCCGCCGCAAAACGATTCGCGGCAAACGTATCAGTTCGTGAATCGCAGCAAGAAGGATGCTGAAGGCCTGAAGGATCTACTCGCCAAGAATCTGCTCGGCGTTTTTCAGCGCGATTTCTACGACGTCCGTCCACCGGCCGGCTGGAAGCTGGTTGACCAAGACGGCCCCGGCAACATCCCCGCCGGCCCCCCGTCCCAACAAGCCCGCCCAACGGCTCCCCAGAGCCAGCCCAAGACGCGGTAAACGCGAATGGGAGTCAAGCACGGCCGGGATGGCAGCTCTGAGGTACTCCGTGGAATCCTCCGAAACCGAAACCCCAGGCGAAACTCGCCTACTCCACCGTCTCACTCACCACCGCCCGCCCCTCGCGCACCATCGCTGGGGCCGACGCCGCATCCAGCGTGTTATCGAGCATCTGCACCTGGCAGAAGCCTTCCGCTCGCACTTGCGCCTGCCCGTTGCCCGCCGCCGTGCAGGTATCAATCCGCACTCGCGAGCTACCGCCAACGCTAAACCCGCTGCGGCCATTCTCCTGGCTCGTCACGCGAATCAAATCCGCCCGGCTGACATTGTCGTGCGCATTCACTCCATCGAGCCAAAAGCCCCGAAGCTTGAAATCCTCGATGATCACGTCATGCACGTTGTACAGTGTGATCCCCACCTGCTCGCCACAGCATGACAACTCGTAGTCGTCCGGCAGCCGCCCGGTATCGACGCCAAAGTAAATCCAACCCTCACACAAGCACCACTCCCGCGCGGCCAACTCCGGAAACTGCCCCGCCGCCGGCTGCTTCCTCACCAGCGGCGAGCCCTCCAAGAAGAGCTGCTGAAAACTCTTATGAATCGGCCGCGTGCGAAACATCTTCTCGCCCGCGAATTCCCAGTGCGCTCCCGAGAGCGATAACGTGCCATCGAGCGTTGCCCCGTTGCCGCTGATCGTCGTCGGAAAGCGATCCATTCCGCTATGACGCGGCCCTTGCACGCTGATCCCCTCGCGATACGGCTGTCCCGTATTAGCCACCACGATCCGATCCCCTGGCGTGGCAATCCGCAATGCTTTGGCAATCGAACGGCACGGACCCGAGCCCGCGCCGGCAACCTCCGCGGCACTTCCCCCGCGCCGGTCGTCGCCAATCAAATTATTCACAAAGATGTCGCGGCCCTCCGCCGACACTTCAGCCAGAACGATAACAGTAGCAATGATCGCGCAGCGCATGACACCAGCTCCTTATGTCGCTGGGCAAGTGTAGCACGCGACTTAAAAACGCCCGCAAAATCGGCACAGGCGTTAAGAATTGACCTCTTCGAATAGCGCGGAACCAACGCGAACCAGCGTCGCCCCTTCTTCAATCGCAATCTCGTAATCGTCCGACATCCCCATCGACAGCTCTTTCAGCACCACGTTCGGCGGGCAATTCGGCCGCAGCTTATCGCGCAGTTCACGCAGTGCCGCAAACTCACGGCGCGTCTGCTCCGGGCTACTCTCCAGGCCCGACATAGTCATCAATCCCATCACCGCGACGTGCGATAGCTTGCCAATCTCCGGCAAGAGCGGCTCGATCTCATCAGCACGCAACCCATGCTTGGCCGCGTCCCCCGAAATATTGATTTCCAGTAAGACCTCAATCGCCGGTAACCCAGTATTTCCCGCCTGAGCATCAATCTCGCTCAGCAGCCGCAAACTATCAACCGAATGAATGACCGGCTTAGTTTCAAGCGTCCGCTTCACCTTGTTTCGCTGCAAATGGCCAATCATATGCCACTGAATCGGCAAACCCGCCAGCGCCTCCCCCTTCCTCCACAACTCCTGCGGCCGGCTCTCCCCCAAATCAGTCACCCCCGCCTCCACCAGCACCCGCGCAATCTCCGGCTCCACATACTTCGTCACCCCCACCAGCCTGATTTCATCCACCCTCCGTCCCGACCGCACCGCCGCCGCCGCCATCTTCTCGCGAACCCGCGCGAGATTCGCACGTATGCGCCCCTCAACATCACCCGCGTTTGCTGTCATCGCCTATAAGCTCCGCTTCCATCTTATCTATCCACGAACACCATCGAACCCACCGCATTCCTTTGCGCCCTTTGCTCCCCTTCGCGTCTTTGCGTTGAAAAGAGCGACGCCCGCCCCGCCAGCAACCTCCACAATCCCAACCGGCCTCCCCTCCTAGCCCCAATTCACGTCCCATCCACCACCGTAATTCGATGGTATCTTGGAGTGTGATTTATCCGGAGATTCTGCAGCTAACGACCATGCTAACTCAAACCATCGGCTTCATCGGCGCGGGACAAATGGCCAAGGCCCTCGCCCAGGGCTTTGTGGCCACGAACTTGGTGCCTGCCAACCAGATCGTCGCCTGCGATCCGTTCGCCGCCGCCCGTGAATCGTTTGCCACGGCAGTGCCCGGGGCGACGATCGCGACGACGAACCAGCAAGTCGTTGAAAAATCCCAAGTGATCTTCCTGGCCGTTAAGCCCCAAAGCATGGCCACGGTGTTTCAAGAACTCGCGGGCCACTGCGGCAGCGACAAACTCTTCGTATCGATCGCGGCTGGCATTCCCCTCTCCAAATTAACAGCCGGCCTCAAGTCCGAGCGCGTCGCCCGGGTCATGCCCAACACTCCCGCCCTCGTCGGCAAAGGGGCCTCGGCTTACGCCCTCGCAACCGGTGCCTCCGCCGCCGATGGCCAACTCGTCGGCCAACTACTCGGCGCGGTCGGACGGGCCTATCAAGTCGATGAAAAGCTGCTCGACGCCGTCACCGGCCTTTCCGGCTCCGGACCCGCCTTTGTCTATGTGATGATCGAAGCCCTCGCCGACGGCGGCGTAAAAATGGGTATCCCCCGCGATATCGCCCTCGCCCTCGCCGCCCAAACCGTCGCCGGTGCCGCCGAAATGGTCCTCACCACCGGCGAGCACCCCGCCGCCCTGAAAGACAAAGTCGCCAGCCCCGGCGGCACCACCATCGCCGGCCTCGCCGCCCTCGAAGACCGCGGCCTCCGCGCCGCCCTCATCTCCGCTGTCGAAGCCGCCACCCGCCGCTCCGCCGAACTCGGCAAGGCGTAGCCAGAAACACCGCAGCCAAAAATTTCCCAAATTCTGGCCCGGTTTTCGCCTCGGATTGCAATCTATCTACGAGATGGGCTCGGCGTGCGCGCCGTTCCCCCGCCCCAACATGAGGCTTTTAGAAATGCTAGTACTCATCTGCCTAAACATGAGCGCGAACTCTCACGTCACAACTCCTTTCCTCCCAATCACTTCCCGCATGAACCCTCAAGAAAAAAACTCCGCCGCTCCCCCCTCAACCCTAAACTCTCAACCCTCACGTCGCCTGTTAGAATGGAACCAGCGGCAAAATGCCTGTCGCTTTTTTCGACAGCAGCCGTCAGAGGATCGACAGATGACACTCAACGCAATTTGGAAGGCCGGCCTTTCGTTGGCGCTGGCCATTGCGACCGTTTTTTCCACGGCCAATGCAGCCGACGACGCCACGGCCAAGCAGTATCAGCAAATGGTCGATAAGGCGATCGCCTTTTTGGCCACCAAGGGGCAAGCCGAAGACGGTTCGTTCAACTCCGCCGCCGGTCCGGCCGTCACGGCTCTGGTCACCGCCGGCATCCTCCGCCAAGGCCGCTCCCCCGACGATCCGGTCGTGGCCAAAGCCCTCAAGTACGTCGAAAAGTTCATCCGCGACGATGGCGGCATCTACACCGAAGGCACGCACAACAAAAACTACGAAACCTGCATCGCCCTCGTCTGCTTCAAAGAAGCCAATCGCAACGGCAAGTACGACGCACTGCTCGCCAAGGCCGAAAAATACGTGAAGACCAACCAGTGGGGCGCAACCCACGAGCGAGAAGCCGATGCGAGCGACGTGAAGTATGGCGGCACCGGCTACGGCCGCACGAACGACCGGCCCGACCTTTCGAACACCAGCTTCTTCATGGACGCCTTAAAGGCCTCCGGCAGCGGTGCGGACGACGAAGCGATCAAGCGAGCGTTGGTATTTGTCGGCCGTTGCCAAAACCTCGAAGGCCCGCACAACACTACGCCGTTCGCCAACAAGATCAATGACGGCGGCTTCTATTACACACCCGCCGCCGGCGGCAACAGCCAAGCCGGCAACGACGAACAGACTGGTGGACTTCGCAGCTACGCTTCCATGACGTATGCCGGCCTCAAGAGCATGATCTACGCCGGCTTGACTCCTAATGACCCTCGTATGAAGGCTGCAATCGGTTGGCTCAAAAAGCACTACGACCTGAATAACAATCCCGGCCTCGGCAACCAAGGTTTGTATTACTACTACCAGACCTTCGGCAAAGCGCTGGCCGCCCTCGGCCAAGACACTTTTGTCGATGAAGCGGGCGTGAGCCACGATTGGCGGAAAGACCTGATCGAAGCCCTCGCCATGCGCCAAAAGCCCGACGGGTCCTGGTCCAACGAAAACCAACGCTGGATGGAAAGCGACGCCAACCTCGCCACCGGCTACGCCCTCTTAGCCTTGTCGTACTGTAAGAAGTAGTTCGCCAATGGTGGCAAGCTACCGCGTTTGCAGGTAAGGTGCTGGACCGGCCCGATATTTCAAAAGCAGACCTCGGCCTGTTCCCGCATGACGACCGTATCCAGCGATAGCGAAGCCACAAATCAACCGAGCCAGCCCCCCAGCCGCGGCTCGCTCTTGGTCATTTTCCTGACGGTTTTCATCGATCTGCTCGGCTTCGGCATGGTGCTGCCGCTGCTGCCGATCTATGCCAAGTCGTTTAATCTCTCGCACGAAGGCCTCATCATCGGCCTGTTGATGGCGAGCTTTTCGGCCATGACCTTTATCTTCGCGCCGCTGTGGGGGCGGGCGTCAGATCGGATTGGACGTCGCCCCGTATTGATCGTGGGTCTCATCGGTTCGGTGGGTTTTTACTTGCTGTTCGGCGTGGCCACGACGCTGCGGAGCATGCCGCTCTTGTTTATCGCGCGGATCGGCGCTGGAATCGCCGGCGCGACAATCCCGGCGGCACAAGCTTACATTGCCGACGTCACGAGCTTGCAGAACCGAGCCAAAGGCATGGCCCTCATCGGCGCGGCGTTTGGATTGGGATTTACGTTTGGTCCGCTGCTCGGCGCGGCGGCTTTGCTGTTTTCCGACGATGTGGGAGCTAGTCCCTGGCCCGGTTACGCCGCTGCTTTGCTGTCCGGCATCGCTTTGTTCCTGGCCATTTTTCTGCTTCCCGAATCGTTGCGTCCCGGCACGCACCGCGGTGGTCATGCCTGGTTCGACTTGCAGGCGTGGCACGACGCCTTTGCAACTCCTTCCGTGCCGGCGCTGCTAGCCACGGCCTTTGCCAGCGTGGTCTCGTTCGGCGCGTTCGAGACGACGCTCTCGCTATTGCTCAATGACAAGAACTTGCCATTTCAATTCAAATTTCACGAAGTACTGCTTTATTACGCCTTCATTGGACTTACGCTCAGCCTGGCTCAGGGGTTTCTCGTGCGACGACTGGCGCCCAAGGTGGGCGAAATGGTTCTGACATTGGCCGGTGGCGTGGCAACGATCTTGGGCTTCGCGCTACTGGTCGTCGCGCTTCAAGTCGGTCAACTATGGCTGCTGATGATCGCCTCAGCCATTGAAGTGACAGGATTCGCGTTGCTGAACCCCTCGCTGCAATCGCTGATCAGCCGCCGTAGCAATCCTGTCAAGCAAGGAGGGATTTTGGGGGTGAGCCAAAGCACCAGCTCGCTCGCCCGCGTCGTGGGACCTCTCATTGCGATCCCCCTATTTTCGCGTTCGCCCTCGTGGCCCTATTTGGCCGCCATTGGAATTATGGCCATTTCGACCGCAATCTTCGTCCGGTTTGCCCGCCGCGGTAAAGACTACGGCGAACCTTCATCGAAACTGGCAATACCCGCCGAAGCACTGAAATAGCAAGATTTACCGCTCAACGCTTCGCGGTGTCCACCCACTCACCGCCTGAGCTTGTGCATTGAGATAGATATCGCGATCAGCGGTCAGTTTGCGGCCATCGTCCGTTTCGTACCGCACAAAGAGCTTGAGCTTGTTCGCAACTGGCGGTGCCGCCGGCCACGGCACTTCCAATTTGATCCCGCGGCCATCGCTCGCCGCCAACAACTGCCGGCTATTCGACTGATCAAAATCCCATCGCGCGATCCTGGCTCCTTCGCCCTGCTTGTCGGGGTCGAGCAACACGATCGACAACGCCCCGGCTTCCGCCACATACTCGTTGTCCGAATTGCGCGGCTCCAGCACCAGCCGTAAACCGTCATCACCCGGCCGCCCATCGAAATTCGCTGCACCCGTCTGCGTTGGATTCACAAACAAGTGCGTAACTTTTTTGTTGATCGGCCTCGGAGAAATCGGATCAGGCACCGCCGGCGTGCGCACATCCTGACCGGAGGATGGCGCGGCAGACGGCGCAGGCACAGGCAACAATTCGATCGGCTTTGTTGCGGGTGTTTCGATTTCGATTTTTGGCGGATCGATGGAGGGCGGCGTGTCGGAAGGCGCAGACCGCTCGCCTGCGTCGAGATCGGGACGCTGCGTCGTCGATCGGCCAGGCGATGTGGACGGCGTCGATCCAGGCATTTCGATCAGCGGAGAGTCAAATCCCGGCGGAGAATCAGCGGGCGAAGCGCCACCGCGTGGTGACGAACTCGCTGGCGAGCGCCGGAAGAGCCCGCCACGCGCCGGCACGCCGCCGGGCGTACGTTCCGTTTTGCCGACTGTCTTCAGTGATTCGATCTCTTGGTGCAACCGGCTGTTTTCCTCTTCGAGCGCATAGACGTAATCTTCAAGTTGCCGGTATTCGGTGTTGACCGACTCGATGTGCGAATTCAGATACGGCTGGGCGGCACAACCGCAGAACGAAAGACCCAAACACAACAAACCCGCCAGGCGCAAGAGCAGACGCGCGAAGGAGCGTTGAACTCCCTCGCAAGTGCTTCGGATTGGTGAAATAGCCGGCAAGAACGTAGTCCTACGAAGGCCCGCAGGGGGCAGAAGGCATTTGCAGCCGCGAACATTTATCAATTCCGGCCAGAAGCGGGAAGAGCAACGCCGTGCTATCACTGCCGGCAAAATATCAAGAACCGCCGCGCAGCTTGAAATAGCACCGCTGAACGTCGGCAATGCAAGAGTGGCCGGTGGGCGAAAGCTCTTCGCAGCGGGCCGCCGGCGTTTTCGATTTTGCTAGCAGTTCGCGAATGCGGGTCGGCTTCCCTTCGGCGATGTCGGCTTCGACATCGTCGAGCGTCAGGCCAAAGCAGCAGCACAGCGGGGCGTGGATATCTTTGGGATATACCGGCTGAGCCAACGCCTCAACCGGCACTACGGCTTCAAAAGCATCGAAATAAGCCACCGCACACGTTGGCGTGGCACAAAAGTAAGTGCTTGCCGCCAGCGACCGGCGGGCCTCGGCCGGAACATGATGTTCAAAAGCCGCGCGGACCACACTGGTGCCCGCCGCACCGCACCGCGGACACAGCACTTCCGTCGTGTCGGGCTCGCGAACGAAAGCTTTATTCATGGTGCCGGCTCACGCACTTCAAATCGAGTACGTCGCTTGGCGCTGGTCGTGAAAACGCTTCCCTTTGCCTTCAAACCGAGGCAACGAGCCCAGCGCCACGGTGCGGACATCGATTTTCAGCCCCAAGCGAAGCTGCAACTCGCGAGCAATTCGCTCAGGATTGTTCAGCCGGTCCTCGATCTCGACAACGAGCGCGTCCAGGCTCCCTTGTCGCAGCGCGGTCACGCGAAACTCGACCACTTCGGGAAATGCCCGCACGATCTGTTCCAGAGAGCTAGGAAAAATGTTCACACCGCGAACGATGAGCATGTCATCCGCCCGGCCCAGCACGCCCCCTTCCAGCAGCGTGAAATGATTTTCCTCGCGCGGCATAAAACGCGGCCGCACAATGTCCCCCGTGCGATAGCGAATGACCGGGCTGCCGTGCCGGCCCAGCGACGTGATAACCAACTCGGCCAGTTCGCCGTCCATCGCGGCCCCACCCGTTGCCAGCGATAAAAACTCCGCGATGAACTCACTTTCAATCACAAACAAGCCGTGACCGTTCGGATCGCCGTATCCCCACGGTCCCACTTCGGAAGCGCCAGCGTGGTCGATCACCAGGGCATTCCAGGTCGATTCGATTTGCCGCCGCAGCGCTGGAACGGACCCGCCGGGCTCGCCGGCCACGATAATCCGCCGCACATCGAGCGCAGCCGGATCGATATGATTTTCGCGTGCCACCTCAGCCAGCCGCAGGGCATAGCTGGGCGTACACAAGAGAACCGTGGCCCGTGTGCGATGGATCAACTCGACCCGCGCGAGCGTGTTCATGCCGCCACTGGGAACAACCATGCCACCACGCGCCACCAGCGCGTCATGAGCACTCCAAAAACCGATAAACGGACCGAACGAAAAAGCCAGCACGGCCCTGTCTTCCGGTCCGATCTCCGCCGCATCGAGAACATACTGCCAGCAGTCGATCCACCACTGCCAATCGGCCACGGTATCGAGCACCGGCATCGGCCGGCCACGCGTGCCCGACGTGTGGTGATAGCGAACGTAATGAGCCAACGGATAGGTCAGATTGGCGGCAAATTCAGGGCCATGCGCCGCCGTGACCAACTCGTCCTTGAAGGTAAAAGGGAGTTGCTCCAACTGCTCGAGTGATTCCAGCGGCAAGCACTCGACCCGGGCAAATTTTTCCGCATAAAAGCGATTATGCGGCACCACCTCGGTCAGCAATTTTTGCAGCCGCGCAAGCTGATAACACCGCAGCTCTTGCCGCGGCATCAGAACATGCTTTTGACGCTCAGAAGGTTGGACTAGCTCCATATTCGTATCATAGTAACTCGCGGGCGTTCCGTGCGGCGCGAGAACTCAAACCGGCTCAGGCACTTCGCGCAGCACGACATTCCCCTGCCGCTGGGCCATCCCCTGTTTCATCGGGGCGTGTTGATTGATTCTTTGCAGCAGCGGAACCGTGCAGAGGCGCACGAGCGACGAGCAGCCAAAAACCGCGAGATACGCATAGTGGCTTTCATTGCCGAACTGCAAGATCGTCGCGCCAATCAGGCCACCCACCACGTGAGCCGCTGCGTTGCCGAAGTTGTAATACGTCAGCACGCAGGCCCGGTCGTGACGGGGAATCGCCTCCAAAAACATCAGCACCATCGCCAGCTCATACGCGGCCCACACCAGGCCCGAAATAAGCTGCACCGCCGCCAGATATGCAAATTCCGCGGAAAGATGGCAGGGAATCGAAAGGCCGCCGAGCTGCAAGGTGTAAATAGTTTGCCAGGGAGCAAAAAAATCTGCCGCGAGCCACAGCGCGGCGACGGGAACGATTGAAGTTCCGCCGATCCACAGCAGCCTCCGCGCGCCCGAACGATGCGCCACGCGGCCCCACCAAGGCAACGCGATCACTTTGCCCAAATAGCCGACTCCCACCAGCACCATGAAGCTGATGTAGCTCATATTCTGTTGAGCCAACATGTACGGAGCAAAATACGGCCCGGAGATTTGCACCGCCGATTGCATCAAGAGCAGATACAACACCAACGGAATGCCCGCTTGCCCCTTGGCCCGAAAAAACACTTCACGAATCGGCACTGTCCTTGGCTGATAGCGCCCGCGAGATGGCTCGCTTTGCCGATTGAGGAACCAGGCCGACAGAAAGCGGCAGCTCGAACCGATCAGAAAAATGCCGACGAACGCCGTCAGCAGCCAACCCGTGTTTTTACCGGCTTGTAATGCCAACCCGCCAAATGCAAAACCGGCCAGCGTGCAAGCCTGGCTCACGCGCGACCGAAACGCAAAAAAGCGGGCCCGCAACCGCTTGGGAACAATCTCTTCAATCCAGGTGTTCCAAGCCGGTCCGCTGGCTTGGCTCGCCGCCCAATAAAACGTGGCTGCCAAAAAGATCAGCGCTGCGGCCGCACTGCCAGTGAACGCCACCGCCAGTGGCATGCACAAGAGCGCCGCGGCTTGCAGGCTCACACAGACCACGACCCAGCGTTTGTACGACTTGGCCTGTCGCAACAAGCGCGGTGTCACCAGTTGCAGCGTCGCGCCGGCCAGCATCGGCACGGTAGCGACGAGCCCGGCAAAGGTTTCACCCGTGCCGAGGGCCAAGGCGAAGGCAGCGAAATAGGTTTCCCCCAAGCCAATCATCACGCTGGTGCCCGCCGCGTCGCCAATGGAGGCGGCCAGGTCGTCGCGCGGAGACGCACGGAAGATGCGGAAAGGGGGACGGGGAGCCGGCGTTGGAGAGGGGGCGGCAGGGCGAAGTGCGGCAGGCCGGGCGGCCTCGGCAAGCGACATGGACTCCTCAAACTGGGCAAGCGGTTACAATAGGCTTTCGATTGCGGTCAGCAATCTGTGAGCGGACACGTAATAGCCAGAAGTGTTCGCTCGCACAAGCGTGAAAAAATACTTGCCATTCGCTTGCCAGCAAGTGCGAGCAAACCGCGCAAGTGATTGAATGCGTGAGACTTAGGACATCGCGACCGGTGGCAAGCGACTTCACATCGCCGGTTGCGGTCGCGATGACTTTTTTATTGTGGGCGACGCTATCGTGTGGCAGTGATCGTGTGACAATGTTCCTATGACGAGGACGCCGCCAGCCGGCGAGCAGGGGTTTGATGGCATGACGACGATCGACAAATCGGGTGAGCGGGTGCAGCGAATGTTCGGCGAGATCGCGCCGCATTACGACCGCATGAATCACCTGTTGTCGCTCAATATCGATCGCTACTGGCGGTGGTGGACGGTGAAAACGCTGCAGCCGCAGGCCGGCGAGCCGATTTTGGACGTTTGCACGGGTACGGGCGATCTGGCCCTCGCGTTTCAAAAGGCGACCAACGGCAAGTCGGAGATTGTGGCGGCCGATTTTTGCCGCGAGATGCTGGAAATTGGCCGGCGAAAGCAACAGCGAGCGGGCATCGGCGGCGAACTGAAGTTCATCGAAGCGGATACGCAGACTCTGCCGCTGGAAAGCGACCGGTTTTCGATTGTCTCCGTCGCGTTCGGCTTGCGAAACGTAGCCGACACGAACCGGGGTCTGACCGAGATGACCCGCGTCTGCCGGCCGGGCGGGCAAGTGGCGATCCTCGAATTCAGCACGCCACGGTGGCAGCCGTTTCGCGGGATCTATCGACTCTACTTTCATTACGTTTTGCCGCGAATCGGCCAACTCTTTGCGCGGAATAAGACGGACGCTTACAAATACTTGCCGGCGACCGTGGCGCAATTTCCCGATGGCGAAGCTCTCGCCGAGCGGATGCGCGGCGTCGGCCTGAAAAACGTAAAGTATTGGCCGCTGACTTTTGGGATCGCCACGTTGTATATCGGGCGAAAGTAAATCCATGTCACATCTGCCGCTTGTTGTTGCAATCACCGGCGCGAGCGGAGCGGTCTATGGCTTGCGGCTTTTGGAAGTCCTGGTCGATAGCGGCCGCGAAGTACATGTAATGGTCAGCCCGTCGGGGGCGGCAGTGATCAAGCAAGAGTTAGGCCGCGACGTTCATCTGGAGACTTTCGATTTCCGAACTCTGTTGCCCGCGAACATCGCTGAGCAGGCAGGAAAACAGCTTCACTACCACCATTACCAGAATTTTCTCGCGTCGCCGGCGAGCGGATCGTTCCTCACCGGTGGCATGGTGGTCTGTCCCTGCTCCGGCAGCACGCTCAGCGGCATCGCTCACGGTGCCAGCAACAACCTCATTCAGCGGGCCGCCGATGTGCATCTCAAAGAGCGCCGCAAGCTAATCTTAGTGCCACGCGAAACGCCCCTCTCGCTCATTCAAATCGACAACATGCGCCGCGCCGCCGAAGCCGGGGCTATAATCCTTCCCGCCATGCCCGGCTGGTACCACGGCGTGCAATCCGTGCAAGACCTCATCGATTTCGTCGTCGCGCGAATTCTTGATCAGCTCGGAGTCGAACACGAGTTGATGCAGAGATGGGGCGGGACGTCATAGCAACCCGCATTGCTATTCGACATACACAAACTCGTTCAAACCAAACAGCACCTGGCAGAAGTCGGTCAGTGCCAACTCGCGAGGGTTAGCTTTCTCACTAGCGGAGTAAGATTTTTCCTGCGCGGATAGAAAGGCCAGCGTCGATTCGCGTTCTTCGTCATCGGGTGGACGAGTGATCGCGCGGAGGTAGGCTTGCTCGATGGCTCGACGGGGCGATTGCTCATAGACGGGCAAGAGCTGCTTGACGAATGCTTGCGAATAGCCGCGAATGTGCGGGCTGTTGATGAAGGCGAGAGCTTGCGGCGCGATGGTCGTGCTGGGCCGGTTGCCAACGCTCACCAACGGCTCAGGCTGATCGAAGAGTTGCATCATCGGCACGAGCTTGCTCCGCTTAATCATGAAGTAAATGCTGCGGCGCGTGTGTCCTTCGTCGAGCGTGCCTGGGCCGTATAGCGAGCGGTCGAGCGTGCCGCTGACGGCTAACATGCTGTCGCGAATCACTTCGGCCTCAAGCCGCTGCGGTGCGCGTCGCCACAGCCAAATGTTTTCGGGATCGATTTTCGCGTCAGCCGGGTCGAACTGGCTGCTCTGCATGTACGTCGCCGAGGTCATAATCAGCTTGTGCATCGGCTTGAGCCGCCAGCCATTTTTAATCAACTCGGCCGCCAGCCAGTCGAGCAACTCGGGATGTGTGGGCCGAGTGCCTTGCACGCCAAAGTCGTTGGGCGTGGCGACAATCCCACGGCCAAAATGGTGTTGCCAGAGGCGATTGACGATCACCCGCGCCAGCAAATGCCCCGCGCCGGCCTCGGTATCGGTCATCCAGTTCGAGAGCGACCGCCGGCGGTAACTCGTCTTGCTCCCCTCGGGCGGCGAAACTTGCCAGTGCTCCTCGCGCTGGGGCGAATTCATCAGCACTTGCAAATACCCCGGCTGAGCCTGCCCCATCTTCTGGTCGCAGTCGCCGCGCTTCAGGAAAAACGTCTCTGTGAAAAAATCAGCCCCCTGCGTGTGATGCCGGATCGGCGTCACCCCCTCGCTACAAACCATAATCTTCAGCAACTTCGGTTGCGGCTCTTGTGTGGCGTGTTCAGCGACGACCTCGTTCAACTTTTGCCACGCAACAACCTGATGGCGATACCACGCGGCAAGCGCGGCCGATTGCTGCTTAGCACGCTTGTCTGCCGGAACCGCCAACGCGGTCAAGATGGATTCGGGCGTTCCCGATCCAGCCTCGACCACTGTATTTTCGTTGCTCGTACTAACCGAAACCCGCAACCGCCCCAGCGCTTGCTGTTTGCCCTTCTTAAAGTCGAGTTGGAACGAAAGCGTGGCACCCCCTTCGCCTGTCAATATTTCCTCGAGATCAAACACGGCTGCCTGCGGACTGCCAACAGAGGACGGCCCGATGGCCCAGCCGCTGGTTTCGTCCTCATCAATGGCCGCCGCCGCGAGCTGCTTCGGTTGCTCGGCGGTTGCCCGCGGCCGAATCAACTTCACCGGTGCCGCCGTTTCCGCTTTGGCGGTCTTCGCCCGCACCTTGAAATCCGTCAGCAAGAAACCACCGCTCGGCGAGCGACCAGACCCGCCCTTCGGCTGCGACGGGTCAGGCAATGCCTCAACGCGAATCGCCGTAATGTTGGGCACGGTTGTTTTGGCGGAGAAGGTAAACCAATCGGTATCCGGATTGGTGCCGCTGACGAGAATCGAACCATCATCCTGCCTCGCCAGCGTCGCGCCGCCATTGGATTTCAATCCAGCCACATCCAGCACGATCCACGGCCCTTGCTTCACCGCCGCGACTGCCTCCGTCCCTTCCCATTCCGCCAAACGACCCGGCAACTGCTCCGTCTCAAACTTCTTCACCTCCTCCACCAGCGGCTGATGCACTTTATCGAACGCCGCCTTCGCGATTTTGTAGGGCCCCAGCTCCAAATTCACGTCGAGGTTGCTGCGCACCGTCGTCGTGAACGTGGAAATCATCCGGTAATAGTCAGCCTGCGGAATCGGATCGAATTTGTGGTCGTGGCACCGCGCACAGCCGACGGAAAGCCCCAGCATCGCACTCCCCGTCGTCGCCGCCATGTCGTCCAGCGCGTCGTAGCGCGTTCGCTCAACTTCGTTGGCCGTAATCTGTGTCGGAAAAACGCCCGCGCCCAAAAAGCCGGTCGCCTTCAGTGCCAATGGATTCTCCGGCTCGTACTCATCCCCCGCGAGTTGCCATCGCACGAACTGATCGAACGGCATGTCCTGATTCAACGCCTCAATCACAAAATCGCGAAAGTGATAAGCATGCGGCCGATCATAGTCCTGCTCGAAGCCGTGACTTTCGGCAAACCGCGCCGCATCGAGCCAATGCCGCCCCCACCGCTCGCCGTAATGCGGGGAGTTAAGTAGTTTGTTGATCGTGGCTTCGTAAGAGTTTTTTTCGTTGGCATCTTCCGGCGGCAAACCCACCAGATCAAACGCCGCTCGACGCACCAACACTCGCGAATCGGCATTGGCATTCGGCGTGATCCCCTTCTCTTCCAGCTTCGCCAAAATAAACCGGTCGATCGGATTGCGGACCCAGCTTTCATTCTTCACCGCCGGCGGCTCAACCTTCGTCAGTGGCCGAAACGACCAAAATTCACGCGCCTTCTCAGGAACGACCATCTGCACCCACGAATCAGGATCGCGCGGGTTCTCCACGAGCGGCTGATCGTACGGCGCGCCCAAATCGATCCACTTGCTGATCGCGGCAATCTTGTCAGCCGGGAGCTTCTCGCCCCCTTCCGGCATGAACGGCTTCTCTTTGTGGCTGATGAACCGCAACACATTACTATCCGCCGACTTGCCCGCCACGATCGCCGGCCCGTGCGCCCCGCCCCGCAGCAATCCCTTCCGCGTCGCCAGGTCGAGGCCCGATTGCACCTCGTCACCGCCGTGGCAATCGACGCACTGCTTGACGAGCACCTCCCGCACATCCGACTTGAACAACGCCAAGCCCGCCTGCATTTTCTCGGCATGTGCCGGATCGACCTCCGGCTTCGGCGACTCTTGGCCCCCAGCGTGCAGCGCTATCAGGGCCGCCCCCACAGCAATCGTCAAATAGATACAGCGGTTGTTCATCGACTTGATTCTAGAGTGAATCACGGGTCGCCAGCAACTTCCAGCACGCTCCAGCGGCCCAATCCCTCCCACCCGCACAACCCCGCCAAAACCTACCGCCGCAAGCCATCCCGCCCCACTGACCACCACCTTGCGGCACACCGCCCAGTCAACCAGTGCGGAGTTGAGCTAGGGTTAACCCGTAGAGCTCGTCTGCACTTTTCTGCGCACCCCGGCTGTCCGCCGGCCAACACTTTCCCCGGGCTATCCGTCGATGGAGAGCTTAAAAAGTTCGACACAGTCGGCTGCCTGGCTGCTCAACGAGTGCCTGCCATCCGATTCCAAGCCGCGGACCATCGCCCTCCGCGATTTTCCGTTCGTGGTGGGACGACTGCCCGACTGTGCGTTGTGCATTCCCTCCGCCCAAGTCTCCAAGCAACACGCCCAGATCGTCACCGAGGCAGGGCATCTGTTCGTTTACGACCTGGGCAGCACGAACGGCACCTTCGTCAATCGCCGCCGCGTGGCCGGCCGCGAGCCATTGCGCGACGGCGACCTGCTCTATTTCGCCAGCGAAGCCTTCCGCGTGCAGCGCAAAGGCAACGATTCGCACATGCGAACCGTCGCCGAAGGTTCGTTTGTCGTCGTCGAGTCTCTCTGCCAGTTCGACCGCTTGATGAGCGAGCGAGCCATCGTTCCGCACTTTCAGCCGGTGGTGACGCTCAGCAGCGGCGAAATCGTCGGCTACGAAATGCTCGCCCGCGGCACACTGTCCGGCTTAGAAGGGCCGGGAGCGATGTTCCAGGCGGCTCAGCGCTTGGGGCAAGAGGTCCAGCTCAGCATGTTGCTGCGCAGCGAGGGCGTTCGCATCGGCCAGCGCCTCCCCGGGCGGCCGCGCCTCTATCTCAACACGCATCCGGCCGAAGTCGCCTCTCCGCAATTGGTTCCGTCGCTCCGAGACATTCGCAACCTCGCGCCCCGGCAACCCATCACCATCGAAGTGCATGAAGCCGC
The DNA here is from genome assembly GCA_031394445.1 of Anatilimnocola sp. Classification (GTDB taxonomy): domain Bacteria; phylum Planctomycetota; class Planctomycetia; order Pirellulales; family Pirellulaceae; genus CAYLLN01. The sequence continues at coordinate 21,261 of JANNTN010000137.1, forward strand.
GGTCGCCCGCGTCGAAGACTTGCTCGAGCTCCGCGCCGCCTGCCGCGATCTCGACATGCAACTGGCCTACGACGATTTCGGTGCCGGCCAGGCCCGCCTCGACGAGCTGGCCCGCGTCGCGCCCGACTGCGTCAAGTTCGATACCTGCCTCGTGCGCGATCTCCACCGGGCACCCCCCGAACGAGTTCTCGTCACCGAGCGACTCGTCGCCCTCGTCCGCGAGCTCGGCAGCATCCCGCTCGCCGAAGGGGTCGAAACCCAGGCCGAAGCCGACGCCTGCCGCGACATCGGCTTCCACCTCGCCCAAGGCTACTTCTTCGGCCGCCCCGCCCCCCTCCCCCCCGGCCTCACCGAAAGCTACGCCGCCATCTAACGCATTCTGCGTGTGCTGAAGTAGGTCTCGCCGTTCCCTTCTGTGCCGAACTCATGACCGGCAAAGTCCTCTGGAAAAAACGCGGCTCCGGCAAAGGCAACTCCACCAGTTGCCTTCCATTCCCAACCATCCCAACCAACAAGTAACCTCTCCTCGCCCGGAGGGCGCTCGTCCGTTGCCAGGGACTTCAAGTCCCTGGTTCCAATGCCTACTTTCTAATTTCCTCGCCCGGAGGGCGCACGACCCTCAACCACTTCGCCGCCCCAAAGTAGCCCGCTCACGCCCTTGAGCGATCTGGGCCACCAACACGCTTTCCATTCTCAGAATCGCATGGCATTCATTGCCATGCTCACCAATACACGCAATCCCAGCCGCGAAGCGGCCCAGGAACATAGCTTGGCGGCTTCAGCACCAGGTCCACCTATATTGCGCTACAACAATCGCTCGAATGTCGAATCGACGTTCAGTATGATTAAGCTAAAGTTCCGCGATTCAATACGCAGCAATGGCGAGTAGAACCCGGTATTTTGGGTCGATCAAGCGAAGGCAGGGTATAGGTTTAATGACTGGTGCGAGACAGTTCACCTTGAGCTACTTGTTCTTGGAACTGTTTTTGATTTCCCTAGCGCTCGCCGCAACACGATGGTGCGTGTTGGCTTGGAATGCACCCGAAGATCACACAACGATTTTGATTCCAGGCGTCTTCGTGTTGTGGGGTGCAGCGATCGGCGGGCTATTTAACAAAATCTGGCGAGGGGCCATTTTCGGCGGTGCCTTCTGCTTAATCTTGCTAATTCTTGACTCGATGACACCGATCGCGTGATTTTTTGCAGATTGGTGCGCTGCGCATTTACTTGGCCCAAAACCCGCTGATAGCAAAACCCGAAACTACTGTACAAATGGTACGATATTTGCTCCGCCAATCCCCTTCGCCACTCCGCCTGCCATTGTGGCAAACCCGCCGAACAAGCGGCGGCGACGCTCTTTCACAATTCGTCACTTCCCGCAAGCCACCGAGCAGCTCACAAACCGCTCAACCGGCCCGCCTAACCGCTCAATAACTGCTCAAGTTGAGCTTTTCGCCGAGAAGGCGATTTCCGCAAGCCATTGGCAACAAGCCACTTACGAAAACCACCCAGCCACGCGTTCAACCCAGTTGAGCGCGAGCAAATCGGCAGGGTAGCACCGCTCAATTGTCCGCCGCCGTCACCTCGTCGAGCGGGATCGCGCGATTCTTTTGAATTGCCACCGAAACTTGCCGCGCGACGCCAAAAGCACCGATCCCAATCGCCAGACAACAGATCAGCATCCCCACCAGCGCCAAATTTCGCCGCGGTGACGACAACCCCCAGATGCCCATCCCCAGGCCAATGATCGCGATGATCGCTGCCGGCGGCCAGAACAACGCCAGAACAGCACCCGAGACACCGAGAACCAACGACGTGACCGTTCCCCCCATCGCCATCAGGCCCGCTTTGCGAGCCTCGATCAGTTCCGCCGTCGTTTGACGCGGCGGCGGCTTATACACGAATTCACTTCCCGAATTTTCCACCACCACCGCCGCCACCGGCTGCTCGCCAACCGCGCCAGGCGGCGACGCCGGCGGACCACTCGGCACCGACACGGCATACGACTGCCCGCACCGCCAGCAGCGGTTCACCGCCCCCAGCAATTCCTCGCCACATTTCGAACAATGAACAGCCACAATTTTCACCGTTCAAAATCAGCCGCTTTCGGACTGTTCGGCCGCGGGTCCGGGGATAATCCCACGAGCGGCTTAATGTTTTCGCGCACCCAGATATTCCGAAACCGCACCGGATTGCCATGAAACTGAATCTGCATCGGCTCCTTCTCGCCATGCGCCACATATTTCGGCGGCTCGACATACGACGTGCCGCCGAGTAGCTCAAAATGATTGTGAACCACAATGCCGTTGTGCAGCACCGTGACATACCCCGGCGTCATCAGCACGCCATCGGCGTCAAACCGCGGCGACGTGAACACAATGTCATACGTCTGCCACTCCCCCGGCTTCCGGCACACATTCACCATTGGCGGCTGCTCTTTATAAATCGCGCCGCACTGCCCATCGAAATAGGTCGCGTTGTCAAACGAGTCGAGCACCTGCACCTCGTACCGGCCCATCAAATAGATGCCGCTGTTGCCGCGCCCCTGCCCGCTCCCTTTCACCTCCGCCGGCGTCGCAAATTCCACATGCAACTGGCAATCGCCAAATTTCTGCTTTGTCGTGATCGTGCCGCCGGCAGAAATCGCCACGCCGTCTTCGATCTTCCACTTCTCGCCATTCTCCCAACCATCGAGCGACTTGCCATCGAACAGCACGATCGCATCGCTCGGCACTCCGCCCGGGTGCCCCGGATCGATCACCGGCGGCTCCGGCCAGACGATTCCACTTTTGTATTCCACCACCTGCATCGCCGTCAGCGTTCCGCCTACCACCATCGCGAGCAACGCAACCAAAAAATTCTTTCGCATGAAGAGGACTCCAAAAGCTTCCTGGCGAGCGGGGGACGTAAGTCCCCCGGTAACTCAACGCCACCGAAATGTTTAAGCCGCCCGCTCGCCATTCAATCGATACATGAACTTTGCACGACTTCGCACCCCCGCTAAGCTACGGCAAGCAATAGTCATTTTGTAGTAGTGGAGCGGGCTGGCCCCGGGAGGCACGATGCGCGTCGAAGCGATTCAAGTGGCGACGACCACCTCGGAGAAAAAAGATGCCGAAACGCTGTCCCAAGCAGTTTTAGAAAGCCGTCTCGCCGCCTGCGTGCAAATCAGCGGACCGATCGACAGCCGATATTGGTGGAACGGCCGCATCGAAACCGCCAGCGAATGGCTCGTTACGATCAAAACTCGCCGCGATCTGTTTAAACGACTGGAAAAGCTACTGCTCGAAAAGCATTCGTACGATCAACCCGAAATCATGGCCACCGCCATTGTCGAAGTCAGTGCCGGCTATTTGAAATGGCTCAACGAGCAGGTAACCAGCGATAGCAAGGACGAAAAGTGATGGCCGCACGCACGATTTTTCTTCTGACCTTGTTCATCGCTGGCATCGGCTCAGCCGCGGAGCAACAGCCGACCGAGCACGGCCGCACTGCCTTCACTCCGACCGAGGCCGAACCGCAAATCGCCGAGCGGTTCCGCCTTCTGCCGCAATCGTTCGACTGGCAAGCCAAACGTCTTCACGAAGTCGAAACAAATTTTGAAGTCTGGGAAGTGACGTTCCCTTCGCCCGTCAAAACGCCAGAAGAAATCAACAACACCGTTCACTGCGAGTATTTTCGTTCGCTGCGTGGCGGCCAGCAGCCGGCGGTCATCGTGCTGCATATCTTGGGCGGCGATTTTCCCCTGTCGCGGCTGTTCTGCAACACGCTGGGGCAGCATGGTGTTCACGCCCTCTTTTTGAAGATGCCCTACTACGGCCCGCGGCGCGATCCCAATTCCCGCCGTCGGATGGTCAGCAACGATCCGCAGGAAACCGTTGCCGGCATGACACAAGCGGTCCTCGACGTTCGCTACGCCACCGCCTGGCTCGCCGCTCGCCCCGAAGTTGACGCCAATCGCTTGGGCATTTTCGGCATCAGTCTGGGCGGCATCACCGGAGCCCTGGCCGCCACCGCGGAACCACGACTGAACAATGTCTGCCTGCTCCTCGCCGGTGGCTCCATCGCCCAGGCCGGCTGGGATTCCAAAGAAGCCCGCCCGCTCCGCGAACAATGGATCGCTCAAGGCAAGTCGCGTGAAGAGTTCGTCAAGATCCTCAGCGCTGTCGATCCCGTGACCTACGCCGCCTCAGCCCGGGGCAAACGCATCCTCATGCTCAACGCCACCGACGACGAAGTGATTCCGCGCGCCTGCACCGACGCCCTTTGGATCGCGTTCGGCCAGCCGAAGATCAAATGGTATTCCGGCGGCCATTTTTCAGTCGCCTGGCACCTGTTCGGCGCTCTCTGGCAAGTGGGCCGCTTCTTCGCCGCCGATTGACCGCGTTGCCTGGCGCTATTCGTCCTTCCCATCCCCCAAACCCAATCGCGCGAGCCACTTCCGCCGGCTCGGCTGTCCTTTTTTATCCCCGGACTCAGTGCCGGGCACCAAGCTATCCTTCTCGGATTGCAAAATGCGAAGCTTGTCGTCAAGTTCCGACCTTTCGCGGGCTAGCTTGGCCCGCTCCACCGAAATATCGACCTCGGCCGTCCGCAACTGCTCGCGCAAACCGTCTTGCAACCGCTTGAGCGACTCGCGCTCCTGCCGCACTAGTTCGTCGGTATCGAGTAACTGGGCAATCGCCGCGGCGCCGACCGCCATATCGCCCACTTGCTGCGTCTGGCTATCGAGCAGCCGCCGCAATTCTTGGAGCTCCCGGTCCTTCTCGGCAATCATATCGTCCGTGATCTTGATGGCGCCTTGTACCGTCAGCTTGTCGGCCTTTTGCTGTGTGTCGCTCTCGTCGAAATCCGTTTCCATCTGGGCCAGCATTTTTTTCTTGAGCGATTCCCAGTCGTTGCCTCCAGTACCAATCGTTTGCGTGGGCAGCGCCTGCTTGGCCTTGGCGAGTTGGTCGGTCAGCTCTGAATTCTTGGTTTTCAATTCGCGCACGTCTTGCACTGCCATCTCAAACCGGCGACGCAAATCGTCGAGATCCTGGCTGCTGCCGCCGGTCGTCGGAGTCGCGTTCGCCCGCTGCTCGGCTTCGTGCAGCCACGTTTCCAGTTGCTTGTTCTCGTCGCGCAAAGTTTGCAACTCGACCGCACTGGCGTCCGACCGGGCGACGCTGGCGTCATCCAACTGCTGTGAAAACCGGCGATTCGCGTCGGCGGAAAGCGTTTCCTGCTGCGCAAACTTTTCCAGTAATTGGCCAACCTGTTCCCCCAATACTTGAAATTGTGCGTCGTTCGCGCCGGAGGACTCGACGTGTTGTTGACTGACTTGCTCGCGCGCTTCGCTGCGAATCAGCTCGACTTCCGCCGCATGGCGCTTTGCCTCGTCTCGGCTGGCTTCGGCCTGCTGGCGATTCAGCTCTATTTGTTCTTGCAGTTTGCCTTGCTGCTCTTGCAGCTTCGCTTGCAACGCGTCGCGCTGCCGCTCCCATTCGGTCTGGCGCTCATCGAATTGCCGGTTGAGCTCGGTCTGCCGCTCTTCAAGTTGCCGCTCGCGTGCTTCCAGCCGCTGTTTCCGTTCCTGCAGTTCCGATTCGCGGGCCTCGACCGTTGCCGTGGCAGATAGCGTCTCTTGCTGGGCCGCAGCGAGCTGTGCAGCGGCCTCATCGAGCATGGCCGTCAGCTTGGCCTCGTGCTCGCGCAGCCGCTGGCGCTCTTGTGCGACGCGTTCGCTGGCCGCGAGGCGTTGGCGCTTAACGGATTGTGCAAAGGACTCCCGCCAGCTTTCGGCGGATTGACCTTTGGCAGGCGACTGTTCCACGATTGACGTTCCGCGCGCGGGGAATACGAGGACACCGGCGATCGGATGATCGCACGACCTAGAACTTTGCAGGGAAGACCCCCAGAGTTTCTATACGTCGTATCGAGGGGGAGTCAAAGTGGAACGACCGGCTACGCGGATTGAGCCGATTGCAACGACTTTGATTGCGGCCGGCTTACGGATTGACGACGTTTTGCGGCTTACCGTTCACGAACGCAACGAGGTTATCCACCGCCAGGTTCATCAATCGGGCGCGAGCTTCCTTGGCAGCCCAGGCGATGTGCGGTGTCACCAGGCAATTCTTGGCGGTGAGCAAGGGATTGTTGGCAGCAGGTGGTTCGACCGAGAGAACATCGACGCCGGCCCCTGCAATCACGCCCGCGTTGAGTGCGTCGGCCAAATCCTGGTCCACGATCAATGGTCCCCGCGAAGTGTTGATGAGCAGCCCCGAGGGCTTCATCAGCCGCAATCGTTCCGTGTTCATCAGACCCTGCGTTTCGGGGAATAGCGGACAATGCAGCGAGACCACATCGGAGCTGCGCAACAAGTCTTCAAGCGTCGCAAAGCGGAATCCCAGGTAGGACGGCGGATTCGTCTGCACGGCGTCATGCGCCACAATCGTCATCCCAAATGCATTCCCCACTTCGGCCACGCGCCTCCCAATACGTCCGAAGCCCATAATGCCCAGCGTTTTTCCTTCTAACTCGCTCAGCGGTGTCTTCCAGAAGCACCAATCGTTGGATGCCGACCACTCCCCGGCCCGCGCCGCGTCGCTGTGCAGCTTGGCGTTGACAGTCAGCTCGAGAATTAAGGCGAACGCATGCTGCGCCACCGAGGCCGTGCCATAGGTCGGAATGTTGCACACTGGGATGCTACGTTCCTTGGCGGCTTTGACATCGACGATGTTGTAGCCGGTTGCCAGCACGCCGATATAGCGAAGGTCGGGTAGTTGCGCGAGCGTCTCAGCACTCAGCGGCGTCTTGTTCGTCAGGATGAACTCAGCACCCCGCGCACGCTCCAAAATTTTCGCCTGTTCCGTCCGCTCATGGACTTCGATAGAAGCGAATTTCTGAAACCCATCCCACGACAGATCGCCGGGGTTGAGCGTATAGCCGTCGAGCACAACGATTTTCGTCATCTTCGCAATCCTCCGCAGCAATCAGTAAAGGCCATAACATACGTAATTACTCGCCTATTCAACAGCCGAGGTCACGGTCAGCTCTTGCTTCGCGATAGAATTTCCCTGCTTGGGAATCGAAGCAGTTCACCGCTAAGGCGCGAAGTGCGCAAAGGAAAAATGTGAGTCAGCTCCTTCCGCCTTTTTCCTGCTTTCGCTTGCGGCTTTCCCTCACCTCATCCCAGGCGATGTTTACGCAAGGGGGTTGCATTGAAACTCCGCGTTCTTAGCGTTCTTCGCGGTAAAATCTTTCTGCTACGGAACGATCAATTTTTTCACCGCGAAGAGCGCGAGGGGAAGGTACAAGTGGATAAGACGAAAGATGAGATTGAGGCAATTGCGAAAGAGCTTGTGGACGCGGTGTTGACGGTGCATCGCGAACTGGGCCCAGGCCTACTGGAATCGACTTATCAAGCTTGTCTCGCGTACGAACTGCGCAGCCGTGGAATCGAAGTGCAGTGTGAAACTAAGCTGCCGGTCCATTACAAGGGTCTCGAAATCGAAGCCGGGTATCGCATTGATTTGTTGGTCGCGGGTTGCATCGTCGTTGAGAACAAGGCGGTCCAAGAATTGGCACCGATCCATGAAGCGCAACTACTCACGTATTTGAAGTAATCAGGGCACGATTGGGATTTCTCGTTAATTGGAATGTACTGCTGATTAAGAATGGCATTCAACGGATGGTGAATAAACTTTAGATGGCAGCCAGGATCGATCCAGTTCACCGTTAAGGCGCGAAGTGCGCTAAGGAAGAAATGCGAATCAGCGACTTCCACGTTTTCCTGGAGCTCTTCTCCGACTTTGCGTTCTTCGCGGTAGAATCTTTTGCTCGGCGATGGAAGCAGGTTGCCACTAAGGCGAAGGAAGAGATGCAAATTATACGGCGGGCTGAACAGCCGCGGCCAGAAGAAAATCTTGATGTCGGGTTGTCGTGTGGACGGCTACTAAGTGGCCAATTTGGTTGTCATTGCGAGGTAGTTCGACTGGCGCATATCGGCAAGAAGTGCCCCGCATGTGATTCGGCCGTTCTTCGCTAGACCCTTCGATTAGTACCGTCAAATCGCGATCGACGAGGGAAGTGAAATAATCGTTCCGCAGTTCGCGCTCGACAGCCGCGAGGCGGTTGCAGCGGTCGGATTTTACGTCGGGAGCGATCACGTCGGTCATTTCGGCGGCGGGCGTGCCTTTACGGGCGCTGAAGGGGAAAATGTGGATTTTGGAGAAGCCGCTGTCGCGACTGACCTGGCAGGTGGCTGCGAAATCGGCGTCTGTCTCGCCAGGGAAGCCGACGATGATGTCGGTGGTGATTGCCGGTTGATCGAGCGTTTCGCGCACTAAGTTGCAGCGATTGACGAACATCCGGCTGCTCCACCGCCGCTTCATTCGTCGTAGCACCGTGTCGCTGCCGCTTTGCAGGCAGATGTGCAGATGCGGCGCGATCCGCTCGGGAAATTCAGCCATCACGGCCAGCAACTCGCGAGTGACTTCGGTCGCTTCGATGCTCGACAGTCGAATCCGAAAATCCCCAGGTAGGCGGGCCATGTCGCGGACCAGCGACGAGAGACGCAGCCACTGATCTTTTGGCCGGTCGCGATTGTGTTCGACGCCGTAGTGGCCAAGGTGAATGCCGGTGAGCACAATTTCGCGATAGCCGTTATCGACCAGCCGTCGCACTTCGTCGAGCACGTGTTCCGGCGGTCGGCTGCTAAAATTCGGCCGCACATACGGAATGATGCAATAGCTGCACCGCAACAGGCAACCGTCTTGCACCTTCACAAAGGCCCGATGTCGGTTGCCAAAGTGCGAGATGCCCGTCGGAATGTCGATTACGCCGAAACGGCCGAGCAAGTCAGGAATTTCTCGCTTGTCAGTGACGACTTCAGCCACATTCGGTAGATTGGCTAGTTCCTCCGGGGCTCGCGTCGCGTAGCAACCCATGACGACGATCCGCGAATTAGGATTTTCACGGGCAAGGCGGCGAATGGCCTGCCGGCTTTTGCTGTCACCTTGCTCTGTCACGGTGCAGGTATTGACGACGCACAGATCGGCCGTCTCGCCCTCCGCCACATCGCGAAAGTTCGCGCGCAAAAATCCTTCGCGGACCAATTCGGTCTCGTACTGGTTGACTTTGCAGCCGAGCGTGAGCGTCTTGAGCGTGGCGGGCATGATTCAGAACTATTCCGGAGCCGCCTCCAGCGTGGCGCTCATCGAGCCTTTGCAGCGGGCGATATGTTTGTCGGGGCCGTAGGCTTTGATTTGGTCGCGTTTCAGCTCGGCGTGCTCGAGGGCGGTCGTCAAGCAAACGGCCTTGCCCTGCTTATCGACCTCTTTGGCGATTTGAAAGCCTTTTTCCCGCGGATGCCCGAACAGCTTTTGCATCATTTCGACGACATAGTCATACGAATGGTCGTCGTCGTTCCACAAAATCACGTGGTAACGCGGCTGCCGGCGGGGCGGCGGCTTCTTGGCCTTCGGTTTTTGCTTCTCTTCGGGCTCGGCGACGGCGACATCGGCCTCAGCCTCGGCTGCTTTACTGCTCACGGTCCTTCCTCCAACTCCATGAGACGCATTATATTGTGCGGCAAGCGGGAGGCGTAAGCCGTAATGAACGATATTGACGAATATCTTGCCAGCCACAACCAGCAGTAAAGCAGCCG
>JANNTN010000162.1:0-12968 GCA_031394445.1 Anatilimnocola sp.
CTGTCGTGTGTGAATCGTGCCAACGGCAGCCTACTTTGGTCGCACAATGTGGTCGGTGAAAGTGGAGGCAAAGTCGCCGAGTACGGCATGTCCTGTTCGCCGCTTCGCGTCGGTGAGCTCGTCGTTGTTTCGGCGGGCGGCCCGAAGGCGTGCCTGGTTGCTCATCGAGCGAAGGATGGCCAGCGAGCGTGGACGGCGGGGATGGACCCTGCCGGCTACTCCTCGCCAGTGCTGCTCGATGTCGGCGGCCGCTCGCAGCTCGTGGCATTTACCGGTGCCTCGGCGATTGGCATCGCTCCCGAATCCGGCGCGGCCCTCTGGCGGTATCCTTACGTGACGGAGTATGAATGCAACACACCAACACCGATTGCCGTGAATGGTAATGTGTTCATCACCTGTGGCGAAAATCACGGTAGTGTGCTCCTCAAGCTCAAGCCGCGCGGCGGTGAGTTTGACGTGGAAGAGGTCTGGAGTTCGCAGGGGCCAAGCAGCGTCCTGCGCTCGGAATGGCAAACGCCCATTTTGTTCGACGGCAAGCTGTATGGTCTCGACAACATTGGCAGCGCCGGCCCCGTGACCCATTTGACCTGCCTGGATGCCGCCACCGGCAAGCGTCTCTGGCAGCAGCCGCGTTTTGGCAAGTCGAACCTCACCGCCGCCGATGGCAAGCTGTTTTTCAGCACCACTGCGGGCGAACTTGTCGTCGTGCGTGCCACGCCCAAGGCCTATGAAGAAATCGGTCGAAAACAAGTTCTCGGGTTTACCCGCCAGGCACCCGCGCTGGCCGACGGCCGATTGTATCTGCGCGACGACAAGGAAATCGTCTGTCTCGATGTTCGAAAGTAACTTCACAACTTAGGTTTCTGCCAGTCGTTCTATCTGCTCGACTTCGCTCGGTTCTAGACGAAAGTCGAATACATCTAGGTCGGATCGCATGTGGTCGGCGTTCGTTGTTCCCGTGAGCGGCAGCATTCCCACGTCGATCGCAAACCGAAACACAACCTGCGCGATGGTCCGGCCATGCCGTTTCGCAATCGCCGCGATCTCTGGCCGGGCCAGCGCCGCGGTATTGGCGGTCAGCAGTGAAAATCCTTGATAGACGATCTGATTCGCCGTGCAAAACGCCCGCACGGCGCGATCCCAGCCCGTTACCGCAAAGCAACGATTCTGCACAAAGCTCAACTTCACCCGTGCTTCTTGGCAAAGCAGTTTTAATTGCTCGAGCGAGACATTGCTGACGCCGAGCATTCGCACATGGCCATGTTCGTGAATCGTCTCCATCGCCCGCCAGGCGCTCCAATCGTCCACCGTCAGGCCCATGCGCAGGCTCGGCCCATGCAAGACATACGAATCGATCGTTGCCACACCCAAATGTTCCAGTGAACTGGCAAATGATTGCTCGACCTGCTTTGCGACCGGTGCCCGGGGGGCATACGGCAGCCGGTGGTCTTGGCCACGCGCGAAAGTGTACTTGGTCTGCAAAAACAGGTCATCGCGTGTGACCAGACCGCCCTGGATTGCGCTGGCGATGGCCTGCCCGACGGCCGCTTCGTAATAGTGTTTACGCTGATTGGCCGTATCAATTGCGCGAAAGCCCTGCGCAATCGCCAGTTCGACCAATCGCTGGGTCTGGTCTTCTTTCCAAGCCGTGCCGTACAAAAATCGTGGTTCGTGAGCCATGTAGATTGATCCCCAGCAAGTTGCCGCCCAGTATTATAGGGAAAACTTCTCCTGCGGAATGATCTTCATGCCGACTCGCTGCATTCGACTCGTGGCCTTCTTGGTTTTAATTAGCCAAATCTGCTTGATGCGATTATGCGCGGACGAGAACCGCGCGACACCCATCGAACGCATTAAGGTCGCGAAGGATTTTCGCGTGGAGTTGCTGTACTCCGTTCCCATGGCCGACCAAGGCTCGTGGATCAACCTTTGCACGGACGACCGGGGCCGAATTCTCGTCAGCGACCAGTACGGCGGCCTGTTTCGGTTCGCGCCGCCGCCAGCCGGCAAGCCGCTCGCAACGGCGGCCATCGAGCGCGTCCCCGCGAAGGTTCGAGCGATCAACGGCATGGTCTGGGCCTTCGGCGCGTTGTATGTCGCCGTCAACGACTATGAGAAACAAATTCCTAGCGGCCTCTATCAAGTCACCGATTCCAACGGCGATGACCAACTCGATCGCGTTGAGTTGCTGCGCGAAATGACCGGGCAAGGCGATCACGCGGTTCACGCCCTAATGCCGACGCCGGATGGCCAGGGCCTGTATCTCGTCTGCGGCAACGCCAGTAAGCCAATGGATATTTCTCGCTCGCGCGTGCCGGCCTGTTGGGGCGAGGATCACCTGCTGTACAGTATGGCCGATCCGCGAATGCGGCAACGCGACGTGCTCGCTCCCGCGGGAATCATCTATCGCGTTTCGCCCGACGGCCAGAATTTCGAAATCGTCTCCAGCGGATTCCGCAATGTGTTCGACGCAGCCGTCAACCGCGACGGTGAGCTGTTCACGTTCGATTCGGACGACGAAGGGGACATGAACCTCCCCTGGTATCGTCCAGCCAGAATCTGTCACGTCGTGAGCGGGTCCGACTGGGGATGGCGAAATGGCGCGGGCAAGCGGCCGCCGTGGTATCCCGACACTTTGCCTCCCGTGACCGACATCGGCCCTGGTTCACCAACAGGAATGACGTTCGGCTACGGCGCAAAGTTTCCCGCCAAATATCAAAACGCTTTGTTTGCGCTCGATTGGAGCTGGGGCAAACTTTATGCGGTGCATTTGAAGCCATCGGGTTCCTCCTACGTCGCCGAAAAGGAGGATTTCTTGACCGGTGCTCCTTTACCACTCACCGATGCCATTGTTCATCCCGGCGACGGGGCGATGTACTTCACAATCGGCGGGCGAAAAATCCAGTCTGGCCTCTATCGCGTGACCTACATCGGCTCGGAATCGACCGCGCCGGCTCCCAAGCAATCGACGGGCGAAGATCAGCGAAAATTGCGGCAGCGGCTGGAGGCCTTTCACGGTGTCACCGATCCACACGCCAGCGAAATCGCCTGGCCTTTACTCGGTCATGCTGACGCTTTCATTCGTCACGCGGCTCGAACGACTATCGAGCATCAACCCATTGCTGCCTGGAAAGGCCGCGCGTTCTCCGAGCTAGACCCGTCCCAGCAAGTTGCCGCGCTCCTGGCCCTCGCCCGCGCTGGCGGCATCGACCCCCTGCATCGCAAACCAAACGACCCACCGGTCGATACCTCTCTCCGCGAGCAGATTCTCGCAGCGCTGGAAACGATTGATTGGAATCGGCTCGACTTCTCGCAGCGATTGACGCTGGTTCGCGCGATTCAGATCACGCTGGTTCGATTTGGCCAACCAAGCGACTCACATATTCGGCGCTTGACCGCCAAACTCGACCCGCTTTTCCCCGCTGCTGAGTCGGAACTCAACTGGCTGCTCTGCGAAACTCTCGTCCATTTACAATCCCCGTCGCTGGCCTCCAAAGCCGTCAATTATCTAACGACAGCAGCCACGCAGGAGGAGCAAATCGAATGTGCCCGCTCGTTGCGACTGCTTAAGGCCGGCTGGACGACAGAGTCGCATACGGCTTATTTCCGCTGGCTGCTCCAAGCCGCCAGCACCTATCGCGGCGGCGCGAGCTTCGAAAAATACATCGAGTTCATTCGCGACGATGCGATCAAGAGTCTTAGCGACTCGGAAAAAGAGTCGTTGCAGGAAGTGCTGGCCGAGAAGCCGGTCCGCACATCGCCGCTGGAGGGATTGGCAAGTCTGCTCGCGGGACGACCACGAACGGAATGGACGCTCGGCGAACTGGCTCAAGCCACGGAAACCGGTTTGGCGAGTCGCGATTTGGCCAACGGCCGCAAGATGTTCGCCGCCGCGGCTTGTTACACCTGCCATCGCTTGGGCAACCAAGGCGGAATGACCGGACCGGATTTAACGAACGCTGGCCGCCGCTATTCCCCGCGCGATCTGCTCGATCATATTCTGCATCCCAGCAAAGAAATCAACGAGCAATACGTTCCGCTCGTCATCACAACCAGCGATGGCGAAACCCTGCAGGGCATCGTGGTGAACCTCAAGAGCGACAAAATCGAAATCAACACCGATGTCACCGATCCCAGCCGACGAGTCGAGATCGCTCGCGAGAAAATCGTGAGCATCGCCCCGACAAAAGTCTCGCCGATGCCCAACGGTTTATTGGCTCAACTCACCAAGAACGAGATTCGCGATTTATTGGCTTACGTGCTAAAAGGCGGAAGTCCCTAGTTAGCATTCAGCCACAAGTAATCCACGCCGACCATGTACGACTTCGTGGCGGCGGGATTGGCTCCCTGAATAATAATTGTCAGCCGATGATTGCCGGCCTTGAGCTGGTGCTTGCCCAATCGCAGTTCGCCGGTCGTCACGACATCGGCCGAAAACAAATCGAGTGGCTCCCCCAGCGGCTGATCGTCGAGTTGCAACTGCACGGTGGCATAATCCTTGGCTTTGGTGAGAACTCCGGAGAGGTCAAACATCCCGTCCTTTGGAACATTGAATTCCAGCTCCAACTTGTCGCCGGGCTTGGCCCCCCGCCAGTAGAGCTGCTCATCGCCACTCCACTTATCACCTTTGAAGTTACTCATTTTTTGCACGCCCGCCGAACCGGACGAGGCTCGAATCACCTTCAGCCTCTCGCCTTCCAGAGCACCGGCGACGCGCGTGACGCTGACAGTAGCCGCCGCGGCCGCAGGAGTAGGCGGCGAATAGACATACGGCTTAACCGTGTCGAATTTCACTACCGGCTGTTCATTCTTCCAGGCTTGCTCGCTCACCGCAGCCTTTTTGTGAAGCAGCACGTTCGCCCCTTTCATGCCGCCGCTGGCGATGTCGAGTATGCCATCGCGATTGATGTCATGCACGATGACTTGCCGGCCAATTCCCGAGTCGCCATCGGCCTTAAATGGCACCCAATCGACGCCGTCCTTGCCACGCACCAGCCGGAACCAATAGACGACCGCGCCAGCGTCCCACAGCGGACTCTTGGTGTGGTGCGACCAATAGGTCTTGCCGGTGATGATGTCCTTCAAGCCGTCGCCGTCGATATCGGCCAGGTTGACCGAGTGCGGCTCGCTGAACAGCACGCCGTAACGATTGTTGGCCGCGTCGTCCCCCACAATCGTGTGCTGCCGAAAGGCAATCTTGTCGCCGTCGCGAACTTGCTCGTGCCAGGCGATGCCAAAATCGTGCGCCGCCAGGCTCGTGATGACATCGTTATCGCCGTCGCCATCCACGTCGTAGGCATACATTTCCGCACCACCGGTCGTATTGAATTTCACGCGATGCAGCTCCCAGCGTGCTGCCCCGCCTGACGATTTCGGCTGCTCGAACCAGCCGTCCTTCATGATAATGTCGCTCTTGCCGTCGCCATTTACATCGCCGATGCCCAAGCCGTGACCGAACGGCACCGGGGCAATCTTCTCGGAGATGGCATTGAACTCCCAAGCCGCCAGAGGCTTGGCCGGATCGAACGTCGCATACCCAAAGAACCCGTGATTCGTGCAAACGAGTTCCGGCCGCTCGTCCCCCACGATATTCACAAATTGCGGCGACTCGTTCGAAACCGAATCAAGCACCTCATGCTTCGGCCACGCCTTGCCATGCCCTTCAGCCTTCGGATTTTCATACACATAAGCCGGCGTGCCGGGAAAACCAGCCGTCAACACATCCTTCCAGCCGTCGCCGTTGAAGTCATACACCCAAGCAAAAAAATGATCCGCATAACGATCTCGCGGCTGCGGTTTCGCCAGATAGATTTCGTGGTGTTCCTGAAAGCTGGGGCCGGCGAACCAGAGCGGACCATAGATCATATCGACATGGCCATCGCGGTTCACATCGCCCGCCGCTATACCCTCGGAGTAATACACATCCGTGAGTTGCTGGCGGTTGAACGAATGAATCGCAAAATCTTCGGCGCGGCTGGCCGGAGTAGCGACGAGCGTCCAAGTCGCGACCAGTAGCGTCGCCAAACGAAAACAATATCCACGCATATCTTCACCATGATTCATGACAATTCTCCTAAGCCGCGACGGCTTCTAACGGATGCTATTTCACATACCAACTCTTAGCATACGGATCGGCATGGAAAAACTTCGTGAGCATTTCCGCCACTTTCTTCTGGCCCGCCGGCGTCGGATGCGTGCCATCGCGATCAGAGAGGTCATCGCGATTCCACACGATACCATCTTTGCGAGGCGTCGCGCCGTCCCCCCACAGATAAGGCCCCCACAATACAACCGGTGCCTTCACTTCCCCTTTCGCCGCGTCGCAATTGAGTGCAGCTTCGCCTTTTACCTGCCGGTCGATCACCCATCGCACGGCAAAGGCCCCTTCATAGGCATACGGCTCAGGATTGAGCGGCGTTGTCGCATATCCACCATAGATCCGACTCGATAAGTACGCGATCTGCAAATTGGGAAAGCGCTGTTTGAGAAGCTGCACGATCGTCACGAGGTCGCTCTCCAGCTTTTTGGCGTGAGCCGGGAATTCGCCGAAGCGGGATTGAGCGATGATCGCCTGCTTGATCCAGGCAACCTGCACCTGCTCATTGGCCACACCGGCCTCTTTCAGTCGCTGCTCGGCCGTGCCCCACACTCCCCGGCCCACTTCGCTCGCGGGGTCGATCCATTGCTCCGATGCCTTGCCTCCTTGGGCCACATCCACAATCGCAACTTTTTCGGATTTGGTCGGATCAGCGTCCGCCAGTCGTTTGAACGTCGAGAACTCCTGCGTCGTGTTCGACATTCCGACCCCGATGATGCCGATCTTGCCAGTTGGCGACGGCTTGCCATTCGCATCCAGCGGCTGAATTCTCCCAGCCGCTTGTTTGGCCGCGGCTTGTTGAGTTGGCGACGGCTCGTTGCTCCCTTTGCCATACAGGCCGCCGGATTCCCCCTTATATGTCTCGCGGCCCAATTCCGTGAGCGGCTTCACGCCAATCGAATCGCGTGGCGGCGGCGGAGGGGCAGCTTCAAGCCGCTTCCCCTGCGGAGGTTGAGCCAACGCGAAGCCACAAAACAGCCACAGCAGCAGTCCGATCATCAGCCCACGCATTGGAGCCTCCACGACAAGCGATGTAAACGAAGGCAAGATTCCATAGAATGTAACCAAACCAACCGCGGCAACAAAATCGCGGCAACCTCGCAGAGAGAAAAAAATGAACGCGCGACGAGCAATATGGGCAATTCTGGCGCTCAGTGTATCGGTCTTGGCAGCCACTGCCAACATTCGGGCAGCGGATGGCCAGCAGCCCAACATCCTGCTGGCCATCGCCGACGACTGGGGCTATGGCCACGCCAGCGCCTACGGCTGCCGCTGGACGAACACGCCGGCATTCGATCGCGTTGCCCGCGAGGGGCTACTCTTTTCGCACGCCTACACGCCAAATGCGAAGTGTGCCCCGTCGCGGGCGTGCCTGCTAACGGGTCGCAACTCCTGGCAGCTCGAAGAAGCCTGCAATCACATCTGCTTTTTCCCGGCGAAGTTCAAAACCTACTGCGAGGCGCTGGCAGAGAAGGGCTATTTTGTCGGCAAAACAACCAAGGGCTGGGGGCCGGGAGTTTCCAACGACGAAGCCGCTAAGCCACGGCTGATGGCGGGTCGCGGCTTTGAAGCAAAAAAACGACAACCGCCGACGAAGTCCATCGGCAACAGCGACTACTCCGGAAATTTCGGCGACTTCTTAAAGGCCGCGCCTGCGGATAAGCCGTGGTGCTTTTGGTACGGCGCGGTGGAGCCGCATCGGGCGTTTGAATTCGGCACTGGGGTATCCAAAGGGGGCAAGAAACTGAGTGACATCGACCGCGTCCCTGCCTATTGGCCCGACAACGAAACGGTACGCAACGACATGCTCGACTACGCTTATGAGATCGAGCATTTCGACGCGCAGCTCAGCAAAATGCTCGATCAACTTGCCGAGCGCGGCGAACTCGACAACACGCTGGTCATTGTCACTTCAGACCATGGCATGCCTTTCCCTCGCTGCAAAGGGAACGCCTACGACGCGTCAAACCACGTACCGCTTGCCATCCGATGGCCGCGCGGCATTCAGTCGCCTGGCCGAAAGATCGAAGATTACGTCAGCTTTGTCGATCTCGCGCCGACGATCATCGAGGCAGCCGGCGTGAGCTGGAATGAAACTGGAATGCAGCCGACGATTGGCCACAGCTTACGCGATCTGTTCGCTTCCACGGCCAGCGGCATAGTGAATCCAGCACGCGACCATGTCCTCATCGGCCAAGAGCGGCACGACATTGGCCGGCCGCACGATTGGGGCTATCCGATTCGCGCCATCGCGAAGAACGACATGCTTTACCTACGCAACTACGAGCCCTCGCGCTGGCCCGCCTGCAATCCCGAAACCGGCTACCTCAACTGCGATGGCGGATCGACAAAAACCGTCGTGCTCAACGGCCGCACGCAGCCCGGCGGCCTGCGTCACTGGCAACTCTGCTTCGGCAAGCGGCCTGTCGAAGAACTATACGACCTAAAATCCGATCCCGATTGCGTTCAGAATTTAGCCGCGGAGCCAGCGCACCAGAAAGCCAAACAAGAGCTCGAAAACCAGATGGTCGCAGAGCTAAAAGCACAAGAAGACCCGCGCATGTTCGACCGCGGCTACGTCTTCGAGGAATATTCCTACGCCGACCCGGGCCTCCGCGGGTTCTACGAGCGGTACATGAAGGGCGAAAAGCTCCAAGCCGGCTGGGTTAGCCCAACCGACTTCGCTCCCGCTCCACTCGACGAATGATATAAACCCAAATTACCGCATCCGTCGGAACCGCATCGCGCCCAGCTCCGCGACTTCCGCTTCCGGCGACGGGCGGCCATTCAGTGGAATAAAAAAAACATCGGAACCATCGAACTCGATGTGGATGTCCTTTTGGGCACCGGTCTGCTCAGTCGATTTGATCGTGAGCTGATCGCCCTCTTGCTTCACGGTTTCCCAGCGGCCTTCTGTGGTGAACGCCTGGCCGGCGTTCGCGCCGATCAAAGCCATCGAGCCGTCGTTGCGAAATTCAAAATCCATCTGCATGTTATTCATTTCTGCGATTTTGTCCGCAGAGAGCTTGGCTTGCGTCTCTTCATAAACGATCATCTCGCCGCGCCACTTGCCCGGCAGTCGCTCGGCGGCGGGCGGCAACTTGGCCGAACCGCAGCCAACCAGGCCGGCGGCTAAAGCCAATACCAAAGACAGGCCCACAAATCGCGAATACTGTTTCATCGTGAATCCCTTCATTCGTTCTTCTGCGTGAATACACGGCTGTCCGCAGCCTGAAATTGGAGCGGGACTGTAGTTCAGGCCGCCACGGAAAACAACCGCAATTCGTCGTTGGGACGCCCGCTGCAAGCATCGCTAGCGGGGTACAATGGGTGAGGAAGCAATCTGGGTTGAAGTTAGGCATCATGAGTAGTCATCGTTGGCATTGGATTCCGATTTGCCTCGTCATGTTGGCCGTGGCAGAGGTCGCCACTGCGACGGCGGTAAACGCTGGCACTCTCGGCTGGTGGCAAGCGCCCCTCTGGATGGGCTGCTTCCTGGCGGCGGTGGCACTCTATTGGTTCCGGCGAAAGCTGAGCGTTACCGAAATCGAGTTGGGGACACTTCGCCAGCGCCTGACAGGAGAAGAGACGCGACTGGCCAGCGACCGTTCGCAGTTTGAAGAATTGCGGCTGGCAATGCAGGAGGAGCTGAAACAGGAGGCAATCCGGATCGGCAAGCGCGAGCAGGGTTTGGCCGATCGGCTGGTGACCTATCACGAATGGATGGAATTTCCGCAGCCGCTGGAGCTGGGGAAAACGCCCGTGGACGATGCCCGTCTGGTCGAGCTGGCCAAAAAAGACCGCGAGATGCTCGAACTGCTCAAGGCGGAAACGAAGCTGCTTTACGACCGCATCTTGCAGAACAAATACGCGCCAAACGGGCAGGTGCTCTTGCCAGCGATTCGCGACGACGTCGTATCGCTCGTGAATCGCGTGGCCCGCATCTATCAGCCAATGGTGGAGCAGCCGCTCTTGGAAGCGAGCCTGACCCGCGTGTTTCGAGCCATCAGCCGGGCGAGCTTGCAAATGCTCGTGGTGCTGGATGAATTGCCCGTGGACGTGAAGCACGCCAGCTTGAGCCAGTTGTACGGTTACGTGCGCAGCGCGGTAAGCGCCTGGCAAATGTACAAATCGACCGAACCCTATTGGCCGTATGTCAACACAGCCTGGTATGCGGGGCGGATGGCGCTGGGGGCCAATCCGCTGGCGCTCGGGGCGTGGTGGTTCGTGGGAAATCTCAGCAGCCGCGGTGCGAAGGTGATTGCCCAGCATGTGGTCAATCGGCAGGCTCTGGCGATGTTGAGCGAATTGGTGCGTGTAATCGGTTACGAAGTGGCAGGCATTTATGGCGACGATTTTCGGCATCGCGACGCGAATTGGATTTACGCGGCCGAGCTGACAGAGCTGATCAGCGAGTTTCCCCTCTCACGCGATAGCCTGTCGCATGCTTTGCGCGAGATTGGCGTGCTGGATTTGCGGAGCGAGTACGATCGGATTTTCTTGTATCGCTGCATTGCAGATAGCAAATCGGCTCGGCCGGGGCGCTATGCAGCCGCGTCGATTCTGACCGCCGACGAGCGGCGGGCGATCGCCACGCGGCTGGAACGATTTTTGGCGACTTTCGTGCATGGCAAATCGTCCGATCGCGTCGGTCGGTGGAAAACGGCGGCGGAACAGCGACTGGGAATCAAGCTGTCTATCGCGCTCAAGTCATCGGCCGCGAGCGTGCGGGAGCAGCTAGTCGATGCGGCGGGCTCTTTGGCGAGTTTTTTGGTCGCGGTGAAGCAATTGGAACCGCCGGATGCAGCCAAGCTGCTCGAAAAAACACGGATTGTGGCCGAATTGCCAGCCGACGCGCGCGGCGAGGTCTTACAGAAGCTAAGCGCCAACGCCTCCTACTTTTTCGAGCATCCCGATCTCGATCCCGATGGCGATTTAGCCGATCTGTATCTGGACGACCTGGCGGCGCTCCACGCGCGGACGCTGCCGCGAGCGGCACAGGTTGAAGCCATGCTCGACGATGTAGCGGCCTATCTGCGCCGCCCGTCGAAAAAGATGCAGGCGCTCATCGAAAAGCATTATTCGGCGGCGCTTGCCGAGCGGTTGCCGGCCGATTCGTCGGCGCGGCGCGTGCCACTCGCCGCGGCTCGCGCAGCCCTCGATCTGATCGGTGACGCCGCTCAGCAAGCCGACTTTCTGTATGGCCCGGCAACGCTCGAATGGTCGGATGATGACCGCTCGCCGCCAGCAAAACTGGACTCGCTGTGGCTACTTGGCATCGACCGACGGCTGCTACTCTTCTCAGCCGGCGAGCAACCGCGTGTCATTTGGAATGCGGCTGCCGCTGAAATCCATGTCGAACCCTGTCGGCAAATACTAGCCACCGGCTGCCGCATCACCGGCGGCAAGTGGGAGCTTCCAAAGCCGCACCCGCTGGCGATTCGGCTATCCGCAGGGTTTGCGGGAAGTTACTCCACGTATTTCGCCCCGCTGCTTTCGATGTTGGGGCAGCTCAACCGGGTTGCCGCTACTTAACTCGCGTCATCTCGAACAGGTTCGTCGCCTGCGGACCGAGAAAACCCTCGAAGCGGACTTTTTTACCGCTGGCCGCGTCGGTAACGAAATCGCGCTGGGCCAGTTCGAAGTAGGCGTAGCTCCAAGGCATCGTTTTCGGCACGCCCCGTTCATGCACGGCCACGTCGATCGTCACGGCTTCCGTCGCCGTCTGCCGCAACTTGCTGCCTCGCTCCCCTTCAATCTCCTTCTTCATCGGCACGCCGGCTTTTTCGAGCGCGGCGATCGTCTTTTCGATGTCGTCGAGTGCCGGAACGCCATGCGAATTGATGAGCGACGTGAAGTGGTTGACGTTGTAGCCGTGAACCAGCACCCAGGCGGCGTATTGGCTAACCTTGTTCAGCTTCTCCACATCCTCGCGCGCCGGCATGATCCACGGCAGATCGTGAAACTCGCTCACCACGAACGGCAGCAGCTCCGCCGCGGGCTGTTCGTCTTTATCCAAGTTGGCCAGAGCCGCCAAAGCATCGACACTAATCGCGGGCCGATGGCATCTCGTCGTCCGCTCGATAATCGTCCTCGCGTCAGCGGGCAATTCCGGCACCCGCAGCTCCGAAATGAACAATTTTGGAAACTGCTGGTTCGTGTGCTGAAAATGAATCGCCGAAAGCTGCTTGTCGTCGAAGTGGTAGCTGCCCGCCGCCCGGTAACCCAGCGCCTCAAAAATTCGCGAGATCGACGCCATCCCCGCCAACGGATGCTGCGTCGCAAACGTCCGAAACGCGATATGATCGTTAACGAACGTCGCCCCTCCCTGCTTAATCACCTGCTCATACGTCTGCACATACGCCACTCGCTGCCGGTACCGATCCCACAGCGTATCAAACAGCTCCGCACAGAATCTCTCCCGCGCGGAAGAAACCGAAATGCCCTGGTGTGGGCCAATGATAGCAGTGGTCATGACGATTTCGTCCTCCGACTAAATCATACGCCATTGGCGATTTCGGCAAATAGAGTTCAGGGATGGATTTGTCGTTTTACCGGGTGGCGATTTGGTGATTCGAGCCAGGAGCGATGGCTCGGAGAATGCAGACGCTCAGTGATATTCACGACGAGGCAAAATCCTGCCATGCCAATCCATGCTGGCGAACAACTGCCCTGATCGTGTCCAACCCCCAATCTGGCACTACCGTGGATTTCAAATTGGCGCTATTGCGCCATTTTCGATGCCAGCCGCTCACTTTCCGAGGAACTTCATGGCATCCCAGCGTTTGCAGTTTCCTTGCTACCTCGGAATACTTCACGCAACCTCCACCAGTGCGTCGGTCCAAACGACTTGCCCGGAGTTTGGAAGCTC